>JAFDYG010000126.1 GCA_018267545.1 Bacteroidota bacterium
AGGAGGCTTTAGAGGGGCAGGAGCGGGTGGATGCGTTGTGGCGGTATGAGAGTCTTAATGTGTTGTTGTGGGCGCTGGGTTTGGTAGAAGAGCTGGTGTATCCATCGAGTGTTTGTGATTTTGGGGGGATAACGAAATTGTTGGTGCAGAATGAGAGGGCAAGGGTAGAGAGTTTGGTTGATGTGCGCGAAATTTCGGTGGTGTTGGATGAGCTGGATAAGGCTTATCGAATGCATTGGGCTTGTGTGGATGCGCGGATACAGCAACAGGAGCCTGGCGGGGAGCTGGACTCGAGTGTGGTGTACGAGCGGCATTATGCATTAAAGTGGCTGACGCGATATAGGGATCAGGATTGGGATAGGGTGACGCCGGATACGTAGGGTTTGGGTTTGGGCATAGGTTTGGGGTTAGCTTAGGATGCTAGAGATGAAGTCGGAATGCAGGCTGATCTTGAAGAAGGCGGTGAGGCCGAAGATGATGCCGAGCAGGCTCATGCCGCTGGCGAAGTAGAGCAGCCATTTGCGTTGGGTGAGGGAGGCGATGCCGAACATCGCGATGGAGATGGTCAGGAGGGCCTCGGTCATGTCGAACTGATCGTCGAAAAGATTGAGGTCGTCGTATTGTTTTTGGAAGCCTTCGGCTTCTTTTTTTATTTGTGCTTTTTCTTCGTCGTAGCGTTTTATTTGTGCTTCGTATTTTTTAATCAGCTCTTCGCTGCCGGGGGTCTTTTGCAGTTTAGCCAATTCGAGAACGCTTTCTACTGTGGCTTGCTTGGTGCTTTTTGCCTGATAATACGACCAGGAGTCGATGCTGTGGGCCTGTGCCTGGTCCATGGCCTGGACGATGTTGCCGTCCTTGACGTTGCAGATGGCCATGAAGGTGGCGGTGATGGCGACGAAGAGGGCGACGAAGGCGTTGATTTTACTTTTGCTGGCGTCTTCGATGGGCTGTTGGATGGTTTCGGTAATGTCGGTCATAGTGTTGGGAGTGTGAACGGCAATTTTGTTTTTTTATTGGAAGGGGATTGTTATGGATTGGTTATAGGACCAGCTGGGCGTGCAGGCGTTTGAGGGCGGCTGCGGGGTCGTCACAGAAGCCCGGGTGGACTTTGGAGGTTTGGAGGATGGTGCTTCGGGTGGCGGTGAGCCAGCGGAAGCGGCTGGCGATGTCGAGCTGGGCGATGGGGCCGCCGTCTTTGTGCCCGAGGGTAATGGCTTCGAATGCTTTCAGGTGTTCCTGGAGCTCGACGATGTCCAGCTTGGGGCAGAAGGTCTTTAGCCGATCGGTGTCGAGAGTATAGATGAGCTGGAGGAATTTCTTTCGGGGGCAGTAGAGGATGACTCCCGTGTTGAGAAACTCTTCACGCTCGACCCGAGGGACTACGCGGATGACGGCATATTCAAATAGTTGCTTTTCTGACATGCTGGGCTTCGTTTGTAAAGATAGCAGACTGGTTGATCCGGGTGTTTAGGAATTGGATGTATGTGTGTCGCACTTCATTGGGTGACTGTCCCGAGGGCCAATTGACTAGCCATTCGTCGGGGAGTAGGGCGACGATGTTTTGGATGTGTTCCGGGGTAAGGAGGGGGCGAAATTCCTGGTCGACTTCTTCGAGTTTCGCCGCCCAGGGTAACAGGACGTGATCTTTTATTTGGGAGAAAGGGCGGGTGGATTGTTCCTGCCAGTTATCCCAGGTATGATGAAAATATAGGGCGGCTCCGTGGTCGATGAGCCAGAGTTCTTTATTCCAGAAGAGCATGTTGGTGTTGCGGGCGGTCCGGTCGACGTTCATCAGGAGGCCGTCGAGCCAGACGATGCGGGAGGCGGTGAGGGCGTCGACGGGGGCCACGGCTGGGTCATAGGTGATGGAGCCCGAGAGATAGTGCAGGCCCAGGTTGAGGCCGACGCTTGCTTTCAGGAGGTCTTGGATTTCCTCGTCGGGTTCGGAGCGGCCGAAGGCGGGGTCGAGCCCGGCAAAGACGATCTCGGGGATTTTTAGTCCGAGCAGGCGGGCGATTTCTCCGCCGATGAGCTCGGCGACGAGGGATTTGACGCCCTGGCCTGCGCCGCGGAATTTTAGCACGTATAGGAACCCGTCATCGGCTTCGGCGATGGCGGGCAGGGAGCCGCCTTCCCGAAGGGGGGTAACGTAGCGAGTGACCTGGACGGTTCTGAGCTCAGGGGGATGGTTCGTTGTCCTGAGTGGTGATGGATGGTCCATGGGCGCAAATTACTTATTTTTGGACTTATGGATTTCTTACAGGTGAATCGGTTAGGCGCGAGGATCAGTTTCACTTTGCAAAAGGGGCAGAAGCTGGCCATTGCGGGGGAGACTGGTTCGGGGAAGAGCACGTTGCTCAAGGCGATCGCCGGGTTGGTACAGCCCGAGGAGGGGGAGGTGCGTTTTGAGGGGAAGCGGGTGCTGGGGCCGTTGGAGCGGCTTGTTGCGGGGGAGCCGGGGATTGCCTATCTGTCGCAGCATTTCGAGCTGTGGCATAACTACCGGGTGAGTGAGGTGCTGAGCTATGCGAATGATCTTTCGGAGGAGGATGCGGCCGATCTATATGCGATCTGCCAGATTGATCATCTGCTGGCCCGTCGTACGGATCAGCTATCGGGGGGAGAGCGGCAGCGGATTGCACTCGCGAGGCTGCTTGTGAAGCCGCCGCGGTTGCTGTTGCTGGATGAGCCGTTTTCGAATTTGGATTTGATTCATAAAGATGTGCTGAAGGCGGTGATAAGGGATTTGGGAGAGAAGTTCGATTTGACGTATATGTTGGTTTCGCATGACCCGCTGGACTTGATGGGTTGGGCGGATGAGCTATTGGTTTTACGGCATGGGGGAGTGGTGCAGCAGGGGACGCCGGAGCAGGTGTATCGGAAACCGGTAGACGAATATGTGGCGGGGCTGCTGGGGAGGTACAATGTGATTAACGGAAAGTTTGTGAGACCGGAGGATATTCAGCTTGTGAGTAGAGGCGGGATACAGGGGAAGGTGGAGACAGTGGTGTTCCAGGGGAGTTATTATGAGTTGGGTGTACGGGTAGGGGGTGACTTATTCACGGTCAGGACCGGAAGAAATGGCGTGAGTGAGGGGGGGACGGTGTTTTTGGAATTAGGGGCTGGTGCAGCGTATTAGGGGAAGTCTACGAAGAGCTGCCAGCTGCCGTTTTCTTTGTGTTTTGCTAAAAAAATGGTTCCTTCTTCGATGATATTGAGGCGGGCTTTTTCGTCGGAAGCGATTTGGAGCTTGAATTCGTAGCCATCGTCGAAGTTGAAGTCGGGGCGATAGAAGGTGGGATAGCCGCCGAGCTTGTGGCCGTAGTTATTAATCACCTCATTATAGTAATCGTCGATCTCGCCTTTTTTTTCGAGGCGGATAATTTCCTCTACCAGGTCTTCGGGGATGGAATCGCCGTCCCATACCGGGTAGTCTTCGGGGATATAAGTCGTTTTTAGCGGGAAGGAGCGGAGGAAGGTTTCGGAGTTTCCGAGGTCTTTTTCGACCAGATCGTCGGTCTTAGTATATTCTCTAAGCACCCAGTCGGCGCCTTCTTCGGCGATGCCGGAGGGGAGGTCTTCGCTGACGAAGAGGGTGATCATGCGGATATTTTCGAGGCCTTCGGGGACGTAGGGCAGGCCTTCGAGGGAGAGCTGAAGGATGGGCAGCATGGGCAGGCCTGCGGCGTCTTCGGGTATGGATTCGTCTTCCCTGTAATATGCGATGCGGCCAATCCAGCTTTCTTTATCCGAATATGTAGGTTTAAAGCCGCCTGTGGAAAGGCCGGTTGCCTTTTTGACCAATCTGTTTTTAATTTCGAGCATATCCATGTAATGAAAGTAGGAAAATCTACCTTCGCAACCATAATAAATTCATTCACTAATGAGAAAATCACTAGGTTCCTTAGCGTTTGTGGGGCTGCTGTTAGTGCAGCAAGCTTCCCATGCGCAGAATACGACCCCTCCTACTGCTGCTTCCTCTGTCTATGATTCACACGAGGCGTTTGCCCCTCTCTTTTATCCGGCTTATGGAGATGATGTCCGTGCGGCGGATGGCAGGCCCGGTCCAAAGTATTGGCAGAATAGTGCAGACTATAGTGTTGCGGCCAAGCTGGACGAGGTGAATCATGCTTTGTCGGGTACTGTGACGATTACTTATAAGAACAATAGTCCGCAGGACCTGTCCTTTGTGTGGCTGCAGCTGGACGAGAATATTTACAGTCTGCAGTCCCGTGGTGTTGCGGGTACTGAGCTGACGGGCGGCCGCTGGGCAAACCAGGGTGCATTCGACGGCGGTTACGAGCTGAAGTCCGTAGAGCTGGTGAATGCTGCTACCGGAAAGGCTGTTTCGGCGGACTATCTGATCTCGGATACCCGTATGCAGGTGAAGCTGCCAGCCAGCCTGAAGGCGGGCGGTGGCGTACTGAAGCTTCGCATTGCCTACAACTACAAAATACCCCAGTATGGTACGGACCGTACGGGCCGGTTGGAGACGAAGAATGGCTGGATATATACCATTGCGCAGTGGTATCCCAGGATGTGTGTATATGACAATGTTTTGGGCTGGAATACGCTGCCTTACCTGGGTCAGGGGGAGTTCTACCTGGAGTATGGCAACATCGACTATAGCGTGGATGTACCGGGGGATATGATCGTAGGCGGCTCTGGTGAGCTCGTGAATCCGATGGAGGTGCTGACGGCGACGCAGCAGCGTCGTTTTCAGGAAGCTAAAAGCAGCGAGAAGACCGTGACCATTCGCGGGGAAAGCGAAGTGACGGATGCTGCCAGCCGGCCTGCCAAGCCCCGCCTGGTCTGGAAGTTCAAGTGTACGGGTACGCGCGATGTGGCCTGGGGAGCGTCGAAGGCTTTTATCTGGGATGCGGCGAGGATCGACCTGCCTAGCGGGAAGAAGGCGTTGGCTCAGTCTCTCTACCCGGCGGAAAGCGCTGGGGATTCTGCCTGGGGTCGTTCCACTCAATTCGTAAAGGGCGCCATCGAGAGCTATTCGAAATATCTGTATGAATTTACTTATCCTTCGGCTACGAATGTGGCAGGAGTTGTCGGTGGAATGGAATATCCCGGGATCGTATTTTGCAGTGCGCGTTCGAGGAAAGCGGGGTTATGGGGTGTGACCAGCCATGAGTTCGGTCATAACTGGTTCCCGATGATCGTCGGCAGCAATGAACGGAAGTATCCCTGGATGGACGAAGGTTTCAATACGTTCATCAACGGTGTAGCGGATTCGATGTTCAACAGCGGGGAGTTCTACCGGCCTATCAAGAGCCGTACCCGGATGGCTGCGCCTTATTTCAACATTACCAACCCGATGCTGACGATTCCCGATGCGATGCCGGCCAGAGAGTGGGGCACATTGTCCTATAGCAAGCCGGGAACGGGTTTGGAATTGCTGCGGGAAGAGATACTGGGTAAAGAGCGTTTTGATTATGCTTTCCGTTATTATATTCATTCTTGGGCATTCAAGCATCCGACACCTTATGACTTCTTCCACGCGATAGAAAACGCTTCGGGTGAGACTTTGGATTGGTTCTGGCGCGGATGGTTCCTGAACAACTGGAAGATCGATCAGGCGGTGAAGACGGTTGAGTATGCGGGTGGGGATGCAGCCAAGGGCGCTATCATTACGATCGAGAACAGGGAGAAGCTGCCGATGCCGGTAACGGTGGAAATAAAAGAAGAAGACGGGAAGACGAGCCGGGTGAAGCTGCCGGTAGAAATCTGGATGCATGGACCGGTTTGGAAGTTTCACGTCGCTTCGACGGGGAAGATTGCACAGGTGACTATCGATCCGGATCAGCGTTATCCCGATACGGACCCCTCGAATAACACATGGAAGCCATAAGTTATACAAATGTTACTTTGAAAAAGCCGCTCCGACAGAGCGGCTTTTTCATTAAGTTTGTGTATGATCAGAAAAACCTTTCCCTCCGCGATCACCATCTTCGGTGCTAAGGGGGATCTAACGAAGCGGAAGCTGATTCCTGCGCTTTATAATCTCTATGCGGATAATCATCTGCCTTCTATCTTTTCGATTTATTGCGTGGATTTTTTGGCCGTCGATGAAACGGAGTATAAGGGCTGGCTGCTGGAGGGAATCAATTCTTTTAGCAGGACCGGGCAGGCCAACCCGGAGAAGTGGGCGGCGTTTTCTTCCCGGATTCATTATGTGCAGGGAGACTTTATGAAGGAGGAGACGTATGCGACTCTTAAGGATCGGATCAAGAGCTTCGAGGATGTGGAGCAGCAGCGCGGGGTGAGGATGTTTTATTTTGCGGTGGCGCCGAGGTTTATCGAGGTGATTGCCGATAGTCTCTGCAAGCAGAAGCTGTGTAACCGGGATGCGCTGGACCGTATCGTGGTGGAGAAGCCATTCGGGACGGACCTGGATTCGGCTCGCAAGCTGAATCGTTATCTGACCCAGCGGTTCAAGAAGAAACAGATCTATCATATCGACCACTATCTTGGCAAGGAAATGGTGCAGAATATACTGGCGTTCCGGTTCGCCAATTATGTGTTCGAGCCATTGTGGAACAAGAAATATATCGACCATATCGAGATCAGCGTGGCGGAAGAGGTGAGTGTGGGAACGCGCGGCGGCTATTATGACAGCAGCGGGGCGCTGCGGGATATGATCCAAAATCACCTGCTGCAGCTGCTTTGTATCATTGCGATGGACTGTCCGAAAGCGTATGAAGCGGAGGCGATACGGGATGCGAAGGTAAAGGTGTTGAAGAGTGTACGGCCGCTGACGGCGCAAAGCGTCTTTAAAGACGTGGTGCGTGGGCAGTATACGGCCGGGGAGATTGCGGGGAAGCCGCAGGTGGGTTATACCGACGAGCCGCAGGTGGCGAAGGGGTCGGCGACGGAAACATTTGTAGCGGCGAGGTTGTTCATCGACAACGAGCGTTGGAAGGGGGTGCCTTTCTTCCTGCGGACGGGTAAGTGTATGCCGAGGCAGTCTTCGGTCATCATGATACAGTTTAAAGATTCTCCGCATAAGATATTCAAGGACGATGTTCAGCCGAATCAGCTGATCATCAGTATCCAGCCGGAACTGGAGATAGGGCTGATGTTCGAGGGGAAGGTGCCGGGGCTGCATATGAAGCTGGAGCCGGTAGAGATGGACTTTATGTATAAGGACGACTTCAAGCAGTCGCTGCCGGAGGCTTATGAGGCGTTGTTGCTGGATGTGCTGGAAGGGGATGCTACGCAGTTTATGCGGGATGACCAGATCGAGGCGGCGTGGAAGCTGGTGATGCCTATTTTGGATGCCTGGAAGAAATCGCCGAAGAAGCAGCTGAATTCGTATGCGGCGGGGACCTGGGGGCCGAAGGCGGCGAGCAATTTGTTGAAGCCTTTTGCGAAGGATTGGTTTAAGCTCATGCATGAGAATGGGGTGGTGGAGAAGATGTCGGAGCCGGAGATAAAGGCGCAGATTGTGGCGGCGACGTAAATGAGTTTCAATATTTATAAGAATCCGGTTTTCTCGTTTTTGGGAGGATTGATTTTGGGTGGGATCGTACTAGCGATCCCATTCGTGTTCTTCTTTTTCCTGATTTTTGATCTTGTGGGGCAGACGATAGAGCAGGAAGAGGCACATAATGTTACGCTGCTGATGATAGCGGTGATTATGGCGGTTCTGGCTTTTTTTGCGGGAAGGTATCTTTTTAGAAAGGGAAGAAAATTTATGGCTTTGGGAGCGGGTGGGGCGCCGCTGGCTGTTTTGGTTTATGCAGTGGTTTATTTTTCCGGGGAATGGGTGGTTCGCCGGCCTTTTCAGCGGGAGGTATGGGCGCGCGCCAGTCAAAAGCCGCTAGGCATGGCGGCCAGGCTGGAAGAGGATAATCGGCTAATAGGGTTGAGTAAAGATGAAGTGGAGCGGATGCTTGGTAAGGCTATTACCAATTATTACGGAGAACCTTCCAATGATAATTTGTGGGCTTACGCGGTGGAGAAGGATTGGACACTGTTTGTGCTTTTTGAAAAAGGCAAGGTCGTGAGTGTAGAGCTTAGGCTTCCGGGACTGGGGGTATAGTTTTTTGGTTTACTATTAACTTACAGGTAATATTGATTGGTTTTCTTTATAGCTTTAAGAGTTATTTAGAAAACCAATTTTTTTATGGACTCCCGCAGAGAATTCCTCAAGAAAGCCGCCCTATTGTCCGGCGGTACGGCTTTGGCGCAATTGCTGCCGCCAGTTATTCAGAAAGCATTGGCCGTCAATCCGGCGCTTGGCAGCACGTTTTATGACGCCGAGCATATCGTTTTTTTGATGCAGGAGAACCGGTCCTTTGACCATTCGCTGGGGATGCTGCAGGGAGTGCGGGGTTTTAACGACCCGCGGGCGATAGAGCTGCCCAACCGGAATAAGGTGTGGCTGCAGTCGACGAAGGAGGGGGATGTGTATGCGCCGTTTAAACTGAATGTAAAGGATACGAAGGTGGCCTGGATGGGGTCGCTGCCGCATGGCTGGTCGGATCAGACGGATGCGCGTAATGACGGGAAATATGACAAGTGGCTGGAGGTGAAGAAGGCCCGGAGCAAGGATTATTCTTCGATGCCGTTGACATTGGGTTATTGCGACCGGGAGGACCTGCCTTTTTATTATTCTTTGGCCGATGCGTTTACGGTTTGCGACCAGCATTTCTGTTCCAGCATTACGGGGACGCATTCCAACCGATGGTATTGGATGTCGGGGACGGTGCGGGAGAAGAACGAGGTGGCGGCAAAGGCGCATTTGTGGAACATAACGAACTATGATAAGCCGGAATTAGATTGGTCGACATATCCGGAGAGGCTGGAGGCGCAGGGGATTTCGTGGAAGGTGTATCAGAACGAGCTGACGATGGGGTATGGGCTGAATGGGGAGGAGAGTGACTGGCTGAGCAATTTTGGGACGAATGTGCTGGAATACTATCAGCAATATAACGTCCGGCTGCATCCGGGGGGTATTGCGAATTTGAAGGAGAAAAAGAAGCAGCTGCAGGACCAGATCGAGACGTTGAAGGGCTCGTCGGGGACGGAGGATGGGTCTAAAAGGCTTGCTGCGGCGCAGAAGCTGCTGGCTAAGCTGGAAGCGGATGAGCAGCGATATACAAAGGAGGCCTATGATGGGCTTTCGGCGCAGGCAAAGGGACTGAATTCCCGGGCGTTTACCATTAACGATAAAGATCCATTCTTTCATGAGCTGAGTCCTTTGTCTTATGACGATCATGGGACGCCGCGTAAGCTGAATATACCGAAGGGGGATATTCTGCATCAGTTCCGTCAGGACGTGGAGAATGGCACTCTGCCTACGGTGTCGTGGCTGAGCGCACCGGCAAACTTTTCCGACCATCCGGGGGAACCCTGGTTTGGTCCTTGGTATGTGAGCGAGGTGATGGAGATACTGTTGAAGAACCCCGAGGTTTGGAAGAAGACGATTTTTGTGCTTACTTATGACGAGAACGATGGCTACTTCGATCATGTGCCGCCGTTTGTGGTTCCTAGTCCTTATAAAGAGCATACGGGGAAGGTGTCGGCGGGGATTGACCCGAAGATGGATTTTGTGACGAAGGAACAGCAAACGAATCCTTCTGCGTCGGCGGATCGGCTTCGGGAGGCGACGATCGGTTTGGGTTATCGGGTGCCGATGGTTATAGCGTCGCCGTGGACGAGGGGTGGGTATGTGAATTCGGAGGTGTTTGACCATACTTCGTCCTTGCAGTTTCTGGAGCATTTTTTAGAGAAGAAGTTTAATAAAAAAGTCAAGGAGGAAAATATTACGGAGTGGAGGCGGACGATCTGTGGGGATTTGACTTCTGTATTTCGTCCGTATAATGGGGAGAAGATCGAATCGCCGGTATTTTTGGAGAAGGGGGCGTTTATCGAGGGGATACATCAGGCGAAGTTCAAGGAAGCGCCGGCGAACTATAAGAAGCTGACGGCGGAGGAAGTGGCGGCGATCAATCGGGATCATTGGTCTGCTTCTTATTTTCCGAAGCAGGAGAAGGGAGTGCGGCCGTCGAATGCGTTGCCGTATGAATTGAATGTGAATGCGCGTTGGGATGGGTCGAAGCTGGGGGTGTCTTTTGGGGCGGGGAATAAGGTGTTTGGGGCGAAGTCGCTGGGTAGTCCTTTTTCCGTCTATTCGGTGGGAGGGTTTCGTGGGGAGACGATGCGGACCTGGTATTATGCGGTGAAGGCGGGGGATGTATTGAACGATGAGTGGGGGGTGGGGGATTTTGATGGCGGCAAGTATCATATGCGGGTATATGGTCCGAATGGGTTCTATAGGGAGTTTATCGGCGATGCGAGGAATCCTATGGTAGGTGTTTCGTGTGGGTATGATGCGGTGAAGGGGGATTTGGTGTTGACTCTTTTAAATAAGGATAAGAAGGCTCATGGTTTTGTCGTGTCGGACAATAGTTATAAGGGGAAGGGGCAGGAGAAGACGGTGGCGGCGGGAGGGAAGGTGAGTGTGGTGGTGAGTAATGCGATGAGTTTTAATTGGTATGATGTGAGTGTGAAAGTGAAGGGATATGAAGGGTATGAGGAAAGGTTTGCGGGTAAGGTGGAGACGGGGCAGGTGACGAAGACGGACCCGTTGATGGGGGGATTATTGTAATGATTGTTTGTATTCGAGCGGAGTTTGATTGGTCTTTCGCTTGAAGAGCTTATTAAAAGATTGCGGGTGTTCGAAGCCTAGGTGGTAGGCTATTTCTGCTACGGAGAGGTCGGTAGCGGTCAGGTATTCTTTTGCCTTTTCGATTAATTTTTCGTGGATGTGCTGCTGGGCGTTCTGTCCGGTGAGGGAGCGGAGCATGTCGCTGAGATAGCGGGGGGAGAGGTGTAGCTGTGCGGCGAGGTGCTCGACGGTGGGGAGGTGCTGGTTGTCGGGGTTTTCGAAATAAGCGGTGAGCAGCTGTTCCATTTTTGTCAATAGATCGTGGCTGGCGGCTTTGCGGGTGATGAACTGGCGTTTGTAGAAGCGGTTACTGTAGTTGAGCAGGACTTCGATCTGGGAGATCATGAGGTCCTGGCTGAAGTCGTCGATGTTGCTGTTTAGTTCCTCCTTTATATTTTCGAAGACGGTGAAGATCGTTTGTTTTTCCTTGTCGGAGAGGTAGAGGGCTTCGTTGGCGGAATAGGAGAAGAAGCCGTAGGTTTTGATTTTTGTGGCGAGGGGGTAGGGGCGGATGAAGTCGGGGTGGATGAGGAGGGTGTAGCCGGAGTAGAGGTCGGCGTTGGCCTCGGGTTTTTGGTCGGTGGTTTTGGGTGCGGTGATTTGCTCGGGGTTCTCGTCGGTTCTTTCGAGCTCGGGATCGGCGGCGGAGACGAGCTGGTTGGGGGCGATGAAGGAGAGGCCGCCTTCGTCGAAGTCGTAGTAGTGCTGGCCGTATTTGATCTTTCCGGTGAGGCGTTTTTTATAGGAGATCTTGTAGAAGTTCAATAATAGGGCTTTGGGGAGGTCTTCGAAGGGGATGTGGATGTCTGCGTAGTTGACCAGGCTTATCAACGGGTGCAAGGGCTTGGGGAAACCCAAGGCCCTGTGCAGTTCCGAGATGGAATTGAATTTTTGTGGTGTGGTCATTTTTTCAAAGGTAGTTATTATGGTGGTTTTGGTGGCTGGCGTGCCGGCCGGTTTGGGGGATGGGCGCCGCGGGGTGTTAATAAGCGAATTGGGCCTGGATTCTGTGGTATTGCGCTTCGGGGCCGTTTTCGAGGCGTTCGGTGTAGAGTGCGATGGCGTCGTGGCCGGCGATATAGCGGAGCTGGTCTTTGTTGTCCGTAGCAGCGGTGTAGACGATGTCGGCAACCTGTTCTGCTGTGGAGTATAGGCTGAGTTTTTCGGCGCTGTAGCCTTCGCTTACTTTTTCAACCAATTTTTGATAGGCCGGGTGGAGGGCCATGTCGAGGGAGCGGCTTGCGAAGTCGGTTTGGATGCCGCCGGGGGCGATCGTTTTTACCTTGATATTAAAATGGGCCAGGTCGTAAGCCAGGCATTCGGAGAAGCCTTCGAGGCCCCATTTGGTGGCGTTGTAGAGGGAGCAGATGGGGTAGCCGAGCAGGCCGAACATTGAGCTGATGTTTATGAACATGCCGCTGCCTTTTTCGCGAAAGTGGGGGATGAAGGCTTGGGTGACCCTGATCGTGCCGAGGAGGTTGGTGTCGATCTGACGGGTCATCTGTTCGTCGGTGAAGGCTTCGAGTGGACCGAGGAGGCCGTAGCCGGCGTTGTTGAGGACGAGGTCGATGGAATGAGTTTCCAGGGCCTGGTTAACGGCGGTTTTGATCTGCAGGGGGTCGGTTACGTCGAGTTTTAGGAGGGTAAGATTTTTTAGCTGTGTCAGCTCGTTTTCCTTTTCGGGGTTGCGCATGGTGGCGATAACGTTCCAGCCGTTGGTGTGGAACAATTTGGCAACGGCTTTTCCTAAGCCTGTGGAGGCTCCTGTGATGAAGATCGTTTTCATTTGTTTTCGTTTTGTAAAACGAAGGTCGGGAGGCGACGGGGCGTCTATGTTGCCAAAATGAGTGAGTTTGTAGCCAAAATGGTTGAATTACCCGGTCCGATTATTTTAGAACTTCGGAGATGACTTCGCCGATGTTGCCGTTGGGCATCTGGATGTGCAGAAGGGCGGCAATGGTGGGGGCGATGTCGGTCATGTGGGTAGTCCTGTATACCTGGCCGTGCTTGATACCCCAGCCCATGAATACGAGGGGGATGTGGGTGTCTTGCGGGTTCCAGGTGCCGTGTGTGGTGCCTTTGTCCCAGCCGTCGAACCAGCCTGGTTCGGGAAGGATCAGGATCGAGCCGCTGCGTTTGCGGTTGTAGCCGTTGATCGCCATTTCGCGGATGGGCAGCGGGAGGTTAGCTGCGGCGATATTATCCATGTCGATGACGTATTGGATACCCGTTTGCTGTTTCAGGTAGGAGAGACAGATATTCTTTAGCTGGTCGAGTGGAAGCTGGTGCTGCTGGATTCTGGGCAGGTTGAAATTGACATAGTAGTTGCTGCCGGAGATGATGAGGCTGTCGACCTTATAAATCTGGGCGAGCGTGTCGTTGAGCTTTTTGATGTGCGTGCTGAACCTGGACAAGCCTGCGGGCATGTGGTGCTCTTTGAAGAAATCGACATTGTGGGAGGCACCGTGATCGGCGGTGAGGAAGACGGTATAGTTGCCTTTGCCGACTTTCTGGTCGAGGTAATTGAAGAAAGTTTCGAGGTCTTTGTCGAGTCTGAGGTAGACGTCTTCTACTTCGATGGAGTTGGGACCATATTTATGTCCGACGTAGTCGGTAGATGCGCAGTTGATGGTTAGAAAATCGGTGATATCGCGCTGGCCGAGGGAATAGCCCTCGATGGCGGCTTTTGCGAAATCGAGGGTAAGGGTATTGCCGAAGGGGCTGCTGCGGATATTGTCGTGATCTATTTTATAGAATTTGGCGATGTCGTGGGGGAAGACGGGTTTTTTTTCGCCGGGGAAGAGTCCTTCCCAGCTGGCGGAGTCGGTGGTGCTCTGGACGTAGGTGTCGATGGGGTACAGGGGGTTCCAGCCGCCGGCTATGAGTTTTTCGGGTTCGTTTTGGGCGTTGAAGCGGGTGACCCATTCAGGTAGCTCGTTCATATACCAGGTGCTGGTGCTGAAGACGCCTTTGACGTCGTCGAACCAGAAGGCCCCGGTGGGGTTGTGTCCGGCGGGGAGGATGGAGGCTCGGTCTTTAAGGGAGACGCCTACGACGCGGGAGCGGAAATTTGTCGCGAGGCGTAGCTCGTCTGTGACGGTTGTCGCGAGCAGGTTGCGGGGGGACATGTTGCCGGCGGGGGAGGTGCCTCCAACGGGGTGGGCTGAGGTATCACCGACGCAGTAAATAGATTTGCCGCTGGCCTGGTCGATCCAGTCGTTTCCGGCGATGCCATGGATGGCGGGGACGGAGCCGGTGAAGATGGTGGAGTGGCCGACGGCGGTATAGGAGGGGAGGTGAGAGATATAGGTGTCTTCGCAGGTGAAGCCTTCGGAGAGGAGGCGACGGAAGCCGCCGGTGGTGTAGCGGGGGGAGTAGCGGTATAGGTAGTCCCAGCGCATTTGGTCGACGACAATTCCGACGACGAGGCGGGGGCGGGGAGGTTGGGCGGATTGTGCGCTACGCGCGGGGGAGGTTTGTTGTGCAGAGGTAGATAGTATGCTTGTTACTAGCAAAAGGGTAACGCTGAGGAGATGTCTCATAATTGTAGAGTTAAATTTTTGCAGGAGACGAAGGTAGGGAAATGGGGCTAAAAAGGCCGCGGCGGGCGTCGGAGATTTTTTGTTACTTTCAGGGTTAAT
Organism: Bacteroidota bacterium; assembly: GCA_018267545.1. GTDB lineage: Bacteria > Bacteroidota > Bacteroidia > Chitinophagales > Chitinophagaceae > Puia. The sequence goes on from JAFDYG010000126.1 coordinate 14,326, forward strand.
TTGTCATTAAAATCGTCTGTTATGCTTTGCCGTATGTCTTTTTTACTGATTGTGGCGGTGATAGGATTTGCCGCCGTACCCAGGGAGGAAAAGTGGGTATCCTTGTTCGATGGGAAGGATTTGAAGGGTTGGGATACTTATCTGCAGATGCCGATTGGGTTGAATAAGGACCCACACGGAGTATTTTCGGTGGTTAAGGATGGGGGTGAGAATGTCATCCGGGTTTCGGGGGAGGACATTGGGGCGTTGACGACGAAGCAGGAGTATACGAACTATCATTTACAGCTACAGTTTCGGTGGGGGCAGCAGACCTGGGGTCCGAAGAAGGGGAAGAAGAAAGATAGTGGGCTGCTGTATCATTCTGTCGGACCGAATGGAGCCGATTGGGGGGCCTGGATGCGTTCGCAGGAGATGCAGATACAGGAGGGGGATTGCGGGGATTATTGGGGATGTGCGGGGGGCGTGGCTTCTGTGCCGGCGGTGAAGAAATCGGATAGTGAGTATGTGTATCGGGCGGGCGCTGATCTGTATACGTTTCGGGCGGATGATAAAATAGGCCGTCATTGTATAAAGGGAGTGGATGCGGAGAAAGTGTCGGGAGAGTGGAATACGGTGGATTTGTATTGTCATGGGGACACGAGCGTGCATGTGATCAACGGGAAGGTGGTGATGGTGCTATATCATTTGGGGCAGGTGGAAGGCGGGCAGGTGTCGCCGTTGGTGAAGGGGAAGATACAGCTGCAGTCGGAGGGGGCGGAAGTTTTTTATAAGCAGGTAAAAATACAATCTATCGATAGAATCCCGGCCGGGATGCTTAAACCATTATGAACATGAATCGAAAATTTCTTCTCGTTGTTTTTGTTTGTTTTTTTCAGATAGTCAGGGGACAGGAGATGGACTTGTATTTGTTGGCGGGCCAGTCGAATATGGCGGGCCGGGGGCCGGTGGATGCGGAGAGTAAGGAGACGGATGCGCGGATTTTGATGTTGGATAAGAATAATAACTGGGTGCCGGCGACGGACCCGGTGCATTTCGATAAGCCTGATGTGGTGGGAGTGGGGCCGGGGATTGCGTTTGCAAAGGAGATGTCGAGGGGAGGTGCGGCCGGTGCTGGCGGGCGGGGTGGGAAGGTGATTGGGTTGATTCCTTGTGCGGTGGGAGGATCGCCGATTCGGGTTTGGGAGTATGATTCGACGTATTTGAATGGGCTGCATCCTTATGACGATGCGATTCGCAGGGCAAAAGTGGCGATGGGCAGGGGGAAGCTGAAGGGGATTGTCTGGCATCAGGGGGAATCGGATAATAATCCGGCGGACGCGGCGGTGTATATGAATAAGCTGAAGGCGCTGGTACAACGGTTTAGGAATGATCTGAACGAGCCGGGTTTGCCGTTTGTGGCGGGAGAGATCGGCTATTTTAATAAGGAGGTGCTGATCAATAAGGTGATTGATGAGATACCGGGGGCTGTGACGAATACGGCGGTGGTTAGTGCGGCGGGGTTGACGGACAAGGGGGACAAAGTGCATTTCGATACGCGGTCGGCGCGTGAGCTGGGGCGGAGGTATGCGGCGGCGATGAAGGGTTTGCAGGCAGGGAGCCCTGGGGGGCTTGTTAGCGGGGGTGCTCAGGGCGATGGGGGATTGATACAGAATATTGGGGCCAGGGTGGAGCAGTCATTGGATGGGCGTTGGAATTACATCGTCGACCCGTATGAGAATGGCTATTATGATTATCGGCATATGCCTTATGATCAGTCGGCTTCGGGGACGGGTGGTTTTTTCGACGACAAGAAGGCGAAGGACAAGACGGAGCTGATCGAATACAATTTCGATCTGTCGCCGACGCTGAAGGTGCCGGGGGATTGGAATTCGCAGGACGAGAAGCTTTATTTTTACGAGGGTACGGTTTGGTACAGGCGATTGTTTCATGTGGCACAGCAGCCGGGGCGCCGTTACTTTTTATACTTTGGGGCGGTCAATTATGAGGCGCATGTTTACCTGAATGGCAAGAAGCTGGGGATGCATAAGGGAGGGTTTACGCCGTTTCAGTTCGAGGTGACGGGTAAACTAAAGGAAGGTGAGAATTCGATCGTCGTGAAGGCGGATAATACGCGGAAGCAGGATGAGATTCCGACGGTGAATACGGACTGGTGGAATTATGGGGGGATGACGAGGGATGTGGTGCTGGCTTCGACGCCGGCAACTTTTATTGCTGATTATAAGGTGCAGCTGGCGAAGGATGAGCCGGGGAGGATCGAGGGGTTTGTACAGCTGGATGGAAGTGGGCTTTCGCAGGAGGTGGTGGTTTCTATTCCGGAGGCGGGTATCAAGCAGACTGTGAAGACGGATGCGAGCGGAAGGGCGGTATTGAGTATTCCGGTGAAGAAATTGGACTATTGGTCGCCGGAGCATCCGCGTTTGTATGCGGTGCAATTGCAAGCGGGGACGGATGTCATAAATGACAAGATTGGCTTTCGCACGATACAGGTCAAGGGACAGGATATTTTGTTGAATGGAAAATCCGTGTTTTTGCGGGGGATATCGATACACGACGAGAATCCTTTGATTCAAGGACGGAATCGGGGGGAGGGAGATTTGAGAATGCTGCTGACCTGGGCGAAGGAAATGAATTGTAATTATGTGCGGCTGGCGCACTATCCGCATAATGAGGCGATGATCAGGCTGGCCGATGAGATGGGGTTGATGATTTGGGCCGAGGTGCCGGTTTACTGGACCATATCCTGGGAGAATGCGGGGACGTTTGCCAATGCGCAGAAGCAGCTGAGCGATCTTATCATCCGGGATAAAAACCGGGCGTCGGTCATTATCTGGTCGATCGGGAATGAGACGCCGCTCAGCGATGCGCGGCTTTCGTTTATGAGCAAGCTGGCGGAGCGGGCGCATTCACTGGACAATACGCGATTGGTGTCGGCTGCGTTGGAAGTGCACCGGAAGGGGGATGAGGCGTTTGTCGACGACCCGCTGGGTGAGAAGCTGGACCTGGTGAGCTTCAATGAATATGCGGGTTGGTATTGGGGGGATAAGCCTACGGACCTACCGAAGTATCATTTCACGATCAAGTATAACCGCCCGGTGGTGATCACGGAATTCGGGGGCGATGCGCTGGCAGGGTTTCATGCGGATTCGCTGACGCGGTTTAGCGAGGAATACCAGGAGCTGCTTTATAAGAATCAGCTGCAGATGCTGATGGGAATTGGAGCTTTGAGGGGGACGACGCCGTGGATATTGACGGATTTCCGTTCACCGCGGCGGCAGCATCCGGTGTATCAGAATTATTGGAACAGGAAGGGTTTGATTTCGGAGACGGGTCAGAAGAAGAAGGCGTTTTATGTGCTGAAGAGTTTTTATGAGGAGATGGAGAGGAAATATAAGTAACTTGGCTGCATAAAACGTTTATTCGTTCTATGCAGGACTTTAAGAAAGAAGCCGCTAAAGAGGCGCTAAAATTTATAAAGCCGGGTGGGGTGGTTGGTTTTGGAGCAGGGTCCACCATGGCTCATCTGATTAACTATATCAAGGAGGACGTCACTTTGTTCAGCTCGCTGACGACGGTGACGTCCTCTTTTTCTACCCGGCAGGTTTTGCTGCGGGAGGGGTTTAGGGTTCAGGAGGCGGGTTGGCTGCCGGGGATCGATTTGTATTTCGATGGCTGTGACCAGTTCGATTGGAGGCTTACGGCTTTGAAGAGCGGGGGTGGGGTGCATGTGTCGGAGAAGGTGCTGGCGGCGATGGCGGAAGAATTTGTTTTGGTAGGGGATGTGTCGAAGAAGGTGGACCGGCTGGATGGTAGGTATCCGTTGGTGGTGGAAGTGCTGCCTGAGGCGTTGGGGTATGTGTCGGACCGGCTGAAGCGATTCTTTGGACCGGTGCGTTCGGAACTGCGGATGGCGGGATCGGGGAAGGATGGGGCGGTGGTGACGGAGAGGGGAAATTTTTTGATCGACAGCTGGTTTGATGTTTTCCCGGAGCCGCAGGTATTGAACGACCGGGTGACCTGTATCCCGGGGATATTGGAGCATTCTTTATTTTTTAATATGGCGCATAAGGCGGTCGTTGCGGGTCCGCAGGGCGTTGAAATCTGTCAAAAGCCATGAAGACCGTTCTCATTCTCGGCGCCAATTCGGATGTGGCCAAGGAGGCCATGGCTTTATATTTGGAGATGGGGCATCGGGTGATTGCCGCTTCGAGGAGTGTGGATGACCTTCGGGCGTTTGTGGTTCAGCGCCGGCTGCCGGCGGAGCGGGTAGTGGTAGAGTATTTCGATGCGGTGGCTTTCGAGACGCATCGGGCTTTTTATGAGAAACTGGTAGGTAAGCCGCATATCGTGCTCTATGCGGCGGGTTTCCAGGTAACGAATGAGGAGGCTCTTGTCGATTGGGAGGGTTCTTACCGGATGATGAATGTCCTGTATGCGGGAGGGGTATCGATCCTGAACCTGATTGCGATGGATAGCGCGAATGCTCACCTGGAGAGGATTGTGGGACTTTCTTCGCTTTCGGGCGTGCGGGGCCGCAAGAGTAATTTTATTTACGGCAGCACCAAGGCCGCATTTACGACGTATCTGGCGGGGCTGCGGCAGTATCTGTTTCCTCGCGGGGTGGCGGTGAATGCGATCGTGGCGGGGTATATCCGGAGCAAGCTGACGGCGGGACTGGACCTGCCGGAGTCGCTGTTGATGGAGCCAGCTTTTATCGCGCGGCATGTAGTGGGGGCGGGCCGGAAGTTTGTAATCGTGCCTGGTTTTAAGTGGAAGATTATTTATCAGATATTAAGGATGCTCCCGGAAAGTCTTGTCGCCAAATTGCCGTAAATTTCTATATAAAATAGCAATTTATGGATGGCAAGGAAAAGCAGGTGAAGGATCATTTTTCGGATCTGCTCGGTCTGGAAGAATTGAAGGATTTCCGGCTGGGGGATATTTTTTCAGAGGTTTTCAAGAAGCATACGGCCGAGGAGATGGAGGAGCAGCTGATTACGGGGACGGCGAAGCATACGCCGTCGCTTTTGGAGCTTTCGGTGGGTTGGGCCAAGCCCTGGTTGTTTGCGCGGCTGCTGGGTGTTTCGGTGGGGTTGGCGGTGGTTATGTACTATGGGATTTCTGCCCTGGGTGGGGTTTATCTTATACCTGGAATCATTTTCGTAGGGTCTTTTGCGGTGCCGATATCGGCTTTGATCTTTTTTCTCGAGATGAATGTGCCGAGGAACGTTTCCATTTTTAGAGTATTTCAGCTGTTATTTATCGGGGGAATTGCGTCGCTGATCGTGGCGTTGATCTTCTTCGACCGGTTGGATCTTTTAAGCTTTTTGGGCGCTTCGGCGGCGGGGATTATCGAAGAGTCGGCGAAGCTGCTGGTTGTGATTTTTCTGACGGGAAAGGTGGGGCGTTACCGGTGGATATTGAATGGGCTGTTGATTGGAGCGGCTGTGGGGACGGGTTTTGCGGCTTTCGAAAGCTCGGGTTATGCGTTTGTGCAGATGTGGAAGTATAAGAGTGTGGATGCGGGGATAGACGTGATTGTTTTACGGGGCATGCTGGCTCCGTTTATGCATATCGTGTGGACGGCAAATGCGGCGGCGGCGTTATGGATGGTGAAGGGGGACAAGCCGTTTTCCTGGGAGATGGTGAAGGCTCCTGCGTTTCTGCGGGTATTTGTGGCTGTGATGCTGCTGCATATGTTGTGGAATGCGCCGTTTTTGCTGATGAGGTTACCGCTGGTGGGGGATCTGAAGTTTTTGATTTTGGGAGTGGTGGGTTGGATTATTTGTTTTCGGCTGGTGCAGGCGGGGTTGGTGCAGTTGAATAAGGCGAGGGCGGAAGTGGCGGCTGCGAGCATGGCTGCGGGGGCTGATTTGAGCGCGACGATTGCTATGGGGAATGAAGCAGAAGAAATGCATTAACTTTGCCGGATAAATCATTTACTATGAGTCTTGCAGATAAGCTGTTCAATATGAAGAATGAGAAGGCTGCCGCTAATTTGAAGGCGGGGCAGGAATTTTTGGAAGCCAATAAGAATAAGCCGGGGGTGGTTGCGCTGCCGAGCGGGCTGCAGTATGAGGTGATTACGGAAGGGACGGGGGTGAAGCCGCTGGCTAGCAATAAAGTGACTTGTCATTATCATGGGACGCTGATCGACGGAACGGTGTTCGACAGTTCGGTCAAGCGCGGGCAGCCGGCTACGTTTCCGTTGAGTGCGGTGATCAAGGGCTGGACAGAGGGGTTGCAATATATGGCGACGGGGAGTAAGTACCGGTTTTTTATACCTCCGAGCTTGGGGTATGGGGAAAGAGGGGCTGGCGGAACGATCGGTCCGAATAGCACATTAATTTTTGAAGTGGAGCTGCTTGGCGTCAGCTAGGCCTCCATTGCGTCGTATACGACTACTTTTTCCCAGAGATGGCTATAATTTTTGATGAATTCCAGGTGGATGGGGTGTGACTGGTAGGTGGCCTGTCCCTGGACATCGTCGAAGAACATGAGTTCGGATACTGCCCAGCTGGTATCTACGACGTCTCTTTTCTCTGTGTTGGCGAGTACGCCGACGTGTAATTCTTTTACGGTGGGGATTTTTGAGAGGGTTTTGACGCCTTCGACCAGTTTGTCGCGGTCGGCGGTGGAGGTAGGATTTTTTAGCCAAAAGAATACGTGGTGGACGAGAGGGGGACGCTTGGCGGAGGTGTTGGCTGCGGCCTGGGTGCGGGATAGGGTGGAAGTGGCGGCTAAGGTGGCTGCAGTGGCGATAAATTTTCTGCGATTGGATGCTTGCATATAAGATTAATTTCAGACCTAAGATAGTGAGGTTTTGGATGGAAAAGATACGATTTGTTATTTTGGGAGAGGTGTCCCGAATTGGGAAGAATAAATGGTCTACTTAACCGTTTTAGTTATTGACAGACAATTAATTAGTTATTGGCATTTTGCTTGTCATTAAGGGTGTGACCTATTAAAATCCGCGCTATGACAAAGACCTTCTACTCTCTAATCGTACTCCTCTTACTGGCTATGGCTGGCCAGGCTCAGCTCGTTAGTCAATTCACCTGGGATACGAATCCTGTTACCAAGGCTGCTTATGGTCCGGATGCTACTGCTTCGGGGGGTATGACGGCAACTTCCACGTCGGGTGGGGCTGCGGGGACGAATGGATTGAATCCAAACAGCCACGATGTGGGGATGACCATGGCGGGTTCGACTTTTACTTCGATGCAGGGGATTGATATCAGCGTAGATTTTATGCGGAAGGAGAATGGGGCGAGCTTTTTTAGCCTGGGGGGATTTGATTTTGGGATTGCTACGGGTTCGATTTATATCAAGTATGTTTTGAAGGTAGGCGGTTCGGATGTGACGAGGACGCAGAATGCGCAGTATGGTCCGCCTACGGACAATGCTTTTCATACGTTTAGATTCGTCTTTAATAACAATACGGGTGTCGCTACGCTTTCGGTCGATGGGGTGACGGTGAAGACTTATGCCACGGAGGCTGCGGGGACTGTATTGTCCTGGACGGGCGCGGGGACTGCGACGATTGCCGGGGGGCTGGATGGGAGCGGTTCGAATATAGCGGTGCTGGATAATTTGATTATACAGTATCCTCCGACTTTGCTGCCGTTGAATTTACTGTCCTTTGATGCGGCTGCTGCTGGTGGTGCGGGGAATAAGCTGGGCTGGACGACGGCCAGTGAGTCGGGGGTGAAGGAGTTTGTGGTGGAGCGTAGTGCGGATGGCGTGACGTATTTTCCGATCGGGGTGGTTGCTGCCGGTGGGGGTGTTTATTCTTTTGTGGATGGGGCGCCGGGGCCGGTAAACTTCTATCGGTTAAAGATGGTCGATATCGACGGTGCGTTTAGCTACTCGCCGGTGAAGAAGGTTGGAGGTGCTGCGGGTGTTTCGCTTTCTTGCTATCCTAATCCGGTGGTGGACTATGTCAATGTGAAGGTTGGCGGTAGTGGTGCTGCCAAGTATATGATTTCTTCTCTTGATGGTAAGATATTACAGTCGGGTATTATCCACGGTGGGCAGGCTAGCCTGAATGTGGCTGGCGCGCCGAAGGGGATGATGATTGTGCGGGTAGAGAATGAGGTGTTTAAGGTATTTAAGCAGTAGGGAGATGGCCGCGGCCGCCGGCTACCTGTTTTTTATAATACTGATGATTCGAGGTACGCCGTCGTTACGACCGTAGTCGCTGAGGCCGTCGGGGTCGAAGGACTGACGAAGCCGGAGCACGGAGTTCTCGGAGATCTGCCAGCCAAGCGGCAATACGGGCTCATACTTTTTCTTGTCTCCATATTCGATACAGGAGCCCGAAATCCAGACAGAACAATATTGCGATTGAAAGGTATTCGGAAGCGGATTCTGCGGATAGCGCATCTGCAGAGTGCGGTCTGCCTCGATGGCGTTGCCGGTGATGCCGCTATTGATGATGCCGACGATGGGGCTGATGGGTTCCCAGCGGTTGGAGACCAGCTTGCGCGGGTCAACGACGAAGTTGGGGTTATTCGTAATGGAGACGAAGAAAAATTTCACCTTTTGCATCAGGCTGTCGAGCTCGGAGTTTGGGTGGGCGGCGTGTTCCTGTTGCATTTCTTTTGAAAGACGTATAAAAATGGCTTCAGACGTGGAGGCTCCGGAGTTGTCTTTACCGCCGCCATCCATAAAATGAAAGCCGGGGCCCATCTTGCCGGCGGGGCTGATAAAGGGGAAGCGGGCGCTGAGGAAGGCGCCGGTCATGAGGGATACGGTCTGCATCGGGGCGTCGCCGCGGTGTGCGTTGATGGAGTCGAGGCGGGAGCGGATGAAGATGGCGCCGGGGAAGTCTTTTCTTTCCAGGACGATAGGGGCGCAGATGCCTTTCTGTCCGTTGTCGACGTTCAGGGTGTTCGAGAAGAGGAGGGGGACCTCGTAGCTATTTTGCGGGGTGTTCCAGATGGAGTCGAAGGGGATGGAGAGGTTGGTGTTCATGCCCGGGGTCCTTTGGGCGAAGCCTTCCCAGAGCTGCTCCTGGATGGCGGAGCGATCGTCCCAGTGGTCCTGGGCGGTGATGGAGGCCCAGACATCTCGTCCGAACATGGAGCCGAGGATGGGGGTCAGGAAGTCGTGCTTATAGAAATCGATAAAGTGTTGGGTCGAGTAGCTTCCGATGCTATCGGGGTGGTGGGCGCGGTAGGCGCATTGTACGGCCGAGCCGATGGTGCCGCCGGAGGCGCCGGAGAAGGAAAAGACGTAGTGCTCGAAACTTTTATGGTCGGGCTGTTGGGCGATCATGACGGAATCGAGGTACGTCACGAGCAGGTTTGTAAATGCTGCGGCTTTGACGCCACCGCCGTAGCTGTTGACGAAGAATACGGGATAGGTTTTCGAGCCATTGATCTCGTCCTTTCTTTTTAGGAGCCATTGTTTGAAATAGCTGTCGAGGCCTGTAGTAGTCGGCGGTGTTGTGGTATCGATGGTCTTTACGCTGTGGTAGTCGCTATCGGTGGTGATCGATACGATGATGGCCGTCAGGATGACAAATAGAACGAAGTTTATTTTTTTGAAGAGGCTGTAGCGGATCAGCAGGGTTATGAATAGAATATATAAGATGATACCCGAGAGGAGGGTTGGAAGGCTGAGGTAGGTGCAGTCGAATGTGAAGATGACCTTGGGGAAGGCGTTGAACAGGATGAAGGCGATGGCCAGGAGCAGGGCGGGGATGACGATGATCCAGCCGATGCGTTTGCCGCACAGGCTGTCTTCTTTGAAGATAAGGCCCCTTACGCTTACAAAGACGAGGAAGGCAAATGCGAGGAAAACGAGGTGATATAGTAAGAAGATCAGGGAAGGCGGGGTATTGCTGGAACCATTGATGACCGACACCCTGATGAGAGAAGGGAGTCCGACTGCCAGCAGTACGATGACGAGGATCACGAAGTTGCGGGCCCTGGCTTTGCCCCATTTCGTTTCCAGGTTCAGGTGCAGCTGTTCTATCGCGTTATTTTTGATCAGGGCGAAGAAGATGCCGAGCATGCCGATGAGCCAGAGGGAGGAGGGGAAGATGTCCATCCAGGTATGGACGTGGAGGACGTCGAGTGCGTTGAGGATGGCGAAGGCCGGGATGATGATGGTGGCGACGCCGAGGAAGCGGGATACTTTCTTTTCCGCTTTTTCCTGCTGTTGGTCCTGGAGGGCTCGTTCTGTCAGCGGAAAAATGTCTTTTCGTTCTTTGACCGGGATGGCTTCGAAGAAGAGTTTGGCCAGCCACCAGTTCAGAAAAGCGGCGATGAGGACGACGGCCATGAAGATGACGACGCCTTTATCGGATGAGTTGATATTGACCAGGAGATCTTGTCCCTGGTCCATGGCCCAGATGGGCAGGGCGAAAAATGCTACGCCGATGAGCATGACGCGGTAGCGGAAGAGCTGGAGGGTTTTGGCCCGGATGTAGTCGGACAGGCGTTGGAGGCCGTTGTCCCGGAAGATGAGGGTGAAGGGGATATAGAGGCCAACGAGGAAGATCAGGATGGCGAACTTCGTATAGGCGGAGATATGGGTGATCGTAGCGGTAGTATTGGAGGCGGTGTGTTTGCCGTTGATTCCGTCGTCGATGAAGTGGAGCATGCCGGCGTCTTCGATACAGTCGGCGATACCGGCCAGCAGGGCGAGGGCAATGAGTATGAAAGTAAATGTATGGTTGCTTTTTTGTCTTAGCTGACGAACGTGGGTTTGGAGGGCGGTGATGATGATAACGCCGAGCAGGGTATAGAGGACGATAAAGAGGTAGTCGACGTAGACGTCGGTTCGGGCTTTCTTCAGGCGATTGATCGTTGGGGCGTTTTGCTGGCAGAGGGTGACTGCGGAGCGGTCGGTGGTGTCGCTTTTCCAGGACTGGATGATGGCGTTGTTGCGGGCGGAGTCCTTGCCGAGTTCAAGGGAGATGATGCCGTGGGGGGCGGTATCGTTTTGCAGATAGGTTTGATCTTTGAGCTGGAGGAAGCCGACGACGAAGGTGGCGACCAGCACTGGCCAGAATAGGAAGTGGAAGTAGCGCATGCGCGCTAAGGTGTGGATATTTTTTTACATATGCAATACCATTTTAGGGGAAGGTAATGGGTTTGTCCGCCGCTAAGCGGACAAACCCATTGGGGTTATTTTGTTTTTACTTCGAAGCTGTCCTGGATGCAGCCGTTGGCATCTTTGACGGTATAGACCTTATTGGAGGCCTTTACGTCGATGCTGCGGGTGGTTGCTTTTGTGCTCCACTGGTAAGGTTTATCGCTGGGGAAGGGGGCAGTGAGGGTGATGGTTTCTCCTTTTTTGGCGGTGATGATATGGCGTTTGTTGACGTTTTTGAAGAGGGTGAAGTGGTCGCGGATTTCGCCGTCGGAGCAGACCCATTTCCAGTCGAGGCGGTTGCCCTGGATTTCGAGCATGCCTGCGCCGCCGTGCGTGGCGTCGGAATAGGGGAGGGCGTCGTGGGGGAAGGCGGCTTGTTTGCCGCCGAGCTGGCCGGCGGAGCCGCTGACGATGTATACGGTACCGGTATAGCCGGTGGTGGAATCCTTGAGGTAGGGGCAGGAATTGGAGGTGCCGTCGTAGAGACCGGTGAATGAGTTGACGAGGAAGCTGGGGTTGAAGGTGGGTTCCATTCCATAGTGACCCTTGATCAGCTGGGAGCGTTCGTAGTCGTGGCTATGTCCGCAGATGATGAGGTCGACGCCGTAGCGTTCGAGGATCTGGATGAAGTTTTCCCGGATATGTATCAGCTCAGTTTCGTGGTCGGAATTGTGGGAACCCATGGTGTAGGGCGGGTGATGCCAGTAGGCGATGACCCATCCTTTGTGGCCATAGGCTTCGAGGTCTTTCTTTACCCATTGTACTTGCGGGCCGAGGGTGTCGTACATGCGATAGCGTTCTTCTTCGATGCCGTAGGAGTCGAGGCTGAGGAAGTGGATATTGCCAAGGTCATAAGAGTAAAAGGCGGGATTATGAGAGGGGACGCCACCGGCTTCGCCTTCGGAGGGCATGGTGAAGTTTTGGAAGTAGGCAACCTGGTGGGTTTGCTGTACTTTTTGTTCGGAGCTGTCGCCGTCGTAGTAGTCGTGGTTGCCGGGGCTGGGATAGAGGGGATATTTGGGGAGGAGTGTTTCCTTGTAGACGTTAAAGAAATTGGACTGGAACTCGGCGTCGCGGCCGGTGGAGTAGGCGTTGTCGCCGAGGAGGATCCAGGCGTTGAGGTAGTTGTCGCCGATGTATTTGATGAGAGCGTCACGGACCGAGCGTTGGTTTACCGAATTGTTACCGCAGTCACCTACGGCTGCGATGCGGTAGAGGGCTTCGGTTCCGGGCGTGGGCAGGGTAAAGAAATAGTTGTTGGGGCCGCCTTGCAGGGAGTCGCGATAGGAGCCGATGGTATAGAAATATTTTGTGTTGGGTTCGAGGTTATCGAGCTTGATCTTGTGTTCGGTGACGAGGACGGTGTCCTGGGCGTTGCGATCTAATTTTTCGAGGGTTTTGCCGAAGTGGACGATGCCGCGGCTGAGGACGTCGGTGCGCCAGCGGATGACGATGCTGTTTGGCGTGGCGGCCTGGAGGAAGGGGCCGCGGAGGAGGGTGGAGCCTACTTTGCTGGTAGTGCGGAGGGTTTGGGAGTGAATGTGGGTGGTGATGAGGATTAGTGAGAGGAGTAGTGCTACTGTTTTTTGCATGTTTGGATGTGTTTGAGCCTGAAAGGCGATAAAATTAGGGGGGCAATGTTATTTGAAAGTTAAGGGTTTGTTTTGGGCTGTGGGCGGGCGTTGGGGTTTGGGTTTGTGTTTGGGTTTTTGGGGTCGGTTAGGTTGTCCGTCAGCGTATGGATGAAAAGAATTATGTTTTGCTCTTCGGTTTTGGTGAGGTGGAGTGGGGTGGCGGGGAGGGTTTGGTCGGGGGCTTTTAGACCGAGGCCGGCACCGCCGCCTTTGTTGTAGAAGTCGATCAGGGATTCGAGGGTAGGGAAGGCGCCGTTGTGCATGTAGGGTGCGGTCTTGGCGGAGTTGCGGACGGTAGGGGTTTTGAAGGCGCCTTTGAGGAATGGGAGGGGATAGGTTTTGTATTTACCGGGGTCGGGGGAGAGGCGATAGGGGGGATTGGAGGTAGTGGTGGTGCCGAGGGCTTCGTATTCGGTGAACTCGTAGTAGGGTGGGATGAGGCCGTTGAATAGGGGGATGAAATGGCAGGTGGCGCATTGGGCCTTGCCGAGGAAGAGGTTGGCGCCTTTTATTTCGTTTGGGTTTAGGGCTTGGAGGTTGCCGTTTAGATATTGGTCGAATGGGGAGTTTTGGGGGTGGAGGCTGCGGACGTAGGCGGCGAGGGCGGTGACAATTGTTTCGATGCCGCCGAGCTTTGATAGGCTGGTTGTGTCGGCGTTCATTTCGCGGGGGTCGTGGAGGACGGTGAGGATTTGGTCCTCGAGGGTTCGGACGCGGCCGTCCCAGAATTGGCTGTATTGATAGGCGCTATAGAGGAGGGAGGGGGCGTTGCGGTCGAGGGAGTGGTGGTTGTCGAAGGCGAGGCTTTTGGCGCGGCCGTCGGTGAAGTATTGGGTGGGGTTGTGGCAGGAGGCGCAGCTTTTTTGCTGGTTTTTGGATAGGGCGGGGTTGAAGAAGAGCTGGCGGCCAAGGGTGATGGTGGCGGGGTCGGTGGATTTGGCGGATGTGGCGGATGTGGCGGCGCCTGACGGCGCCGGTTTGAGGATGGCGGGATTGAAGATGTCGCCGGCGTCGTAGTTGAGTGCTTTGAAGGTATTGAGGTAGAGATTTTTTTCGCGGATGAAGAGGGCGAGGTGGCGTTGGAGGGGGATGGCGGCGTCTTTTAGGAAAGTGAGGCGGTCGAAGGAGTCGAAGTCTTTATTGGCTTGGAGGAGGGTGGAGGCTTTTTCGATATAGAGACTAATGCTGTCGCCGGGTTGCAGGAAGGGTTGGAGCTGGCTGGCGAAGGATTGGAGGGCGGTGGCGGATTCCCGGATGCCGGTTTTTACGAGGGGCGCTTCGTAGCCGGTGATGTCGAGGGCGATGATGCGGATGAGCTCGAGGCGGAGGCTTTCGAGGAGCTGGGGGTCGGTGCCTTTGAACTCGTAGAGTAGGGCGGGCAGATCGGAGGCGGAGGATTCGACGGCGGAGGCTTGTTCGAGGAGGGCTTTTTTATTGGGATGGGGTTCGTATAATAGCGACTCGATGAGCTGCAGGCCGATGGGGGCCTGGTATTCCATGGTGGGTTCTTCGGCTTCGTATTTGGGTGGGCGGTTGTAGATGGTGGCGCTGCTGCGGAAGAAGTATTCGAGGAAGGATTCGATTTGTTTGTAGTGGAGGCGGCAGTCGATGAGGCGCTGGCGGGCGATCGTTATCTGCTCCCTGGTGGGGGTAGGAGTTAGGTTTTGCAGGGATTGGCGAAGGGCGGTGCAGCTGGCGGCGAAGATTTTGGATTTTGTGGTGAAGTATTCGATGGCGGGGGGGATGCCGATGGAGGGGTTGTCCGGGCCGATCAGGCGCGTGGCGGCTACGAGGGCGAGGCTGCTGAGGAAGAGGATGAAGAGACGCATGCAGTGGTCAAAGGTATTTATATGGAATAGAAAATTAAGTTACCTTTCTGTAAATAAGTTTATTATGAGAATGATTGCTTGCTTATTCTGTTTGATTCTTTCGGCGGGCGGGATGTCGGCGCAGACGATTGTGGTGGGGGGCGGGCCGGACAAGTCGGTGGACTATGGCCGGCTGGCGAGGGTAGATACGCTGGTGAAGGGGTATTTGGACAAGGGGTGGATCAATGGGGTGGTGACGATCGTGGTCAGGAATGGGCATGTGGTGTTATATAAGGGATATGGTTATTCGGATGCGGAGGTGAAGAAGCCAATGAAGAGAGACGATCTGTTTAGGATTGCTTCGCAGACGAAGGCGATCGTGAGTGTGGGAGTGATGCAATTGTTCGAAGAGGGGAAGTTTTATCTGGATGAGCCGATAGCTGATTTCATACCGGCGTTCAAGCAGCCGCAGGTGGTGGATAAATTCAATGAAGCCGATTCGACCTATACTACTGTACCGGCTAAGCGGGAGATCACCATTCGGGATCTGTTGACGCATACTTCGGGTATCGACTATCCGTCGATCGGGAGTGCGAAGATGAAGGCGATCTATGCGAAGGCGAAGATCCCTTCTGGTGTCGGGAATTATGGCGAGAGTTTGAGAGAGAAGATGGATGCGCTTGGGAAGCTGCCGCTGGGGAATCAGCCGGGGGAGAAGTTTACGTATGGATTGAGCGTCGATGTGCTGGGTTGTTTGATCGAAGTAATCAGCGGGAAGAATTTAGAAGAATATTTGACGGAGCGGATTTTTCGTCCGTTGGGGATGAAGGATACCTATTTCAATGTGCCGGCTGAAAAGGCGGATAGGCTGACGGCCTTGTATACGGAGGATTCTACGCATAAGGTCGTGCGGGTGAGGAAGAGGGCGGAGATCGATCCGGACTATCCGTTGGCGAAGAAGCGCTATTTCTCCGGTGGGGCTGGGATGACGTCGACGGCCTGGGATTATGCGGTGTTTTTACAGATGCTATTGAACAAAGGAAAGTATAATGGGGTTAGGGTATTGTCGCCGCGGACGGTGGAGATCATGACGAGCGGGCAGTTGGCGTTTCTGTATAATGGGGTGGATAATTTTGGATTGGGGTTTGGGTTGACTAGTCAGCGGACGGGGTCGAGGGAGATGCGGAATGAGGGGAGCTTTTCGTGGGGAGGATATTTTGGGACGACGTATTGGGCGGATCCGAAGGCGAAGATGGTGTGTTTGATTATGACGCAGCAGACGCCGAACAGTCATGGTGATCTGGCGAGGAAGGTGGAGCAGGTGATTTATCAGAGCTTGGATTAAATTGTATAAATGATGTTATTTCCTGTATTTGGTAAGGTTCCGACCGGGAAGCGGTTGGAGAGGATTCAAAAGTCAAGGCATTATGATGGAAAGGAATTCAAGAATTTATCGCCGACGACGGTAAGTGTAAAGGGCGTTTCGTTTTTTAAGGTGTTGTGGGAGTTTATGCATAAGCCGAAGAGTGCAGTGCCGTCAAAGCCGGTGCCGGTGGTGAAGACGGATCTGGGAGGATTGGAGGACGGTTCGATTGTGTGGTTTGGGCACTCGTCGTATTTGTTGAAGCTGGGTGGGAAGGTGGTGTTGGTAGACCCGGTGTTTAGCGGGAATGCGTCGCCGTTCAAGTGGTTTGCGAAGGAGTTTGCGGGGACGGAGGCATATGGGGTGGGTCAGCTGCCTTCGTGGATTGATGTGGTCGTGCTGTCGCACGACCATTATGATCATTTGGATTATAAGACGATTGTGAAGATAAAGGAGAGGGTCGGGTGTTTTTATGTGTCACTGGGAGTTGGGTCACATTTGGAGGCATGGGGGATTGAGAATATTGTCGAGTTAGATTGGTGGGAAAGTGTCGAGATAGGGAAATGGCGGCTTACGGCGACTCCGGGGAGGCATTTTTCGGGAAGGAATTTGAAAAGGAATAGGACATTGTGGTCGTCGTTTGTACTGGAAGCGGAGGGGTGGCGGTTGTTTCTGGGTGGGGATTCGGGGTATGATGAGCACTTCAAGGTAATTGGGGAGAAGTTTGGGCCTTTCGATCTGGCGCTTTTGGAGTGTGGGCAGTTTGGGAAGTATTGGCCACATATACATATGTTTCCGAAGGAGGTGGTGCAGGCAGCGCGTGATCTGAGGGCACAGGTTTTGATGCCGGTACATTGGGCGAAGTTTTCGTTGAGCCTGCATCCATGGAATGAGCCAATCCGGGAGATGACAATGGAGGCGGAAAGGGTGGGGCAGCGGGTTACGACGCCTATGATCGGGGAGGTAGTGGTGTTGGGAAAGCATTATCCGACGGGGGTATGGTGGAATTTCGAATAAAAATATTTTAGCTATGGAATACATCGTTCGATTATTGGAAGCTAAGCAGGTGACGCATAATGTCAAGCGGTTCAGGTTGGAGAAGCCCGAGGGATATAGCTTTAATCCTGGGCAGGCTACGGAGGTTTCGGTGAACAAGCTGGGCTGGCAGGACGAGCGGAGGCCGTTTACTTTTACTTGTTTGAATGATGACCCTTATCTGGAGTTTACGATAAAGCGGTATCCTGATCATAAGGGAGTAACCGATTTGTTGCATCAGCTGGAGCCGGGGGACGAAGTGATCGTGAGGGATGTTTGGGGCGCGATAGAATATAAAGGCCCGGGATGCTTCATTGCCGGTGGGGCGGGGATTACGCCTTTTCTGGCTATTTTGAGAGAGCAGCGCCGTTTAAAGAAGATCAAGGGGAATACGTTGTATTTCGCGAACCAGAAGGCGGAGGATGTGATAGAGGAGGAGGAATTGAGGGCTGCATTGGGGAAGGATGTGCACTTTATCCTGAGTAAGGAGAAAAAGGAGGGGTATGATTATGGGCGGATCGATGGAGGATATTTGAAGAATAAGGTGAGTGATTTTAAACAGCCTTTTTATATCTGTGGGCCGGATCAGATGGTGGCGGATATTACTGAATTGTTGAAGGGGTTAGGGGCTTCGCCGGAGGGGTTGGTGTTTGAGAAGTAGAGGGGATATTGGAATGGAGCGTGCATGGGCGGATAGTAAGATATTCCATCAAAATAGTGAAACCTGACATTGCCCGCCGGACGGGCTGCCAGTAACTTGAGCTTTCAAAGCAGATGGTAACGATTGCTTAAAATTGAAAGCTTAGTACATGGCCAGTTGGGTTAAGAAGTACTTCGAAGAGTTCGAAATAGAACAGAGCCGGCAGACGACCGGCAGGACGATCACGGAGACCGATATTGTTCTTCATGCCGGCCAGACCGGTGATTTTTTCCCCCATCATATGGACGAAGAGTGGTGTAAGACGCAGCCCTTTCAGCGGCGGATTGCGCATGGAACTCTCATTTTTAGCATCGCCGTAGGACTCACGGCGGACCATATCAACGAGGTATCGATGACGTATGGATATGACCGGCTGCGGTTTACGCGGCCTGTTTTTATTGGGGATACGATTAAAGTGCAGGTGAAAATAAAGGATAAGACCGATCATAAGAAGCCGGGATATGGGCTGGTGGTGGAGCTGGTAGAAGCATACAATCAGCATCAGGAGCTGGTGATGGTCTGCGAACATATTTTGATGGTCCAAAAACGAAACTAATTGGAGAAGGTATTAAAAGGCATCACCTGGGGACATAGCCGGGGTCTGACGCCGCTGCTGGCGGCGGCTCAGCGTTATTCGGAGCTGCACCCCGGGATTACGATCCACTGGGAGAAGCGGACATTACAGCAGTTTGCGGACTATCCGATCGAAAAGCTGACGGAAACGTATGATCTGCTGATCATCGATCACCCCTGGGTGGGTACGGCGGCTTCGCTGGGTTGCGTGCTGCCGCTGGAGGAGCATTTACCCGCTGTCTATTTAAAGGAGCAGGCGGAGTCTTCGATAGGCTATTCTCATCACAGCTATGAATATGGTGGTCATCAATGGGCGCTGGCGATCGACGCGGCTACTCCGTCTGCGAGCTGTCGTGTAGATCTGCTGGATCAGGCGGGCTTGCGGATACCGGAGACCTGGGAGGAAGTGCTGCATGTCGCTCAAATGGGTAAGCTGGCTGTACCGGCGATACCTATCGATTTATTGATGAACTTTTATATGTTTTGTATTGCGGCGGGCAGCCGGCCTTTTCTGTCGGAAGAAGAGGTGATCGATGAGGTGACGGGGTGTGCGGCATTGGAGACGATGCGGGAGCTGTATTCGCTGATCGATGAAAAATTCTTTAGGGCCAATCCTATTGCGGTGGCTGAATATATGACTACGACGGATGATTATTGGTATTGTCCGTTTGCTTATGGTTATTCCAACTATTCCAGGGATGGATATGCCAGGCGTCGTCTTACCTATGCGGATTTGGTGCGGATGGGGGCGAAGGGCAGGCTGCGGAGTACGATTGGGGGGACGGGATTGGCGGTTTCTTCTTTTAGCAAGCACCCCGACGTGGCGGTGGATTTTGCGGCCTGGGTGGTTTCTCCGGGGATGCAATCGACTTTTTATGTGGAGCATGGGGGGCAGCCGGGGCATCGTAGCGCGTGGGTGAATGATCGGGCGAACAGGCTTACGAACAACTTTTTTTATACGCTGCTTCCGACAATGGAGCGGGGTTATATGCGGCCGAGGTATGACGGGTACCTATATTTTCAGGACCATGCGGGGGACCCGTTGCAGGAGTTTTTGATGGGAAAGAGGGAGATGGGTAATGTATTAGAAAAAATGAATGAGCTGTACCGGGAAAGCCGGGCGAAAAATCCAATAAACGTACTAGTATGAACCAATTACCTCTACATGGATTGACCGTGCTGGAGTTCAGCCAGTATCTCTCCGGGCCTTCGGCCGGGTTGAGGCTGGCGGACCTGGGGGCGCGTGTGATCAAAATAGAGCGGCCGGGAACGGGGGATGCCTGCCGGCGGTTGTCGATCAAGAACCTTTGGGTCGATGGGGATTCTTTGTTGTTCCATACGATCAATCGAAACAAGGAGAGCTTCACCGCGGATCTTAAATCTTCGGAGGACCGGGCAGTTATTCGAAAGCTGATTGGTCGCGCGGATGTGCTGACGCATAACTTTCGTCCCGGTGTAATGGAATCTTTCGACCTGGGTTATGGCTCGGTGGCGGAGCTCAATTCTCGGATTGTATATGGTGCGATCAGCGGTTATGGAAAGGAAGGGCCCTGGAAGGACAGGCCCGGGCAGGACCTTTTGCTGCAGTCGATGAGCGGGCTGGCGTATATGACGGGGAACGAGAAGGACAACCCGATGCCCTTTGGTCTTTCGATCGCGGATAGTCTTTGTGGGGCGCAGCTTGTCCAGGGTATTCTAGCCGCGCTGGTTCGCCGGCATAAGACCGGGAAGGGGGCGCTTGTAGAGATCAGCATGATGGAATCCCTGCTGGACTTTCAGTTTGAATTTTTAACCACCTATCATAGCAGCGGGCAGCTGCCGCAGCGGAGCAAGCTGAGCAATGGGAATCCTTTGCTGAGCGCTCCTTATGGGATCTACGCTACAACGGACGGGCATATTGCCGTGGCGATGGTAAATATTCCTCAGCTGGCTCAGATCCTGGGTTCGGAGGTGCTGGCGGAGTATAGCCAGGAGCAGGCGTTTAGTCACCGGGATGAGATAAAGGGGATACTGACGAGGCACCTGGCGGGGCAGTCTTCGGACTATTGGCTGGAGAAGCTGCACGCGAACGATCTGTGGGCGATGGAAGTGCTGGACTGGAAGACATTGACGGAGCATGAGGGATACCAGGTGCTGCAGATGGAGCAGGCCGTCACCACTACCAGGGGAAAGAGCCTGGTGACCACGCGTTGTCCGATACGGATCAACGGGGAAAGGCTTTTCTCCGGGAAGCCGGCCCCATCGCTGGGCCAGGACAATGAACGAATCGTCATGGAACTTTTAAAATAAGAAGCGAAGATGAATCTACTACAGGACATTATCGTTGTCGATTTCAGCCAATTCCTGTCCGGTCCTTCGGCCGGTCTTCGCCTGGCTGATATGGGCGCAAGGGTTATCAAGATCGAGCGGCCGGGGACGGGGGACATCTGTCGCCAGCTGTATGTCTCCGATACCCGTATCGAGGGGGAGTCTACGATCTTCCATGCTATCAACCGGAATAAGCAGAGCTATGCGGCAGATTTGAAAGACCCTTCCGATCTGGAAAAGATAAAGAAGCTGATTGCTCAGGCGGATGTGGTCCTTCACAATTTCCGGCCGGGGGTGATGGAGCGTATCGGTCTGGACTATGCGCGGGTGAAGGAGCTGAATCCGGGAATCGTCTATGGAGAGGTTAGCGGGTATGGAAATGAAGGGCCGTGGAAGGAGCTGCCGGGGCAGGATTTACTGGTGCAAGCCTTGTCGGGGCTAACCTGGTTGAGCAATAACCGGGACGAGCGGCCTACGCCGATGGGGGTTTCGGTAGTGGATATCCTGGCGGGGACCTATTTGGCGCAGGGGATACTCGCCGCTTTGTATCGGCGTGGGATGGATGGGCAGTCTTCGCTGGTCCAGGTGAGCATGATGGAGGCGGTGCTCGATTTTCAATTTGAAGTATTGACTTGTTTCTATAATGATGGCCGACAGCTGCCGGTCAGGAGTCAGCTGAGCAATGGCAATGCGTATATCCCGGCTCCTTATGGCATTTATAAGACCCGGGAGGGCTACCTGTCGCTGGCGATGGGGGATATCCCGAAATTAGCGGAGCTGCTTCAGTGCCCGTCGCTGGCGGTGTTTACGAATGCGGCGGAGTGGTATGATCGGAGGGATGAGATAAAGGAGATACTGACCTGGCATCTGATGACGCGGAGCGCGGATGAGTGGCTGGCGGTCTTACAGCCTGCGGATGTGTGGTGTGCGAAGGTGATGGACTATCAGGATTTGATGCAGCAGGTGGGGTATAAGGTGCTGAACATGGAGCTGAGGGTAAAGACTAGTAATGGGCTTTCTCTTAAAACTACACGCTGTCCGATACGGATAGACGGTCAGCTTGCGGTTTCTGAGAAGGGGGCGCCGTTGCTGGGAGAGCATAATGAGCTGATCGACGATCAATTTGGGTTGGGCATAGCGATTAGTTGAGGTAATTTTACGGGTATGAAAATCATCGACACGCATATCCATATTTGGAACCTTGATAAGGTAGAATATTCCTGGCTGAAGGGGGATACTTCGATTTTGAATCGAAATTATGAATTGAGCCAGCTGGAGGAGGCTCGGTTATCGGTGGGAGTTTCTTCGGGGGTATTGGTACAGGCGGCGAATAGTTTGGAAGATACGGATTGGATGCTGGCCGTGGCTGAGGCTTCGGACTGGATTAAGGGGGTAGTGGGATGGCTGCCGTTGGAGGACCCGGGGGCTACGGCCCGGCTGCTTGAGGAGAGGTTTGTGAAAGGAGGGTTGCTAAAGGGGGTGAGACATTTGATACATGATGAGAAGGACCCAAGATGGTTGTTGCAGGGTAGCGTGATGGAGAGTTTGGGGTTATTGGAAAAGACAGAGGTGCCGTATGATTTGGTGGGGGTGTTGCCGGTGCATATACGGACGGCGTTGGAGGTGGCGGAGAAGTGTCCGGGGCTGAGGATGGTTTTCGATCATTTGAATAAGCCTACGGCAGCGGGGAGAGGTGAATGGGAGGAGCTGATGAAGGAAGCCGCGAAGCATGAAAACTTTTATTGTAAGATATCGGGTTTGGGGTCGGAGAATGTGGAGGGGGCTATTGGGTTTGTGCTGGAGGAGTTTGGGGTGGACCGGTGTTTTTGCGGAGGAGACTGGCCGGTGTCGCTGCTGATGGGAGGATACGAGGAGACCTGGGCAGCGTATAGGGCGGCGATCGAAAAGTATACGGATGAGGCGGAGAAAGTGTACTCGAAGAATGCGGAGCGATTTTACGGTCTTTAGATCTTAAATAGAGCCATATGAATGTCATCGTTGGATTGGGTTTGCTTATCATGGGCGGTCTTTCCGCCGGGAGCAGCTATGTGCCGATGAAGGGGGTGAAGGGCTGGGCCTGGGAGAGTCTCTGGGCGGTGCAGGGAGTTGTGGCGTGGCTGCTGCTGCCTTTATTGCTGGCGCTGCTGGCTACTCCGCATTTATGGACGGTATTGGGCGCTATGCCTTTTTCTACGCTGGCTACGACGTGGTTGTTTGGATTTCTTTGGGGATTGGGTGGTCTTGCGTGGGGGATGGCGGTGCGGTATATTGGGATTGCCCTGGGGTTTTCGATTGCGACGGGTTTTTTGTCGTCGCTTGGGACCTTGGTGCCGATTATAGTGGCGGGCAGGCTGCCGGAGGTAATGTCGAGCTTTTCGGGGCGGGTGACGTTGATCAGTATAGGAGTGTCGCTGGCGGGGATTTTTATTTGCGGAAAAGCGGGGATGCGTCGGGATAAGGAACGTGGGGCCGGGGATGGTTTTCAGTTTAAAAAAGGGATATTGATCGCATTGGTGGCCGGGGTGCTGGCTGCCTGTTTTGCGTTTGGGATTGCGGCGGGTGAACCGATCAAGCAAGCGGCGATTGCGGCTGGTTCTTCGCCTCTATGGGCGACGTCGCCGGTGTTTTTTGTGGAGCTATTGGGAGGGATTACGATCAATATGGTCTACTGCTTCTTTATGAACAAGAAGAATAAGAGCTTCTCGGACTATAGGAAAGGGTCCAGCGGGAATTATTTATTTTCTGCGCTGGTGGGGACGCTCTGGTATCTGCAATTTGTCTTTTATGGATTGGCCGCCTTTTTCATGGGGCCGTATAGCTTCACCAACTGGTCGATACATATGTCTTTTATGGTGGTAGCGAGCAATCTTTGGGGATATTATTTCAAGGAATGGAAGGGAGTATCGGCGTCGACGGTCCGGTTGAATAACATTGGTATTCTTGTTCTGGTCGTGGCGGGTATCTTGATGGGAGTAGCGAGCTATTCAAATTAAAAATCAATTATGATCATCGAAACAAATAGCCCTTTGCCAAAGCATTCGTTGCCGATCGTTTTGATCGGGGCGGGTGGGATTGCGAATGACGCACATCTGCCGGCGTACAAGCTGGCCGGATTCCGGGTGGCGGGTATTTATGATATAAACAGGGAACGGGCGCAGGAAATGGCGGTGAAGTTCGACATACCGCTTGTTTATCATTCGATGGAAGACTTGCTGGCGGGGAGTCTGCGGCCGGCGGTCTTCGATGTGGCGGTCCCGGGGTCGGAGATGCCGGAAGTGTTGAGGCTGCTGCCGGAGGGCTCGTATGTGCTGATGCAGAAGCCGATGGGGGAGAACCTGGAAATGGCGCGGGAGATACTGTCTTTGACGAGGGAGAAGAAGATGATTGCGGGAGTCAACTTTCAGTTGCGTTATGCGCCGTATATCAATGCGGCCAGGAATATTATCAGCCGGGGATTGATCGGAGACCTTTGCGATATCGAAGTAAACGTCAATGTATATACGCCATGGCACCTGTGGAAGTTTCTCTATTCGCTGCCGAGGGTAGAAATCTTGTATCATAGCATTCATTATATCGACCTGATAAGGAATTTTTTGGGGAACCCTGAGGGGATTTATGCGCGGACGGTGCAGCATCCGAATACGGAGGAGCTGGCGTCGGTGCGGACCAGCATCATCATGGACTATGGCCAGGTGGTGCGGGCGACGGTGCTGACGAATCACAACCATGACTTTGGTTTACAGCAGCAGCAGTCGTATGTGAAGTTCGAGGGGACGAAGGGGGCGATAAAGGTGAAGATGGGGTCGTTGATGAATTATCCTGCGGGGGTGGCTGATAGCTTCGATTATGTGATTAAAGACGGGGAGTGGAAGACGTTGGATATTGCGGGGAGCTGGTTTCCGCATGCTTTTATCGGGTCGATGGCGCAGATCATGCTGGCGGCGGAGGGGAGCATTGCGCGACCGGATAATTCGGTGGAGGACGCCATTATGACGATGGCTTGTGTGGAAGCTGCTTATGAGTCGAGTGCCCAGGGTGGGGTGCGTCCGGAGATTGGATAAGCGAGGGGGCGGCCACGTCCAAAATTTTAAAACAACATCTGCCATATGTACACACATTTAACAAAACGACTGTTATGGGCGCTCTTGTTGCCGCTGCTGGTCTGCTCGGCGGCTCTTGCACAGGAGCGGGTGGTTCAGGGGACGATCCTCGACCAGTCTACTGGTCAGCCTCTTTCGGGGGTGACTGTTTCTTTGAAGGGCGGCGGTGCGTCTGTTGTCACCGACAACAACGGGGTGTTTAGCATCCGTGTGACTGCTGCCAAGCCCGTATTACAATTCTCTTATATTGGCTATGAATCGATGGAGCTGCGCCCGGGTACGGGCGGGGAACTGCGGGTTGCGCTGAAAAAGGCGGACAAGAGCATGGACGAGGTGGTGGTCATCGGTTATGGTACGGTAAAGAAGCGGGACCTGACTGGGGCGGTATCGAGCGTTAAGGCTGCGGATATTGTTAGGTCGCCGACCAATAACCCGCTGGAGGCTGTACAGGGTATGGTACCGGGGGCGGATATAACGAAGAGCTCGGGAAAGGCGGGTTCGGGGACAAATATTCTCATCCGCGGGACGCGGACGATCAATGGGTCGTCCAATCCGCTGGTCATCATCGACGGGCTTCAGGGGGGAACGCTGGAGAATATGAACCCGAACGATATTGAATCGATCGAATTTTTGAAGGATGCGTCCTCGACCGCTATCTATGGCAGCCAGGGCGCCAATGGGGTTATTATCGTGACCACGAAGAAGGGTTCTGCGGGAAGGGTGAAGGTCAATTATAATGGATATGCGGGCTTTAATGGATGGACGCAGTATCCGCAACCGCGGACTGGGCAGTCCTATATCGATCTGCGGCGTGCGGCTTACCAGGCTACAGGGGCGTGGAACAGTCCGGCCGATGACAAGAATATCTTTAGCGCCTCGGAGCTGTCGGCCATCAATGCGAATCAGTGGGTGAACTGGGTCGACCTACTTACGCAAACGGGACTACGGCAGAGTCATTCGGTTTCGGTAGCCGGAGGGAGCGAGAAGACGAAGATGTATCTGAGCACCGGATACTTCGGTGACAATGGCATGCTGCGCTTCAATAATTTAAAACAATACAATGCGCTGATAAATGTAGACCAGGTGATCACTCCCTGGTTAAAGGCGGGGGCGCAGGCTTCGTTTGTGTACAGCAGCTTCAATACGCGATCGACCGATCCTTTTTCGCTCGCGGGAACGGCGACGCCATTGGGTAAACCTTATGACGACGCGGGCCATATCAATGTCTATCCTGTTGCGGGTAATCCCGGGCTGATGAGTCCTTTGTCGGATGACCGCGGACCATTGATTGCTACGAACAACAACAATGTTACGCAGACGGCGGTAAATGTGCACCTCGATGTCGAGCCGATAAAGGGGCTGACATTTCGGACGCAGTTCGGCGCCAACTTCAATTCGGGCAGGTCGGGTAAATTCTTCGATTCTTCCTCGCTGGAAGAAGTTACCAATAAGTATTCGTATGCTGCGGCCGGCGATACCTCCTATCGATTCTACGACTGGGACAATATCCTGACCTATAACAAGCAGGTAGGAGATCATTCTTTTACGGTGACGGGACTGACGAGCTACACGCACCGGACCAGCGAGAACTATGGAATGAGCGGAACGGGTCTGCTCTATAGCACCCAGCTGTTTTATGCGCTCAGCGGGGCTCCCAATAACCGGTTTATCACCAGCAACTATGTGCAGACCGATAATATGTCCTATGCCGGGCGTCTCAATTACACCTATAAAGGAAAATATCTGTTGACGGTGACCGAGCGGGTGGATGGAGCTTCGATTCTTTCGACCGGGCACAAGTGGGCGTCTTTCCCCAGTGCGGCGGCGGCCTGGCGGATAAGCGACGAATCTTTTATGGAACACGTCAACCCCGTCAGCAATCTGAAGCTGCGCTTTAGCTATGGCGTTGCCGGTAACTCGGGTATTCCCGCCTATGGAACGCAGAGCGTGCTGAATGTGCAGAACATGGGTTTCGAGAATACGGCTGCTCCTGCTTATATCTTCAATTCGACGATCGGTAATGCGGCGTTGACCTGGGAGCTGTCGAAAACGGCCGATCTGGGTATCGACCTCGGTCTTTTCAAAAATAGGATCGATCTGACGGTCGACGTTTACAATACCAATACTTCCAATATCCTGCTGCTGCGTACGCTGCCGTCCTCGCTGGGGATCGCCAATTCCTACCAGAATGTGGGCACTTCGCGCAACAGGGGGATAGAAGTGGGTTTGAATACGCGCAATATCGACGGTCCGAGATTCAAATGGTTGAGCACGGTGACGTTTACTTCCAACCAGGAGAAGATCACCGGTTTGATCAATGGGACGAATATTATCGATAAGTCGCAGCCGGAGTTTCAGTCTCTGCTGATCGGGCATCCGGTGCATAGCTTTTACAACTATGTGAAGCAAGGCATCTGGCAAACGGCGGATGCGGCCAAGGCCGGGGCGCTTGTTTTTGGAACGACGCCTTTCAAGCCGGGGGATATCCGATTGAAGGACATTAATGGAGATGGGAAGATCTCACCGGATAGCGACAGGGTGTATATCGGCTCGGCCGTGCCGAAGTGGTCTATCGGTTTTTCGAATACGTTCCAGTTTGCGGGTTTCGATCTGTCGATCTATGCTATAGCGCGTTATGGCCAGATGATCAACGACAAGGTCCTGGGCCGGTTCAATCCGGCTGGGCAGGGGAACAATGGTCCGGGGTATTTCGACTACTGGACTCCGACGCATCCTTCCAACGACTATCCCGCGCCAAAGGCCAATTCCAGCCTGACCATCTATCCGGGTTCCACGACCCTTCAATACCTAGACGGGAGCTATTTTAAATTAAAGATGGCGACGCTGGGGTATACGCTGCCGCCGTCTGTCGCCAAGAAGGCATATATGACGAGTCTGCGGGCTTATGTTACGTGTAACAATATTTTCGTGAAGGCGAAGAACCGGCTCATCCAAAATTACGATCCGGAGCGTGGGGGTGATGAGGATTCTCCGTTGTCGCGGCAGCTTGTATTCGGATTAAACATTGGATTTTAATTGTCAAAATTCCAAATCAATCATTATGTCTACAAATAAATATATTCTTATCCTTGGGGTGGTGGTGCTGGCGGCTTCCTGCAGCAAGAAGCTGGAGGAATATAACCCCAGCAATCCTGCGGCGGGCACGGTGTGGTCGACGCCGGGCGGTTTTGTAACCAATGTCAATGGGGCTTATAGCTTCGTTCCTTATTTATACGGGAATGACGAAAATGGGCTGTTTCTTTCGGAGCCGGGAACGGATTTGTGGTACAATTACAACAAGTCTTCTTATGATATCGATGTGACGCAGTACCAGAATTTTACCTCCAACAGCAATCCTGTAACGGGGGTGTGGACGACCCTGTACAAGGGCATCAACCAGTGTAATGCGGGTATCGGCCGCATCGATGGGGCCGGTTTTACCAATCAGACGGAAAAGAACATGCGGCTGGCGGAGCTTAAATTCTTGAGGGGACTTTATTACTGGTGGGTTGTGGAGAGCTTTGGTGGAGTGGTGCTGGATACGGTCGAGACTACTACGGCGGACCTGACGGCCACGCGGAGCCCGGTGACGGCTTTTTATGATTTGATCGTTCGTGATCTTCAGTTTGCGGCTGCGAATCTGCCTGCGCAGAGTGGAGCGAATAGCAATGTTTCGGGAAATGTGTGGGAGTATGGGCGTGCAACGCAGGGAGCTGCGATGGCTTTTCTGGCCAGGGTCTATCTGTCGCGCGCTTATTACAATACGGGGGATGCCAATACCTGGTTTCAAAAGGCCAGGGACATGGCTGCGCAGGTTATTGCGAACAAGTCGCAGTACAACGTAGATCTTTATGCCAACTATGCGGACATGTGGAACCCGACGAACCGGATGGCTAGCAGTACGGCCAAGAATAATAAGGAAGCGTTGTTTTCGGCTACGTACAGTACGAATACGGCGATCAATATCAATGGAAACGGGAATAGGACGAACCTTTGGTTTCTGACGAACTATAGTGGATTTAGCGGTAAGACTATCCCGGGGCTCACGATCAGCATTCTGTATGGCAATGATCAGAAGAACCGGCGGTTTATGCCGACGAGGGCGCTGCTGAATTTTTACAACGATACGATCGATGGGAGATATGCCGCCAGCTTCCAGCAGGTGTGGCTTTGCAATAAGGCCTATACCTGGACGGCGACCGATGCGGCGGCGTTTGGAAAAGACGCGAGCATCGTGGGCAAGGCTATGAAGGTGGGGGATACGGCGATGGTGATCAGTAAGCATCCGATCCCTAATCCGCAGCTGAAGCCTTATGCTTGCTTTGGTGTGGATTCGACCTATAATCCAAACGGCAGTATCAGCAATACGGAAGGGGATCGGTATGTGGTGCTCACCAAGTACCTGGACCCGTTGACGAAGACGGGGACGACGACCTATCCGGGTTACCTGGACCTGCCGATTTTGCGTCTTGCCGAGCAGTACCTGATCGTTGCGGAGGCGGATGTGGCGTTGGGGAATCCGACGGAAGCGGCTACCTATGTCAATGTGCTGCGTACGCGGGCGGCGATCAAGACGCCGGTGGATCATACGGCGGAGATGCAAGTGACTGCGGGGCAAATGAATTTGGATTTTGTATTGGATGAGCGGGCAAGGGAGCTTTGCGGGGAGTTTATGCGCTGGTTCGATCTGAAGAGGACAGGTAAATTGCAGAGCAGGATACAGGCGTATAATCCGGACATTACGAATTTCAATCCCAATTATAGTTTACGGCCGGTGCCGTTGAGTCAGCTGC
Source organism: Bacteroidota bacterium (assembly GCA_018267545.1). GTDB lineage: Bacteria > Bacteroidota > Bacteroidia > Chitinophagales > Chitinophagaceae > Puia. The sequence continues at coordinate 43,742 of JAFDYG010000126.1, forward strand.
AGGCGATGACGAATGCGGCGGTGTTTGGGCAAAATCCTGGATATTGATTATGCGTCGATTACTTTTTGTATTGTTTCCTGTTTTGTGTTTTGGGCAGAAGGTGGTTGTGCCGGCGGGGGCTTCGTCCCGGGTGATGTATGGCGCTTCGCGCCTGAAGGGGTTGGTGCCTGCGGGAATGAGGGTGGTGGTGAGTGTGGTTTCTGATACGATTAAGGAAGGATATTCGATTATGCAACGGGGGGATGAGGTCCGAGTGGTCGGGTCTGATCCCTCCGGGGCTTTATATGGGTGTTTGGAATTGGCGGATAGGTTGCGGCGGCAAGGCCGCGCGGCTTTGGGGCGAAAGGCGCCGGTGGCTGTGGTTCGTGACCATCCGGAGATGGTGCTGCGGGGAGCGTGTATCGGGGTGCAGAAGCCGACGCTGCTGGAGGGGCGGGGGCCGTATGAGTATCCGTATACGCCGCAGAATTTTCCGTGGTTCTATGACCGGGCGCTTTGGATCAAGTATTTGGATTCGATGGTGGACAACCGGCTGAACACGCTGTATTTGTGGAATGGGCATCCGTTTGCTTCGCTGGTTCGGCTGGCGGATTATCCGTATGCGGTCGAGGTGGATGATGCGACGTTTAAGAAGAACGAGGAGATCTACCGGTTTTTGACCGAGGAGGCGGACAGGAGGGGGATTTGGGTGATCCAGCTGTTTTATAATATTATCGTGTCGAAGCCTTTTGCGGAGAAGAATGGGCTGAAGACGCAGGATAGAAACCGGCATATCGTGCCGGTGATCGCGGATTATACGAGGAAGTCGATTGCGGCTTTTGTGCAGAAGTATCCGAATGTGGGGTTGATGATTACGTTGGGAGAAGCGATGGAGGGTGTGGGGCAGGACGATATCGATTGGTTTACGCAGACGATTATACCGGGGATCAAGGATGGGTTGCGGGCGCTGGGGCGGACGGATGAGCCGCCGGTGGTGTTGCGGGCGCATGATACGGATGGTCCGGCTGTGATGAAGGCGGCGTTGCCGTTGTATAAAAATTTGTACGTGGAGGCGAAGTTCAATGGGGAGGCGTTGACGACGTATATGCCTCATGGGCCCTGGGCTGATCTGCATCGGCAGCTGAGCGGGATCAGTAAGGGACTCATCGAGAATGTGCATATTATGGCGAATCTGGAGCCGTTCCGGTATGGGAGTGCGGATTTTATTCAGAAGTGTGTGCAGGCGATGCATGGGGTATACGGCGCTAATAGTCTGCATCTTTATCCGCAGGCTTCTTACTGGGATTGGCCGTATAGTGCTGATTCGGTTGGGCAGGGGCGGTTGTTGGAGATGGACAGGGATTGGATTTGGTATAAGGAGTGGGCGAGGTATGCGTGGAATTGTCATCGGGACCGGGGGGAGGAGGTAAGATATTGGAGTGGGTTGCTGGCGTCGAGGTATGGCTGTGATACGGCGGGTGGGGCAGCGATATTGGAGGCGTATGAGCAGGCGGGGGAGATAGCGCCGAAGATGCTTCGTAGATGGGGGATCACGGATGGGAACAGGCAGACGTTGACGCTGGGGATGTTGATGACACAGCTGATCAATCCGGAAAGATATGGGCTATTTACTTTGTTATATGAGTCGGAGGGACCTCCGGGGGAGATGTTGAGTCAGTATGCGGAGAAGGAGTGGAGGGGACTGGCGCATAGCGGGGAGACGCCGGTGGATGTGATAAGGGAGGTGAGAGAAGAAGGGAGGTTAGCGGTGGAGGCGATTTCTCGTGTGGCGGGTGGCGTCACGAAGAATAGGGAGGAATTCGACAGGTTGCGCAACGATATGTTTTGTTATAAGGCGCTGGCGGATTTTTATGCGTTTAAGGCGGAGGCTGCGCTGACGGTGCTGAGGTATAAGTATTCGAATGATGTGGGTGATCTGAGGAAGGCTTTAGGATTGTTGGAAAGCAGCGTTGCTGCTTTCCGGGAATTGACACGGCTGGCTACGCCAGCCTATAGGTATGCGAATAGCATGCAGACACAGCAGCGGAAGATACCGATAAGGGGGGCGAATGGGAAATATATCCGGTGGGATGAGATGCTGCCGGTGTATGAGAATGAATTGAAGGTGTTTAAGGAGAGGTTGGGTTCTTTGGGGAGTGGGCCGGGGGTTTTGCCGGTGTTTAAGGCGGCCAGTGTTGAGGTAGGCGATGGGTATGTGGTGGATAGTGCGGCCAGGCCGTTTAGTGATTCTTTGCTGGTGATAGAGAAGCTGGCGTTGCAGCTGAAGGGGCTGAAGGGGTTGAGGCAGTCGGTGGCGGTGCAGCGTAAGGCTGGGACGACTATCGAGTTTACTTGTAGTGAGCCGGTTGATCTGTTGATCGGGTTCTTTAATCAAAAGGGGGGAGGTTATTTGCCGGCGCCGCAGCTGGAGACGGATGCGAGCGCAAATGACTTTGGTCAGGCAGAGCCGAGGATTGCCAATGCGTTGATGGTGGCGGGGATGCCTGCGGTGAATGTGCATGCGTGGTCTTTTCAGCCGGGGAAGCATAAGCTGGAGCTGGGGAAGGGGATTTGTTTGGTCCTGGGATTTGTCCAGCCGATGGTTAAGGTCAGGACGTATGACGCGGGGGTTAATGGGGCTGGGAAAAAAGACCTAGATTGGCTTTTCGAATGATGTCTATGTCTTGTAAATATATTTTTTGGGGGATATTACTTTCGCTTAGTTTGGGAGCGTATGCTCAAGATGATATGCTTTGGTATCGTCAGCCTGCTCAGAAATGGACGGAGGCTTTGCCGATCGGCAATGGCCGGCTGGGGGGGATGGTCTTTGGGGGAGAGGAGGAGGAGCATATACAATTCAATGAATCTACTTTATGGAGTGGGCGTCCGCGGCCTCATGCGAGGCCGGATGCGGCTAGCTATCTGGGAACGTTGCGGCAGCTGTTGAGTGAAGGAAAGCAGGCGGAGGCGGAGCAGCTGGCGGAGAAGCATTTTATGGGGTTGAAGGATCCTGGGGAGGAGGAGTATGCTCGTTTGAAGGAGGCTTGGGTGAGGAAGGTGCGGATGGATACGGGGTATGCTGCGGCAGGCTTCGATGATAAGGGGTGGAAGGAGATGAGTGTGCCTACACCGGATGGATGGGAGGCAGTGGGGATGCAGGGGATTGATGGGGCGGTTTGGTTTAGGGTGAGCTTCGATTTGCCGGAGGGGTGGATGGGTAAGGATGTGGTGTTTGAGCTTGGTCGTATCAGAGATGTGGACTATGCGTATGTGAATGGGGTATTGGTGGGGAATGGAGAAGGGATTAGTAAGAAGAGGAGCTATACGGTAAAGGCGGGGATGCTGAAGCGGCATAATGTGATTGCGATACAAGTGTTGAATTTTGATGATAAGGGGGGATTGACCGGGTTAAAGGGGAAGGACGAATTGTTGGTGAGGCAGGGGAGTGCATCGATTGTGTTGCCGGGTAGGTGGAAGTATTTTGTACAGAATGCGGAGGCGCCGTTGCTGCCGAAGTATGAGGCGGACTATCAGCCGTTCGGGGATTTGTATTTGAAGTTTGATGAGAAGGGGACTGGGAAATACCTGCGAACGCTTAATATTTCGAATGCGATAGCCGAAGTAATTTATACGGCCGGGCAGAATGTCTATAGCAGGGAATATTTTGTGAGTGCTCCGCAGGGAGTATTGGTATCGCATATCGATGTGGGTAAAGGCAGCTCGATGAATGTGGAGGCGTCATTGGGGACGGTGCATCGGTTGTATAAGGTGCGGAAGGTGGACGAGCGAACGCTGGGTTTGTCGTTGAAGGTTAGGAATGGAGTGCTGAAGGGAGAGTCTTATTTGAGGGTTGTTGCAAATAAAGGAGGGGTAGAGGTGAAGGGGGATAGGATAGTAGTGAGCGGTGCAAGTGAGGTGACGTTTTATCTGGCGGCGGCGTCGAGCTATGGCGGTGTGGAGCCGGCGGCGAGGTGCCGGGCGGTGCTGGAGGGGTTGAAGGGGATGAGCTATGCTGCGGTAAAGGCCGCGCATGTAAAGGAGTATCAAAAATATTTCAATCGATTTGCCGTCAATTTTGGGGCTTCGGGCAATGACACGCTACCTACGGACGAGCGGATTCGGCAGTATAGCGCGGTGAAGGATCCGGGGCTGCTGGCGTTGTATATGCAGTATGCGCGTTATTTGATGATCTCGTCGTCGAGGCCTTCGTCGCCGCTGCCGGCGAACCTGCAGGGAATTTGGAATGATTTGCTGACGCCGCCGTGGGGGAGTAAGTACACGACCAATATCAATTTAGAAATGAATTACTGGCCGGCGGAGGCGTTGAACCTTTCGGATTGTTCGAAGCCTTTGTTTAAGCTGATTAGTGATTTGGCTGTGGCGGGGCGGGAGACGGCTCGACGCAATTATGGCGCTCAGGGCTGGGTCTTGCATCACAATACGGATTTGTGGAAGGGGACGGCGCCGATCAATGCGTCGAATCATGGGATTTGGGTGACGGGAGGCGCATGGCTTTGTCATCAGATTTGGGAACATTATTGTTATACGCACGACGAGGCGTTTCTAAGGCAATACTATCCGGTGATGAAGGCTGCTGCGGGTTTCTTTGTAGATTTTTTGGTAAAGGAGCCACGTCATGACTGGCTGATCAGCACACCTTCGAACTCACCGGAGCATGGGGGACTTGTGGCGGGGCCTACGATGGATCACCAGATCATCCGGGACCTGTTCAAGAATTGCATCAGTGCGGAGCAGGTGCTACGGCTTTATCCGGAGTTTTCGATTTTGTTGAAGGAGAAGCTGGGGCAGATTGCGCCGAATCTGATCGGGAAGTATGGTCAGCTGCAGGAGTGGCTGGAGGATAAAGATGATACAGTGGATACGCATCGGCATATATCGCATTTGTGGGGGGTATATCCGGGTACGGATATTACGTGGAAGCAGCCGGACCTGATGAAGGCGGCGATGCAGTCGATGTTGTATCGGGGGGATGAGGGGACGGGGTGGAGCTTGGCGTGGAAGGTAAACTGCTGGGCGAGGTTTAGGGATGGGGATCATGCGTTGAGATTGGCGGACAAACTTCTTTCGGATGCTTCGGGTACACAAGGGGGAGAGAAGGGAGGGGTTTATCCGAATTTATTCGATGCTCACCCGCCTTTTCAGATCGATGGAAATTTTGGGGGAGCGGCGGGGATTGCTGAAATGTTATTACAGAGCCAGGATAGTGTGATCGAGCTGTTGCCGGCGCTGCCGTCGGCTTTGCCGGATGGGGTGGTGAAGGGAATGTGTGCGAGGGGGGGATTCGAGCTGGATTTCAAGTGGGAGCGGGGTGTGCTACAGGAAGTGACGGTTCGATCTCGTGCGGGTGGGGATGGTGTGTTTAAGTATAAGGATAGGGTTCGGACGATACATACGAAGAAGGGCGGGGTTTACCGGCTCGATGGCAGTTTGGGGGATGTAGTGGAGGGCATACGCAGGGATGATTTGTTGGATGAGGGGTGGGTAAGCTCTTTGGAAGGAGGGCCGTGGGTTAAGGTGAATGTGCCGCATAACTGGGATGAATATGATGGCTATCGACGATTGAGGCATGGGAATTTGCATGGAACGGCGATGTATCGAAAATATTTTTGGTCGGATAGTTTGCGGAAGGACCGTCGGTCCTTTCTTTGGTTTGAGGGGGTGGGGTCGTATGCTACGGTATGGGTAAATGGGAAGAAAGCGGGTTATCATGCGGGCGGAAGGACTTCGTTTACGATCGATATAACGGAGGCGTTGCTGCCTGGGCAGAATATTTTGGAAGTGAGGGCGGAGCATCCGGCTTTTATCAAGGATTTGCCCTGGGTTTGCGGAGGATGTTCGGATGACCGGGGATTTTCGGAGGGGTCGCAGCCGCTGGGGATCTTTCGGCCGGTGCATTTGGTGGAGACGGGATTGATTAGGATTGAGCCTTTTGGGGTGCATGTATGGAATGATACGACCTGCTCGCGGGTATGGGTGGAGACGGAGGTTGAGAATGCAAAGGATGTGGTGGTAAGGCAGGTGTTGCGGGATAAGGAGGGGAGAGAGATGGTTAGTGGGGAGGCACGGCAGGGAGTGCGGCAGCAATTGATGGTAGTGAGTCCAAGGCTGTGGTCGATGGAAGATCCTTATTTGTATACGTTGGTGACTGAGGTAGTGATTAGAGGGAAGGTGGTGGATAGGGTGGAGACCCCTTATGGCATCAGACGGGTGCAGTGGACGGAGCATGGTTTTTTGCTCAATGGAAAGCCGATATTTATCAATGGGATTGCGGAGTATGAGCATCGGTTTGGCGGGAGCCATGCGTTTGAGGATGCGGAGATAAGGGCTCGCGTGGCGCAGCTTCAAGGGGCGGGTTTCAACGCGTTCAGGGATGCGCACCAGCCTCATAATTTACGATATCAGCATTACTGGGATAGTTTGGGTATTCTTTGGTGGCCGCAGCTGTCGGCGCACGTGTGGTATGACTCGCCGGAGTTCCGGCGCAATTTTAAAGCGAATCTTATTGAGTGGGTGAAGGAGAGGAGGAATAGTCCTTCTATCGTGCTTTGGGGTTTACAGAACGAGAGCAAGCTTCCGGAGGATTTTGCTAGGGAGTGTACGGAGCTGATTCGTCAGCTGGACCCGACGGCCGTGGATCAACGTCGGGTGACCACCTGTAATGGCGGGCAGGGGACAGATTGGGATGTGCCGCAGAATTGGACGGGTACGTATGGCGGGGACCCGGCGACGTATGGGGCTGATTTGAAGAGACAGGTTCTGGTGGGAGAGTATGGGGGGTGGAGGAGCCTGGATTTGCATGGAGATGTACAATATAGTGAAGACCGGCTTTCGGGGTTGATGGAGCAGAAGATCCGGCTGGCGGATAGTGTGAAGGACCAGGTGGCCGGGCATTTTGCGTGGCTGTTCAATTCTCACGATAATCCGGGCAGGGTGCAGTCGGGTGAGGGGCGTCGGCCTTTGGACCAGATTGGGCCAGTGAATTATAAGGGATTGTTGACGTCGTGGGGGGAGCCGGCGGATGTGTATTATGTCTATCGAAGTAATTTTGTTTCGGCTCATAAGGAGCCGATGGTCTATATCGCTTCGCATGCGAGAGGGGTGACGGTGTATTCGAATTGCGAGGAGGTGGAATTGTTCAATGATGTAAGGGAGCATTCGTTGGGCCGGCGGAAAAGAAGAGGAGTGGGGACGCATTTTCAGTGGGATAGTGTGGCATTACGGTATAATGTTTTGTATGCGGTGGGTTATGTGGGAGGAAAGGAGGTTGCTGTCGATCGAGTTGTGTTGAAGGATTTGGAGAAGGCGCCGCATTTTGACCGGTTGTATGATGGGGGAGAGATTCTTGGGGCGGCGGGGGGTTATAATTATTTATATCGTGTGAATTGTGGTGGACTGGATTATGTCGACCATCAGGGGAATACGTGGATGGCGGACAGGCATTTGAAGGGGGGGAGTGGCGGGGCGCCCGCTGGGGCATGGGGTTCGTGGTCCTGGACGGATGGCTATGATAGTCTGCCGGCTTTTTTTGCGAGCCAGCGGAGGACGGATGGCCCGATTGGAGGAACGGCGGATTGGGCTTTGTTTCAGGATTTTAGATATGGCCGGGAGAAGCTCGGTTATAGCTTTCCGGTGCAGGATGGGGATTACCGGGTGGAATTGTATTTTGTGGAGCCCTGGTGGGGAAGAGGGGGAGGACTGGATGCCAGGGGGATGCGGTTATTTGACGTGGCGGTGAATGGTGCGACGGTTATACGGGATCTGGATGTTTTTAAAGAAGCAGGATATAGTAAGGCCTTGCGGAAGGTGGTGAACGTGCATGTGGCGGGAGGGGTTCTGAATATCTCTTTTCCGCGGGTGGCGGTGGGTCAGGCGATAATATCGGCGGTGGCGGTTGCGAGTTTGGATGGGAAGGTCCGGCCGGCGCCGGGTTCGACGGAAATCTTTAGCGAAGAGGTGCCGCGTGGGACGAAGCTCGAGCCGGCTTATGATAGTCGTCCGGTGACGACGTATAAGACGGCGGCTGGACGGGTATCGGGGGATACGACGGAATGGGAGATGTCGGTGGGTGTGGGGGATTTGTATTCGCTCGCGATTAAATATCGCTGGTTGGCGGCGGGGACGGGGAAGCTGGAGGTGCGGCTGCTGGATGGAACGTTGATCAAGGAGGAAGAGGTTAAATTGGTGACGACGGCGGCGGGGAAGTGGAATTATATCTCTACGACAACGGGTACGATGATCAATGCGGGGAGGTATACCGTTCGGTTGATTGCAAGGATGCCGGAGGGCTCGAAGGTGGATGAGCTACAGGTACAATAAAAATATTTTCATGAAGAGATTTTCGTTGATGTTTTTGTTTTTATCGGTTGTTGCTTGCGGTTTCTCGCAGGAGATCAAGCTGATGAATCTGCGGGCTGTGGGGGGTGTACGGCCGCGGCTGAGCTGGGAACTACAGTCTTCGAAGAGGGGAGTATGGCAGTCGGCTTACCGGGTCGAGGTGGGGGAGGATAGTTTGTGGGGGCGCTTGGTTTGGGATTCGGGTAAGATGCCTTCTGATGTTTCGCTGGAAGTTCCGTATAGTGGTCCGGCGCTGGCGCCGGGTAAGACATATTATTGGAGGGTGATGGTTTGGGATGAGGGGCGGAAGGATAGTTCGAAGTGGAGCCGTGCCGGCTCCTTGGTTACCGATATTTCGGATTGGAAGGGAGCGAGGTGGATTGGGTATGAGGAAATGCCGGACACACCGAGGCCTAAGAGGGATGTGCTGCCTTTGTTTAGAAAGGAGTTTAGGGTGGGGAAGCCGTTGGCGAGGGCTACGGCTTTTGTGAGCGGGCTGGGGCATTTCGAGATGAGCGTGAATGGGCAGAAGGCGGGGGATCATTTTTTGGACCCGGGATGGGTGGCGTATGACAAGAAGGCGCTGTATGTACCTTTCGATATTACTAAGCAATTGAAGCAAGGGGATAATGCGGTGGGGGTTATGTTGGGGAATGGATTTTATTATGTGCCGAGGGAGCGGTATCATAAATTGATTACGGCTTATGGGTATCCGAAGATGATTTGTAGGGTGGTGCTGGAGTATCAGGATGGGACTAGTGAGGATATCGTAAGTGATGGGTCGTGGAAGGTGGCTGCAGGGCCGGTGACTTTTTCCAGTATTTATGGGGGTGAGGATTATGATGCAAGATTGGAAGGGGGTAAGGATTGGAGAGCGCCGGTTTTTGTGAAGGGGCCGCCGGAGCTGGTGGCGCAGGAGGCGGCACCGCTGAAGGTTTTCGAGCAGTTTCCGGCGAAGTTGGTTAGGCCGGGTATTTATGATCTGGGGCAGAATGTTTCGGGGATTGTGCGGATAAAGGTTCGGGGTGCGAGGGGTGCGGTGGTGCGGATTACGCCTGCGGAATTGATTGGTGACAGCGGTGTCAATCAAAAAGCGACAGGGAAGCCTTATTACTGGGAGTATACGTTGAAGGGAGATGGGATAGAAGTATGGGAGCCGAGGTTTACGTATTATGGTTTTCGGTATTTGCAGGTGGATGGGCCGGCAGAGGTGGTGGGACTGACGGGGTTGCATACACGGAATTCGGCGGAGACGGTGGGGAAGTTTCTTTCTTCGAATTCGCTGTTTAATAGAACGGACAGCTTGATCAGGTGGGCGATTAAGAGCAATATGGCATCGGTATTTACGGATTGTCCGCACAGAGAGAAGCTGGGGTGGCTGGAGGAGGTGCATTTGATGGGGAGCTCGATTCGTTACAATTATGATATTTCGGGTTTGCTTCGGAAGGCCGTTCACGATATGATGGATGCGCAGACTTCGGAGGGGCTTGTTCCGGAGATTGCGCCGGAGTTTACGGTTTTTGGATCTCCGTTCCGGGATTCGCCGGAATGGGGGAGCAGCTGTATCCTGGTGCCGTGGTATTTGTATCAGTGGTATGGGGATTCGGTGACTTTGAGAGAGGCTTATCCGATGATGAAGAAGTATTTGGCTTATTTGGCGAGGCAGGAAAAGGATGGGATTCTTATGCAGGGGTTGGGAGACTGGTATGATATTGGGCCAAAGCATCCGGGGCTTTCGCAGCGGACGCCCCAGGGGGTGACGGCGACGGCTATGTATTATTATGATTATAAGATTGTGGCTGGTGTAGCGCGTTTGCTGGGTATGATGGGGGCGGAAGAGATGGAGCAGAAAGGGGGAAAGGTTCTTGCTGCGTTTCGGGCGAAGTTTTTTGATTCGACGATTTGCCAGGTTGGCGGCGGGAGCCAGGCTGCCAATGCGATGGCTTTGTATATGGGGTTGGTTCCTTCGGGGGCAGAGAAGCGTGTGCTCGATAATATCGTGGCGGATGTAGAAAAGAATGGGCTTACTGCGGGGGATATTGGATACCGCTATTTGTTGAGAGTTTTGGCGGATAGGCCGGAGGTGATTTATGCCATGAATAGCCGGACGGACATACCGGGATATGGGTATCAGCTGGCGAAGGGAGCGACGGCGTTGACGGAGTCCTGGCAGGCCTTGCCTTCGGTATCGAATAATCATTTGATGCTGGGGCATTTGATGGAGTGGTTTTATGAAGGGTTGGGTGGGATTAGAAGTGAGGGTGTCGCTTTTAGGTCTATTGTCATCAAGCCGCAGATGGTGGGAGGGATTCAGTGGGCGCAAGCGGATTATCGTTCGCCTTATGGGTTGATTTCTTCGTACTGGAAAAAGGTGGGGGGGACATTCGATATGCAGATTGTGGTGCCGGGAAATACGAGGGCGACGGTATATGTGCCTGTGCCGTCGGGGGCGGTGATTACAGAGAACTGGAAGGAAGCTAAGGAAAGCCGGCGTGAGGGCGGGTTTGCGGTTTTTGAGCTGGGGTCGGGGAGCTATAATTTTAGGGTGGTGACGGGGAATGCGGTTTCGGAGAGCACGATGAAGAAGGTGTATGAGGAGGTGAAGACGCCGTATAAATATGGGCTGGTGGTGACGCCGCCCGAGCATTCGAAGAAGCTGGATTGTCCGAGTGTGTTCAGAAAGGGGGATAGCTGGTATATGATCTACATTATTTTCGACGGAAGGGGTTATGAGACCTGGCTGGCGAAGAGCGCGGATTTGCTGCACTGGGCGACACAGGGGCGGATTATGTCATTTGGAGATAGTACGCAGTGGGATGGGAATCAGAAGGCGGGGTATGCTGCGTTGGTGGACTATGATTGGGGAGGGAGCTATCAGCTTCGTCCATATAAGGGGAAATATTGGATGTCTTATTTTGGCGGGAATACGCGTGGGTATGAGGCGGGTGTGCTGTCGGAGGGGATGGCGTTTACTTCGGGGGACCCTTCAACGGTTCATGAGTGGCAGCGGTTGGAGAAGCCGATACTGACGATTCATGATTCCAGTGTGTCGTGGTGGGACAACCATACGATGTATAAGAGCTGGGTTGTTTGGGACAAGCGGAAGCTGACGGGGCATCCGTTTATCCTTTATTATAATGCGAATGGGGATAGTTTGGATAAGCGACGTGGGGCGGAGCGGATTGGGATGGCGGTGTCGGATGATATGGTGCATTGGAAGAGGGAGCGGAAGGACCCGGTGCTGGACCATTTGGTGGGGATTACGGGAGACCCGTATATTCAGAAGATGGGGAATCTGTATGTGATGTTTTATTTTGGGGCGTTTTGGCCGGGGAAGGGGGGAGCGTTCAATCGGTTTGCTTGTTCATACGATTTGGTGCATTGGACGGATTGGACGGGTCCCGATCTTATTTCTTCGTCGGAGCCGTATGACGAGGTGTTTGCGCATAAGTCGTTTGTGGTAAAATACAAGGGGGTAGTATATCACTATTACTGTGGGGTGGATAAGAAGGGGAATAGGGGAATTGCGGTGGCGACTTCGGTGGATAAGGGGAAGAGTGAATTAGGCTTTGAGCCTCGTGTGGTGGCCGGCCGGAGCAATTTCGATGCGGGGTGGAAGTTTCATCTGGGAGATGATTCGGCTTTTGCTGCGCCGGGGTATGATGCTTCGGGCTGGAGGACGGTAGATTTGCCACATGACTGGAGTATCGAGGGGGATTTTAGCGCTTCAAATTCGACGGGTCAGGGTGAGGGGGGATTGCCGGCGGGCGTGGGGTGGTATCGGAAGATGTTTAGGGTTCCAGAGTATAAGCATGTGTTTGTCGATTTCGATGGGGTGTATAGGAATTGTGAGGTGTGGGTCAATGGACATTATGTGGGAAAGCGTCCCAATGGATATATTTCGTTTCGGTATGATATCGACAAGTGGATGAACAGGAAGGGGGATAATGTGATTGCGGTGCGGGTAGATAATAGTCAGCAGCCTAATTCGAGATGGTATACTGGGTCGGGGATTTACCGGCATGTGTGGCTGGAGATGCTGGGCCCTACGGCGGTGGATCAATGGGGGATACAGGTGACGACGCCGAAGATAGTGGGGCAAAGAGTTGCGGTTAGCGTTGTGACGAGGTTCAGAGCGACCTCTTTCGCGGATTATGCTCTTGATTGTAAAACGACTATTTATGATGCGGAGGGGAGGAAGGTTGATGAAGAGAAGGGAAGTCATGTTTTCGGCGATTCTTTAAGGACGATACAGCAATATTTTGTTATTCCGGCTGCGGAGTTTTGGTCGCCGGAGCATCCTTATCTGTATAGGGCGGTGGTGGACATCGATGGGCAGCGTTACGAGACGAAATTTGGTGTGCGGAGTTTCAGGTTCGATGCGAAGAAGGGGTTTGTTTTGAATGGGAAGTCTTTGAAGATACAGGGAGTTTGTTTGCATCATGATTTGGGGGCGTTGGGGGCGGCGGTGAATACGGCGGCGATGCGGAGGCAATTGAAGCTGTTGAAGGAGATGGGGTGTAATGCGATACGGACGTCGCATAATCCGCCGGCGCCGGAGTTTTTGGACTTGTGCGATTCGATAGGTTTTTTGGTCATGGATGAGGCGTTCGATATGTGGCGGAAGAAGAAGAACAAGTATGATTATTCGTTGGATTTTGGGGAGTGGAGCGAGCGGGATTTGCGTGACCAGGTGATGAGGGACCGGAATCATCCTTCGGTATTTATGTGGAGCATTGGGAATGAGATCAGGGAGCAGTTCGATAGTTCGGGGATTGGGATTGCGAGGAGGCTGGCTGGGATTGTGCGGGAGCTCGATTCGACGCGGCCTGTGACGTCTGCGTTGACGGAGACGGATACGATGAAGAACTTCATCTACCGGAGTGGTGTGTTGGATGTGATGGGGCTCAACTATAATCATGAAAAGTATGATTCGGTGCCGTTGAAATATCCGGGGCAGGCGTTTATTGCTTCGGAGACGACGTCGGCTTTGGAGACGAGAGGGCATTATGATGGTCCGGCGGACAGTTTGCGGCGCTGGCCGCCTTCGGCGAAGGAGCCGGTGGTGGGGGGCAATGCGGATTGGACGGTATCGGCATACGACAATGTATATGCGTATTGGGGTTCGACGCATGAGGCGACGTGGAAGGCGGCGAAGAGGTGTCCGTGGGTTTCTGGTGTGTTTGTGTGGACGGGGTTCGATTATATCGGGGAGCCGACGCCGTATCCGTGGCCGGCGAGGAGCTCGTATTTTGGAATCTTCGATCTGGCGGGCTTTCCGAAGGATATCTATTATATGTATAGGAGTGAGTGGACTGCTAAACCGGTTTTGCATATTCTGCCTCATTGGAACTGGAAGGCGGGTGATTGGGTGGATGTGTGGGCCTATTATAGCCAGGCGGATGAGGTAGAGCTGTTTTTGAATGGGCGGAGTCTTGGGGTTCGGCGTAAGGTGGGGGATGATCTGCATGTGAGCTGGAAGGTTCGTTGGGAGGCGGGGGAATTGAAAGCGGTTTCGAGAAAGGGGGGGAAGGTGGTGCTGAGTGATGTCGTGAGGACGGCTGGGGCGGCGGCGAAGGTGGTGTTGAGCGTGGATCGGTCCAGGATTGCGGCGGATGGGGTTGATCTGGCGTTTGTGACGGTGAAGGTGGTGGATGCTGCGGGAAGGGTTGTGCCGGGTGCGGGGAATGAATTGGAGGTGAAGGTGGAAGGAGAGGGAGAGCTGGCGGGGATGGATAATGGGTATCAGGCTGGGATGGAAAGTTTTAGGGGCAGCCGGCATAAGGCTTTCAATGGGCTGTGTCTGGCGATTATAAGGGCTAAGAAAAAAGCCGGCAAAATCCTGGTGCGTGTTGGCGGCCAGGGGCTTCTGCCGGCTACTACAGAAATAGTTGTGAGATAGGAAGTTATTTCCGGGTATATTTTATCTCCATGTTTTTGAACTCCTTGCCGCCGGTGATGGAGTACATTTCCAGGATTTGGGTGTTGTCGTCTACCATTTTCATGACTTCTTTTACTTTGACGTCGCCACCGGCGGTGGGGTCGACCATGGTGCCGGTGAAGGTGATGCTTTTTGTTGCGGCGTCCCAGGTGCCGGTGAGGTACATCATGCCGGTTCCCATGTTGTCGATCCAGGAATTGACAAAGACTTTCTTGGCGTTGTCGTAGCCGATGACTCCGATTCCTTCGAAGGGCATGCCCATAAAGTTGCCGGTATTTTTGGATTGGAGATAGCGGCCGCCGAGGATCATTTGGTTGGTGGTTTCACCGGCGGTGGTCATGGGCGGGGCGCCGGGCTGCATCCAGGTGGTGATGTCGCCTTTCCAGGTACCGACGGATTTGGCGAGCATTTGGTGGATGGGGCCGGGATTAGCGTAGGCCATCATGGCTTTCATGTCTGCGTCGCTCTGAGCGGAGGAGGAGAGGGCGCCGCAAAGGCATGCGGCGAGAAGGAAAGCAAAGGTTAGCCGGTTCATACAAAATGTTTTGGTTTAAGGGTAAGTTACGAAAAATAGTAAAATATTCCATCATTATAGTGAAACCTTACATTGTTTCGCCTTTTGGCGGCCTGTACCTTTAATTCCATATGAAAAAATGCTTGCTTGCACTTGGGTCTACTCTTCTTTTGACCTTCTCCTTCGGAGGTGTTCATGCAACTATACAGGGCGTCCGTCCTGCCGGAAACGAGGATACGGCCTATATCCGGGTAGTTACAGAACGTGCGGGCAAGATCGTTGCCACCTTGGGCTTACCTGATTCCGCTCAATTTTTTAAAGTCCGCAAGCTGGTTGCCGATCAATATTTCAATCTCAACACCATTTATACAGAAAGGGACGAACGTCTGAAGCAACTGAAGGGTCAGCAGCCGGCGCTTGATAAGAATGTACAGGATTCGCTGAAGAAGCAGGTCCAGCAAGACGTGGATGCGAAGGTGACCAAGCTGCATGAAGATTATTTGCGTCAGCTTTCGGCTGCGTTGAACGGGCAGCAGGTCGATCAGGTAAAAGATGGAATGACGTACGGGGTGCTGCAGGTGACCTATCGCGGGTATCAGGAGGAATTACCGAATCTGACTACGGATCAGAAGGATTATATTTTGGCCGCATTGACCGAGGCGAGGGAACACGCGATGGACGGCGGCACTTCACAGGAGAAGCATGCGTGGTTCGGGAAATACAAGGGAAGAATCAATAATTATCTGTCTGCTCAGGGTTATGATATGAAGAAGGCGGGTGAGGAGTGGCAGAAGCGGAGGCAGCAGGGGAGCGGGGCTTCCAATGGGGCGACGAAGTAAATTGACCTATTTAAATAAATAATGATTGCTAATTTCTCTCCTAAAACTAAATGCCATATGTCATTGAAAAAAGTGACGAGGTGCACACTCGCACTACTCCTAATTAGTCTGCAACACACTTTATTGCTGGCGCAGCAAGCTCCCACCAAACTTATCAATGGTAAGGTAGTCAATGAAACTACCAAGGAGCCTATGCGGGGCGTTTCCGTGAATCTGAAGGGCAGCACCAAGGGAACGACGACCGATGATCTGGGCGCTTTCGATCTGCAGGTGCCTGCCGGGCCGGGGTCGATCACGCTGGTGTTTTCCTATGTGGGTTATGATACCAAGGAAATAAAGACCGATGGTAATTCCGCCATTACGATCGGGTTGCAGAGCAATAACAAGAAGATGGACGACGTGGTGGTGATTGGTTATGGTACCCAGAAGAGGTCGAACATCCTGGGGTCCGTTGCCGTTATCAATCCAAAGGAAGTGGTCGATCTTCCCGCGGCCAATCTCTCTACGTTGCTGGTCAACCAGGTTCCGGGCGTAGGGATTTCGCAGTCTGCGGGTAAGCCTGGCGCATCGACGTCGTTGTCGATTCGTGGGGCGACGACTTTTGCGGGTCTTGTGCCGAATGCGCTTTATATCATCGATGGATTAGCGCCCATTATCAGTACGGGGACTTCGGTCGACCCTACGGGTAAGACGGCTTTCGATAATCTGGACCCTTCGCAGATCGAGTCGATTACGATCCTGAAGGACGCTTCGGCAACCATTTATGGTGCTCGCGGCGCCAATGGCGTTATCCTGGTAACGACGAAAAAGGGCAGGCCGGGCAAGCCTCGCATCAACTATGCCGGGTCTTATTCTACGGAAGATGCGGCGAAGAAGCCGAGAATGATCTCGGGCCTCGATCAAGCCAATTTACTCAATGACTGGGTAAGGAACTATCCGACCAATCCGAACAATATAGCTACGACGGAGCTTTTCACCCCGGTAGAGATGGATAGCATCAGGGCGCACAATTACAACTGGTTTAACCAGGTGTGGAAGCCGGCTTCGATCCAGAAGCATACGGTAAGTGTGAGCGGTGGTACGGAGAAGCTGACCTATTTCGCCGGTGTCAATTATTACGACGAAATCGGTAACCTGACGGATGTAACGCAGACCAAATATGGCATTCAGCTGGGGATGACGGCCAATATCGTCGAAGGGCTGCGGACTGAAATCTCGGTGAACTCCAACAACGCCATCAATAACCGTCCTGCGCCAAAGGGTACGCCGGTATCGGAGCAGTCGGACCAGATGAATGCTACGGTAGGTGGTTTGTTGTCGGTGCCTGGCTGGGTTCCGATGTATGTAGACGGCAATCCTTATTATTATACTCCGCTGAACTGGCATCCAGCTGCGCTGGCAGCGTCGGGCAGCTATGCGAAGGACAAGCAGAATTCGTTTTCGCTGAATGCTTCGATCGAGTATAAGATACCGGTCATCAAGGGGCTGTCCTTGCGTGCACAGTATGGACGGAACACTTTTAACGATTTCGCAAAACAATATTATCCTTCTTATCTTACCTATGACTATGTGAAGTCGGGGGTACACAAGAACCCTGGTATAAGCAAGCTGTCCGGTACGGGTACGCAGAATGTGATTCTGACGCCTACCTTCAGCCCGAAGACGATCACCAACTCCAACCAGCTGGCTGAGATCACTTCGATGTCTTCCAACTGGCAGGCGACGGAGGGTATTACCTATGCCAACAGATTCGGCGATCACGATTTCAGCGTAATGGTACTCAGCGAGCAGTCGCAGAATACGGGCGATTACCTGACTACGCAGGCGAGCACGCAGGTAATCCCGGGCGTGGACCAGGTATTTGGCTTCAATACGGGTCAGGGCTTCCAGTCTTTCTCCGGTCAGAGCACGTCTACGGGCCGGGTGAGCTACCTGGGCCGGCTGACTTACGCGTTCAAGGGCAAGTATCTGCTGGAAGGTTCGTTCCGTGACGACGCCTCTCCCAACTTCCCGACGGAGAGACAATGGGGTTTCTTCCCTGCCGGTTCGGTGGGTTGGAAGATCTCGGAAGAGAACTTCTTCCAGAATCATGTTCATTTCCTGAATGATTTGAAGATGCGGTTTAATTTTGGTCTGACGGGGAACGATGCTACTTCCGCTTTTGGTTTCGTTCAGCGTTACACTCCGACAAATGGATACCTGTTCGGCAACTCGAACTTTACGAATGGTCTGAACTCCACTTCGATCGCCAACAGTCAAATTACCTGGGAGAGGGCTTTCTTCAAAGATCTGGGCTTTGACGGTACGTTTGCGAATCGGAAGTTTAATTTTACCCTCGACTACTGGAACAAACACCAATACGATATGCTGGAGGCTCCAACGGCCTCGGTGCCCAATGTGCTGGGTGCGACGGTGGCCAACCAGAATCACGGGATCCTGAATTCCTGGGGTATCGAAGCTCAGATAGGCTACAATCAAGATATTACCAGGGATATCCGGGTGTTTGCAACGGTAAATTTCAGCTGGAGCGACAACAAGGTGATCAGCCGTTACTATAGCCCTGGTACGGATACGGGCTATAAATATCCGATCGGCAAGCGTGCGGACCGTGGGATCTCGGGCTATAAGGCTACGGGCATCGTAAAGACAAAGGCCGATGCGGACGCATGGAATGCCAAGCATCCGAAGTGGCTGGTCAATGGAGATACGCTTCGTGCGGGTGACCTGAATTTCGAGGATATCAATGGCGACGGGTTTATCAGTGATCTCGATCAGACGCAGATTGCTTCGCGTTCCAGTAATCTCTTTGGAATGGGATTTAATTTCGGGGTACAGTGGAAGAGTTTGCGATTTAGCACGAATATATCGCTGGGTGTGGGGGGACAGATGACCTGGGCGAAGGCGGACATCACGCCGCCGACCAAGGATGCGCGATCGCTCGAAATGTGGAAAGACGCATATACGGCGAATAATACGAATGCGGCCCTGCCGGCCATCTATGCGCCGCTGGCCAACCAGGCTTCTACTTTCTGGCTGCGGAGCGCCACCTATATGTACATCAACAATATGCAGCTGTCCTATGCGGTTCCGGTGTCCTGGACGACTGCTCACCACCTGCCCGAGGTTAGGGCGTATATTACGGGGATCAACTTGTGGACGCTTATCAATCCCACGCCTTTCAAAGACCCCCGGTCCAACCAGACGACGGATTATCCCATCCTTCGCAGCTGGACTTTTGGCTTAAACCTTAATTTATAATAACACCACCCGGAAAAAAAATAACGATGAAAAAGCTTATCATATATTCAAGTCTTTTCTTAATGCTGGTCGGTTTGACCAACTGTAAGAAGATTTTAAATAAGGTCGACTTCAACGGGGTTCCCAACGACCAAGTTTGGAACAATGCGGATGTCGTCAATATCTATCTCTCGAACCTGTACCAGCTGATCATGCCGGTATACTATAGCAATGCGAGCAGCACGACGATACCTACGGCCTTCCACAATATCAGCGACGAGTGCAATGGCGGTTCTACTGCGGGTATTCTGAATGGAACGCTGACATCGGAGAGCGAGACGGATTATTTTACGTCTTCTTCTGCGGGGTATTGGTTTTATATCCGTCGTATCAATCTGATGCTGACCAATATCGATGGCGGCGGGCTGCCTAAGAGTGTGATCGACCCGATGAAGGCGCAGGCCTATTTTCTGCGTGGCTGGTGTTATTATAACCTGATGAAGGTATATGGTGGTGTTCCTTATATCACCAAGCCGCTGGACTGGATTACGGATAGCTTGAATTTGCCGAGACTTCCGACGTCTCAGCTGGTGGATAGCATCATTCGCGATCTCAGCTACGCTTCGATACTTCCGACTACCTGGTCGGGGAATGACCAGGGGCGTATCACGAGCTCGGCCGCACTGGCGGTAAAGGCGCGGGTATTGCTGCTGTGGGCAAGCCCGCAGTTCAATCCTCAGAATGACGGTGCAAGGTGGGAGCGTGCGTATACGGCGAACCGGTCGGCTTATGATTCACTGACGGCGGCCGGGTATGCGTTGTACTCCAACTATTCCCGTATTGCGCTGGATGCTTCGAATGCGGCGGATAAGGAACCTATTCTTTTCCGCGCTTACAACGGCAGCACGACGGTTTCACAGATAGCCAATAACTGGGAGTCTTCGGTACGGCCTTACTCCGGGAATAATGCTACGGGCGGCAAGTCGTACAATCCGACCTGGAACCTGGTGCAGGCTTACCCGATGGCGGATGGCAAGTCGATTACTACTGCCTCCGTTACCTATCCTTATAATGATACTTTTTATTGGAAGAATAGAGATCCCCGATTCTATTCGACGATTGTTTATAATGGAGCCGTTTATGGTCTTGGCGGAGTAGCCGGCCGCAAGCAGTGGAATTATCCTGCTGTTGCGGATGAGAAGACTTCGTTGACGACGACTGGTTTTTATTGCCGCAAGAACGTGGATACGTCGATTGCGCCGGTCAATTCGCAGTATGGCAAGACCTGGTGGGTGGAGCTGCGGATGGGAGAAGTATTGCTGAACCTGGCGGAGTGTGCGAATGCCACGGGGCGTCAATCGGAGGCTTTAGCGCAACTGGTGGCGATTCGCAAGCGTGCGGGTATCAAGCCGGGGACGGATGGCAACTATGGACTGGATCCTGCGGCGAGCCAGGCGGCGATGCAGGATGCGATCATGCTGGAGCGCCGGATCGAGCTGGCTTTCGAGGATAAGCGCAATGACGATTTGCGTCGTACGCGGACCTTTGACAAGCTGAATGGCATCACGCGTAACCAGTTGGTGATTACGATCAATGCTCCGTATAAGCAGACCGATTTGGACAAGACTTTGCCGAATAGTACCTTGAAAATGAGGGACACGATCGACGTGGAGAATCCGACGGTGTATAAGAAATTCTTCTCAACGAAGGCTGCCCCGATTACGGGTGAGGCGGTGATCGCTTTCCAGCCGGCGGCTTATGTGTATGGGATTCCATCAAGTAATATTTCAAAGCAGCCTGCGCTGCAGCAGACCATCGGTTGGCCGTTTGCGGGTGCGGCAGGTACTTTCGATCCGACTAAATAAATTATTTCGAATGAAGAATCGACTTTTTCTATTTGCAGCTTTAGCTACCTCTGTTGGTTTTGGAACTTCACTGTCAGCTTCGGCCCAATATCCGGATATTCCATCCGAAGTAAAGGCGCAAACGGAAGCGCTTATGAAAGAAGCATATCGGAAAAGCGATTCGGCCTGGAAGGTGGCGTGGCCGATCGTCGACAATGATGCGAAGCATGGCAAGCCCTATATCCCCTGGGCGGGTCGTCCTACGGACCTGCCGCAGTCTTCTCTGCTGGCGTTTCCAGGTGCGGAAGGCGGCGGTGCGCATAGCTTCGGTGGTCATGGGGGAAAGGTCCTTGTCGTGACCAGCCTGGAGGATGCGGGTCCGGGGACGCTGCGTTGGGCTTGTGAGCAGGGCGGGGCGCGGATCATCGTCTTCAATGTGGCCGGTATCATTCGGCTGAAGAGTCCAATCATGGTTCGGGCGCCCTATGTTACGATCGAGGGGCAGTCGGCTCCGGGGGATGGGATTTGTGTGGCTGGGGAGTCGTTTTGGGTCAATACGCACGACGTTGTCATTCGTTATATGCGGTTTCGCCGTGGGGAGACCAATGTGGGCCGCCGCGATGACGCGCTGGGTGGCAATCCGGTCGGGAATATCATGATCGACCATGTTTCTACGAGCTGGGGGCTGGACGAGAATATGTCGATGTACCGGCATATGTATGACCCGATGGATGGTTCCAAAGAAGAGAAGAAGGGGACGGTGAATATCACGATCTCCAACTCTATCTCTGCGGAATCGCTGGATACCTGGAATCACGCGTTTGGAACGACGATGGGCGGAGAGAACTGTATGCTGGTCCGGAATCTCTGGGCGGACAATACGGGTCGTAATCCGTCGGTAGGCTGGAATGGCGTCTTCAACTTCGTCAACAATATCGTCTTCAACTGGCATCACCGTTCGATGGATGGGGGAGACTATACGAGCCTGTTCAACATCATCAATAACTATTTCAAGCCGGGTCCTGTGACGCCGAAGGATGAGGCGGTGGGGCATCGGATACTGAAACCCGAGTCGGGCAGGAGCAAGCTGAAGGAGAAATATTTTGGTCGCTGCTATGTCAATGGGAACATCATGGATGGTTATCCTGAGATTACCAAGGACAACTGGGCAGGAGGGGTGCAGGTGGAAGAGCTGAAAGATGCGGGTCCGTACAAGGACTATATGAAGGTGGACCAGCCGTTCCCGATGCCGCCGGTGAAGGTATTGACGGCGCAGCAGGCTTTCGACTTTGTGACGACCAATGTGGGGGCTACGCTGCCGGTCCGGGATGCGGTAGATGCCCGGGTGGTCGAGCAGGTCAGGACGGGTAAAATAACTTACAAAGAAGTGAATACCGATACTCTTCCTCAGTTCCATGTTCGTAAATTGCCGAAGGATTCTTATAAGCAGGGTATCGTGACGGAGGTATTCGAGGTGGGTGGTTATCCGAACTATAAGGGGACGCCTTATAAGGATTCCGACAATGACGGATTGCCTGATGAGTATGAGGTGAAGCACGGACTGAATCCTAAGGATCCGAATGATTCTGCAAAGCCAGCTGTCAACGGCGGGGGATATTCGAATATCGAAGTTTATCTGAATGCATTGGCTTTGAAGGGTGAAAAGCCTACTAAATAATAATGAAGCTCATTTATGCTTTTGTCGCCGCCGGTGTTTTTTTCTCCGGCCCTCTGATCGCTCAAAAAAAGACCAAGGCTCCGGAACCGCCGCCGCCGGTGGCGGTGAAGGGTGGGCACCTGGTGTATGCTCCCGATGAGCGGGGAGATCGAATTCCGGACTTTTCTTTTAGCGGTTATAAAGGGGGCGATGTCCCCATTCCGAATGTGGCAGTTCGCGTCATTGTCCCTGTGAAGGGTGGTGACGCGACGTCGCGTATACAGGCGGCGTTGGATTATGTGGGGTCGTTGCCTGTTGAGCAGCGGGGTGCTGTGCTGTTGCAGAAGGGTGTTTATGAAGTTTCGGGTAGTCTTGTTATCCGAAATTCGGGGGTGGTATTGAGGGGAAGCGGTGTCGGGGCTACTGTGCTACTGGCGACGGGTACTGATCGGAGGACGTTAATCCGGATTGCGGGGGTGAATGATAGGGTGGTGTCGCGAGAAGCGGCTTTTACGGATGGGTATGTGCCGGTGAATGCCCGTCAGATGCATGTGGATGGCGGCGGGTTCAAGGTTGGAGATAGGGTATTGGTCCATCGTCCTTCGACGGCGGAGTGGATAAAATTACTAAGGGTCGAGACGTTTGGGGGTGGTATATCTGCGTTGGGCTGGAAGCCGGGTCAGCGGGATGTGTATTGGGACCGTCGGGTGACGGCGGTGGATGGGAATGGAATTACGCTGGATGCGCCGATCACGACGGCGTTGGATACGGCGTATGGAGGAGGGAGGGTTGCGGGGTATGTCTGGGCGGGACGGATTGAAGGAGTGGGCGTAGAAAATTTGCTTTGCCGATCGGTTTATGATACACATAATGTAAAGGACGAGGCGCATAGCTGGATGGCGATTACTCTCGAAAATGTTTCAGACGCGTGGGTTCGGCAGGTGACGGTCGAGCATTTTGCGGGTTCGGCGGTGGATGTGTTGGAGACGGCGAACCGGATAACGGTGGAGGATTGTAAATATCTGTCGCCGGTGTCGGAGATCGGGGGGCAGCGAAGGAATGCATTTATCACGACGGGGGGGCAGTGTTTGTTTCAGCGGCTTTATTCGGAGCGGGCCTTTCATGATTTTGCCGTTGGTTACTGTGCTCCGGGGCCGAACGCCTTTGTCCAGTGTCAGTCTTTCTATCCTTATAATATTAGCGGTGCGATCGATAGCTGGGCGTCGGGGGTGCTCTTCGACGTCGTCAATGTGGATGCGCAGGTGCTGAGCTATGCCAACCGGGAGCAGGATGGGCAGGGTGCGGGTTGGTGTGCGGCCAATAGTTTGTTTTGGAATTGTACGGCGGCCCGGATCAATTGTTACCGGCCACCGGGCGCGCAGAATTGGTCATATGGTTCGTGGGCGCAGTTTGGAGGAGATGGGTATTGGAATGAATCCAACGCTACCGTGCAACCGCGAAGTTTTTACTATGCTCAGTTGAAGGAAAGGATCGGTGGTGAGGATAGGGGGCGTGTGCTGCCAATGGAGACGGAGGCTTCGAGCAGTCCGACGGTAGGTCAGGCGGCGGCGTTGATCGCGTTGTCGAAGAAGCCTCGTGTTTCGATGAGCGAGTGGATTGATCAGGCTTCGGTTCGGGACCCGATTCCGACGACAGGAGATAGGGTCTCGATGTTCGATGAATTTGATTTATTGGGTGCTGCTGCTCCTGTGAAGGCGGCACCGATGAAGATAGAGAATGGCTGGCTGGTGCGGGATGGGGCGGTATTGTCGGGACGCCGGAATTATGAACCCTGGTGGATGGGGACGGTGCGGCCTTATGGATTGGAAGACGCGAAGCCGGCGATTACGCGTTATGTACCGGGTCGGACGGGGACGGGGTTGACGGACGATTTGGATGCGATGACGGATGAGATGTCGGCGCGTCATATTGTGGCGATGGACCATAACTATGGTCTTTGGTATGAGCGTCGCCGGGATGATCATGAACGGATCCGGAGGTTGGACGGAGACGTTTGGCCGCCATTTTACGAATTGCCGTTCGCCAGGAGCGGGAAGGATACGGCCTGGGATGGACTGAGCAAGTACGATCTGACGAAGTACAACAAATTTTATTGGGGGAGGCTTCGTCGATTTGCCGATCTGGCGGATGAGAAGGGACTGGTGCTGATCCATCAGAATTATTTCCAGCATAATATTATCGAGGCGGGTGCGCACTATGCGGATTTTCCGTGGAGGCCTGCCAATAATATCAATAATACTGGGTTTCCCGAGCCGCCTCCGTTTGCGGGGGACAAGCGCATCTTTATGGCGGAGCAATTTTACGATACCACGCATGCAGTTCGTAAGGCGTTGCACCGGGCTTTTATCCGGCAGTGCCTGGACAATTTCTCCTCGAACAGCGGGGTGATTCAGCTGATCGGGGCGGAGTTCACGGGTCCGGTGCACTTTGTCCAGTTTTGGGTCGATAAGATCCGGGAGTGGGAGGTGGAGAAGCGTCATCGGGAAGTGATAGGATTGAGTACGACGAAGGATGTGCAGGATGCGATATTGGCGGATGCGCGGCGGGCGTCGGTGATCGACGTAATCGATATCCGGTATTGGTATTACCAGCAGGATGGAAAGGTGTATGCGCCGTTGGGCGGGCAGAGCCTGGCGCCCCGTCAGCACGAGCGGTTGCTGAAGCCGAAGCGGACTTCGTTCGAGCAGGTGTATAGGGCGGTCAGGGAGTATCGTGATAAATACCCGTCGAAGGCGGTGATGTATTCGGCGGAGGGCTGTGACAATTTCGGCTGGGCTGTGTTTATGGGGGGAGGGTCGCTGGCGAATATTCCGGTGAAGGACGAGCATTTTTTAAAGGCGGCGGCTGGTATGCGGCCGAAGGGGGAATATGAGCTGGCGGATGAACATGGTGGACGTATCGTTTATAATAAGAGTGTGGAGCTAAAGGAGAAGGCCGTTGTCTATCGGGTCGATATGGAGAGCGGGAAGATAGAGCCAGTCGAAAAAGTAGGAGAGAAGGGGATTTTTTGGATCGAGCCGGTGGGACAGATGGGTTTAAAGGTTTCTGAAAATGGAAGATATTTCAAGACCAAGAAAGGGGAACCTTTCTTTTGGCTGGGTGACACGGGATGGCTGCTGCTGACCAAGTTGAAACGGGAAGAGGCGGAGCAGTACCTGGAAGACCGGCGGAAGAAGGGTTTTAATGTAATACAAGTAATGGTGGTGCATGGATTGAACGATGCGGATGCGTATGGAGATTCAGCGCTTGTGGGGAAGAACCTGGCGATGCCGAAGGATGTGAAGGGTGGATATTGGGATCATTTGGATTGGGTCATCGATAAGGCTGCGGAGAAGGGGATATATATCGCGCTCGTGCCGGTTTGGGGGAGTGTGGTGAAGAGTGGGAAGATCGGGCCGGCGACGGGGAAGGTGTATGCTTCCTTTCTGGCGAAGCGGTATGGGAATAAATCGAATATCATTTGGATGAATGGGGGGGATATCAAGGGGACGGAGTACCAGGAGACCTGGAATGCGATCGGTTCCGTGCTGCGTGCGGAGGGAGGGGAACATCTGATCACCTTTCACCCGAGGGGCAGGGCTTCTTCTTCGTTCTGGTTTCACCAGCAGCCCTGGTTGGATTTTAATAGCGTGCAGTCGGGGCACCGGACCTATGCGCAGGATACGTCGGCGGGGGACCCTCATTATGGAGAAGACAACTGGAAATATATAGTGGCGGATTATGCGAAGAAGCCGGTGCGGCCGGTGTTGGATGCGGAACCTTCCTATGAGCAGATACCGTATGGTCTGCATGATACGACGTTGCCCCGGTGGTCGGCGGATGAGGTTCGGCGCTACGGGTATTGGAGCGTTTTTGCGGGCGCTTGTGGATTCACCTATGGCGATAATTCGGTGATGCAGTTTTTGCGGCCTTCGGACAAGGGCAGTGCTTATGGGGCGAAGACGCCGTGGTTTGATGCGGTTGGTGATCCGGGGGCGGGGCAGATGCAGTTTCTGAAGAAATTAATGTTGGGGCGTCCGTTCGATAGAGAGCCGGATCAGTCGATGGTGTTGGAGCAAGGGCTGCGGAACGATTATGTATTGGCGACGAGGGGGCCTGGATATGCTTTTATATATACGTATACGGGTCGTTCGTTGAAAGTGAATCCGTCGGTATTGGGGGCTGTGCAATTGGAGGCGTCCTGGTACAATCCGAAGGATGGAAGCTCGCAGCGTATTGGGGTACTTCCGGGGAAGGGTATGCTGAGCTTCGACCCGCCGGGAACGCCTGCGCCGGGAAATGACTGGGTATTGGTACTGGATAAAGTGAAATAATGATGAAGTACGGGTATTTGTTTTTGTTGGTTTTTTTAGGCGCTTGTGGCTCGGCGAAGAAGGCGTACCTGTTTACGTCCTTTCGGGAGCCTGCGACGGATGGGCTTTATTTTTTGGGGAGTGAGGATGGGACGCATTGGACGGACCTGGGTGGTTCCTGGCTGAAGCCGGAGATCGGGGAGAAGAAGCTGATGCGGGATCCTT
The DNA here is from genome assembly GCA_018267545.1 of Bacteroidota bacterium. Taxonomy (GTDB): domain Bacteria; phylum Bacteroidota; class Bacteroidia; order Chitinophagales; family Chitinophagaceae; genus Puia. Next base: position 70,646 of record JAFDYG010000126.1, read on the forward strand.
CGATGGCGCAGGGGCCGGATGGGGTTTGGCATCTGGTGTGGACTTCGGGCTGGAATGGGGATAAGGGATTTGGCTATGCTTCGTCGACGGATTTGATTCATTGGAGTCCGCAGGAATTCGTCCCAGTGATGGCGGGGGAGGCGGATGCTTTCAATGTGTGGGCGCCGGAGATCTTTTATGAGAAAGATAGTGCGCAGTTTATCATCGTTTGGGCGACTACGATTCCTTTCCGGTTTCCGAAGGGGATTGAGGATGAGAAAAATAATCACCGGTTGTATTGTACGACGACGAAGGATTTTAAGACGTTTGCTCCGACGAGGTTGTTTTTTGACCCGGGGTATAGTGTGATAGATGCGATGATTGTGCAACGCGGGGCTCATGATTTTGTATTGGTTTTTAAAGACAATACGAGGAATCAGCGGAATATCAAGGTAGCGTTTAGCGATCGGGCTTCGGGGCCGTATCATAATGACTCGAAGGCGTTTACGCCGGAGTTTACGGAGGGGCCGAGTGTGGCGCAGGTAGGGAAGACGTATTATATTTATTTCGATAGTTATAGAGAGAAGAAGTATGGAGCGGTTAGAACGACCGATTTCAAGACTTTTACGGGTGCGGAGGTTTCGGTCCCTGTGGGGCATAAGCATGGGACGGTGGTTAGGGTGGACCGGAAGACGTTGGAACGGTTAAATAAAAACGCAAAAAAATGAGTACACGACGTAGTTTTTTAAAGACGGCTTCGCTGGGTGGTTTGCTGGCTGTTAATATTCCGGAGATTGTTGGTGCGGCGATGCCTGGGGCGGCTGCTTCGAAGGGTAGGAGGGTGAAGCTGTCGAAGGATGATATTATTCTTTTTCAGGGGGATTCGATCACGGATGCAAGGAGGAAGAAGGATGACAAGGCTGCGAATAGCCCGGCGGCGCTTGGAACCAGCTACCCTTTTATCGCGGCTTCGGAATTGTTATGGAGGGCGCCGGAGAAGAGTTTTTCCATTTATAACCGGGGGGTGAGCGGGAACAAAGTGTACCAGCTGGCGGAGCGATGGGATGCGGATTGTCTGGACTTGAAGCCGACGGTGCTCAGCGTGCTGGTGGGGGTGAATGATTTCTGGCATACGCTGGTGAATGGATATAAGGGGACGGTTCAGACGTATCGGGATGATTATAGGGCGTTGCTGGACCGGACGAAGCAGAAGTTTCCGGAGGTGCGGCTGATTATTGGGGAGCCGTATGCGGTAAAGGGGTTGAGTGCGGTGGATGACAAGTGGTATCCGGCTTTTGATGAGTATCGCGCGGCGGCGCGGGAGATTGCGGATAGCTTTGGCGCGGCATTTATTCCTTATCAGGAGATTTATGATAAGGCGTTGAAGTCGGCGCCGGGGAGTTACTGGACGCCGGATGGGGTGCATCCCAGTATTGCGGGGGCGAGGCTGATGGCCGAGGCCTGGATGCAGGTGGTGAATGTTTGATGAATCGTTTTTTAAAATATACAGCCCTCTGTTGGGGGCTGGGTGTATCAGCTGGGGCTAGCGCCCAGGAGATGGTTCACTATAGCGGGACTACGGTTTCGAATGTGGACTATCATCATGGGCAGCTGGCGCCGGTGGTAGGTGTTCACAATATACAGGTGCTGCGGGCAAACCGGGAGCATCCTGAGCTGGCGGAGGGGTCGGGATGGACGTACAACCATGCGCCGATGCTGGCTTATTGGAATAAGACATTTTATTTAGAGTATCTGAGCGATAAGGTGGGGGAGAGTGTTCCTCCGGGGCAGACTTTGCTATCGACTTCGAAGGATGGCTATCACTGGGCGAAGCCGGTGGTGGTGTTTCCTCCGTATCGGGTTCCGGATGGGACGAAGAAGGAGGGACATGAGGGAGTCGCAAAGGATCTCTTCGCTGTGATGCATCAGCGGATGGGATTTTATGTTTCGAAGGCCAAGCGGCTGCTGGTCCTGGGTTTTTATGGGATCTGCCTGGACCCGCATGACGACCCGAATGACGGGAAGGGAATCGGTCGGGTGGTCCGGGAGATTCATGCGGATGGAAGCTGGGGCCCTATTTATTTTCTTCACTATAACCCTGCCTGGAATGCGGGGAATACTTCATATCCGTATTATACTTCCAGTTCCGATAAAGGATTTATCGCGGATTGTAACGAGCTGATGGCTACTCCGCTGATGATGATGCAGTGGGTGGAGGAGACGGACCGGAAGGACCCGTTGATTCCGTTACAAAAAGAATATAAAGCGTTCAACTTCTATCATCTGCCGGACGGCCGGGCCGTGGGCTTGTGGAAGAATGCGTTGACGGGTATCAGCAAAGACGAGGGCAAGACCTGGTCGGCGGTGACACGCGCCCCTCATTTTGTCAATGCCAATGCGAAGATCTGGGGGCAGAAGACTTCGGATGGTCATTTTTCTACGGTTTATAATCCGTCGGAGTTTCGTTGGCCGCTGGCGATATCGACTTCTTCCGATGGGCTGGATTATACCAATTTGCTATTGGTCCAGGGGGAGATCTCGACTTGTCGTTATGGAGGGAACTATAAGAGCTATGGTCCGCAGTATGTGCGGGGGATTGAAGAGGGGAATGGGATTCCGCCGGATGGCAATATGTGGGTGACGTATAGTATGAACAAGGAGGATATTTGGGTGGGTAAGATTCCGGTTCCGGTGACGGATAGGGTGGATGCGGATGTGAATGATGTTTTTGATTCTCTCGCGGTTGGGAAAGAGCTGTCTTTATGGAACATTTATAGCCCGTTGTGGGCGCCGGTGAGTGTTGGTGGCGGGAGTGATGGGAAGCGCTGTTTGATATTGAAAGATGAGGACCCTTATGATTTTGCTATGGCGGAGCGGGCGTTTCCGGTTTCTCGCCGGATGCAGGCGGAGTTTTCTATTACGCCGGGGCAGAATGATCATGGGCAATTGCAGATCGAGTTCCAGGACGCGCAGAATATCCCGGCGATGCGGATGAGCTTCGAGCCGAATGGGGAGCTGATTGCGAAAGCGGGGGCGCGGACGAAGAGTCTATTGAAGTATACGGCGGGGACGAGGTATGTAGTCCGCGTTTTGTTGGATATGGATACGAGGATGTATACGGTGAATATTAATAGGAAGAATGTATTGACGCAGCTGTTTTTTGCGCCGGTGCTGAGCTTTGGACATGTAGTGTTCAGGACGGGAGAGGCGAGGCATTATCCGACGGCGGAGTCGCCTGCGGAGGAGACGGAGGATAAGCCTCATGCTGGAGACAAGTCGCCTGCTGCGACGTTTGAGATTCATTATTTGAAAACGAGTCGATGAGATTTAGGTTTATTATATTGTTATTGTGGGCTGGTTCGGTTTCGGGGCAGGTCGAGCGGTCGGTTCCGGCTACGGAGGTGCGTATGATGGGAGGGTTTGTTGGAGATCGCCTGGAGAAGAATAAGGTGAATTTCATCAAGGTTTTTCCGATCGACAAGTATGTTGGGATGATCGAAAAGAGAGATTTTACGGCTTGGGATTGGAGGCAGGGGGAGCAACCGGGGAAGTGGCTGGAGTCGGCGATCATTACTTCTGCCAGGACGCATGATGAGGGGTTGGAGAAAGAGGCAAGAGTGATGTATGAGCGGGTGTTGAAATCGCAGGCAGCCGATGGGTATGTGGGAATTACCAGTCCGGCGGTGCGGACGGCGGAGAAGCCGTTGAGGGGAATGGATGCGTATGAGCTGTATTTTTTGCAGCATGCGTTTTTGACAGCGTACGAGGTATGGAAGGATCGTCGTGGACTACAGGCGGCGCGTCGGCTGGGAGATTATTTTATCGAGCATATCGGCCCGGGCAAGGCAGAGTTCTGGCCTTCTGCGGTGCATGCGCCGGAGAACAAGGGGAAGGTGTTAAAGGGGACGCAGCATTCGGACATTGCGGGACATAGCATTCATTATTCGTGGGAGGGGACGTTGTTGATCGACCCGATGACGAGGCTTTATGCGTTGACGCATGATCGTCGTTATTTGGATTGGTCGCGGTGGGTGGTAGGGTCGATTGACCGGTGGAGTGGATGGGATGCGTATTCGAATTTGGATAAGGTGGCGGCGGGAGAGATGGGGATTGAGGGGATACAGCCGTATGTGCATAGTCATACGTTTCAGATGAATTTTTTGGGTATGCTGCGGATGTTTCAGGCTACCGGGGATAGCTCTTATCTGCGGAAGGTGGTGGGAGCGTGGAAGGATATTGCTTCGCGGCAGCTGTATATAACCGGAGGGGTGAGTGTAGGGGAGCATTATGAGAAAGATCATGTTTTGCCATTGACGGGGGAAATGATGGAGACTTGTGCGACGATGTCGTGGATGGAGCTGTCGCAGGTATTATTGGGTTTGACGGGGGATACGAAATATGCGGATGCGATCGAGCGAATTATGTGGAACCAGGTGTTTGCGGAGCAGACGATCGATGTAGATGCGAGTCATTATTTTACCCCGCCGAATGGGGTGACGCCGAGGGGATATTTTAGGGAGCCGGATTGTTGTATGGGGAGCGGGCATCGACTGATGTCGATTTTACCTGAGTTTATATATGGGGTTGCTTCTGGGAGTGTTTTTATCAATCAGTTTATACCGTCGGAGGTTGTTGTGGGGAAGATGAAGATTCGGCAGGAGACGGAGTATCCGGCGGAGGGAAGGGTGAAGATTATTGTGGAAGGAGGGTTAGGGGCCGTTCATGTGCGAATTCCGGGCTGGTGTAAGGCTCCGGTTTTATCGGTGAACGGTCATCGGGTAGATGGGGTTGTGCCGGGTCGGTATGCTGTAGTTCGTCGTGATTGGAAGGCGGGGGATTCTATTGTGTTGGAGCTGCCGATGGAATTGAGCTGGGTGCGGCATGATCATTATTTGAAGACGTCGGATCGGAAGCCGTATAAGACTTCTCCGGATGGGGATGCGCCGTATGCGTTGGTGAGGGGACCGGTGGTTTATGCGTTTGATGATATTTGGTATAAGGGGGATACGGCGGATTTTTCGAAGACCCGGATGGATAGTGTGCGATATGTGTTGAAGGAGGGGGTTGCGCTGCGGCAGGTGGCGACTCCTGCGGGGATTTTGGGGCCGGGGTATGAGGTGTCGTTGCGGCTGGCGGATGGTAGATTGGTGGATGTTCCGGTTTATCCGTTTGCGAATATTGGGAAGTGGTATCGGGATGCGGCGCATAAGCCGGATAGTAGTGCGGCGGCGTGGTCGTATGCGATATGGTTGAAGGGGGTTGTGCCGGGCTCGGGCGCTGCTTTAGCGTTGCCAAAGATATTTGAGGATAATATGGTGTTGCAGCGGGAGGGGCCTGTGCCTGTTTGGGGAACGGGTGTGGCGGGGTCGATGGTGACGGTAAGGTTTGGGGAGCAGGTTCGGAGTGTAAAGGTGGATGGGCAAGGGAAGTGGAGGGTGGAACTGGGGGCTATGGCGGCGAGTGAGGTGGGAAGGGAACTGAGGGTTGTGGATGATGCGGGGGGAGAGAAGGTTTTTAAGAATGTGCTGGTGGGAGAGGTTTGGCTTTGTGGGGGGCAGTCGAATATGGAGTATACGATGCGAAAGAATAGTAAATTTAGTAAGGGGCCGGAGGAGGAGGGGAATGCAAATATTCGGATCTTTTTGGTTAAGACGAGTTATAGTAAACGGGGGACTGTTGTGAGCTGGGATTCGGCGATGGGGAAGTCGCTTCGCGACTTTTCGGCGCCGGGGTACTTTTTTGCGAAGGAGTTATATGCGCGATTGCATGTGCCGATTGGGGTGATTGCGAATGCGGTGCCGGGGAGTGCGATCGAGCCGTTTTTGCCTGAGGAGAATGGGGACACTGCCAGGTCCAGGGGTAAATTTTTTTCGACGATGGTGAAGCCGCTTGCGCCGTATGCGTTGAGGGGTTTTTGCTGGTATCAGGGGGAGACGAATTGTTTTATGAGTGATACGGTTAGGTATCCGGATAAAATGAAACTGTTGATCAATAGCTGGAGGGAATTGTGGGAAAGGCCGGAGGCGCCGTTTTATTTTGTTCAGATTGCTCCATTTCTTTATTCGCATGATACACATAATGTGTATACGGAGCCGGCTTTTTGGGAGGCGCAGGGGAAAGCGTTGGTCTTGCCGAAGACGGGGATGGTGGTTACGACGGATTTGGTGGATAGTGTGCAGGATTTGCATCCGGCGTATAAGTGGGAGATTGGGCGGAGGTTGGCTTTGTGGGCGCTGGCAAAGGATTATGGGCAGACGTTGGTGTATTCTGGACCGGTGTATAAGAACTTTTTGGTGAAGGGGCGGAAGGTCGAGGTATTGTTCGATGAGGTGGGGAGCGGTTTGGTGAGTCATGATGGGAAGGCGCTGGACTGGTTTGAGGTAGCAGGGGCTGATGGTAAGTTTGTGCCTGCAAAGGCGAAGATTGAAGGGAAAAATAAGATAGTGGTGGAGGCTTCGGGCGTTCGTTCGCCGGTTGCTGTGAGGTTTGGGTGGAATGAATCGGCACAACCTAATTTATATAATAAGGAGGGCTTGCCTGCAATGCCTTTCCGGACAATAAAGTAATATGAGATTTATACTTGTTATTAGTTTTTTTCTGCCGGTTCTGGCTTTTGCTCAGGAGACTCAGACGATGTTTTTGTCGGGGACGGGGAGTGATCGTACGGTGGACTGGCAGTTCTTTTGTACGGAGGGGAGGAATTCGGGGAAGTGGACGACGATACCGGTGCCTTCGAATTGGGAGGTGCAGGGGTTTGGGAAATATAATTATGGGCTGGATAAGGATTCGGTGCGGGGACATGAGAAGGGGCTTTATAAGTATAGCTTTTCTGTGCCGGCGGATTGGAAGGGGAAGCAGGTGAATATCGTCTTCGATGGGAGCATGACGGATACAGAGGTGAAGATCAATGGACGGTCGGCAGGAGTGGTTCATCAGGGTTCCTTTTACCGGTTTAAATACAATATTTCGGCTTTGCTGCATTACGGCAGGTCGAACCTGCTGGAGGTGACGGTCAGCAAGGAGTCTGCGAATCAGTCGGTGAATATGGCGGAGCGGCATTGCGATTTTTGGATATTTGGCGGAATCTTCCGGCCGGTGTTTCTGGAGGCGTTGCCTGCGCAGCATATCAGCGCTCAGGCAGTGGATGCGAAGGGGGACGGACAATTCGCGGCGGTGGTAAGCCTGTCGGGTATCCGGGAGGTCAATCAGCTGACGGCGCAGGTGTATACCCTGGGGGGTGAAAAGGTCGGTGAGCCTTTTGGGGCGGTTGTGCATTGGGGTGATACGGTGGTTCGGGTAAAGGGAAATGTGCCATCGCCGAGGCAGTGGAATCCGGAAGCGCCAAATTTGTATAAAGTAGTTTATTCGCTGTCGGCTGGGGGAAAGGTTGTGCATACGGTAGGGCAGCGGTTTGGCTTCCGGACGGTAGAGCTCCGGGAGCGGGATGGGATATATGTGAATGGGGTGAAGGTTAAGTTCAAGGGTATTTGCAGACATTCCTTCTCGCCGGAGTCGGCGAGGACGACCAGCAGGGACTTGTCGATACTGGATGTGCAGCTGATGAAAGATATGAACATGAATGCGGTGAGGATGTCGCACTATCCGCCGGACGACCATTTTCTGGAGGCTTGTGATTCTCTGGGGCTCTTTGTCCTGGATGAGCTGACGGGCTGGCATCATGCGTATGATACAAAAGTAGGTTCAGGGCTTGTGAAAGAGATGATCGAGAAGGATGTCAATCATCCTTCGATTGTCGTTTGGGACAATGGGAACGAGGGGGGAAGCAACTTTGATTTTGACCCGCTGTTCGATCAGCTGGACCCGCAGGGGCGGCCGTTGATTCATCCCTGGGCGGTGTTTCGTCATACGGATACGCAACATTATATTAATTACGATTATGGAAACGGGACGTATTGGCATGGTCATGAGATCGTGTTTCCGACGGAGTTTCTGCATGGTCTTTATGATGGCGGTCATGGAGCGGGACTATCGGACTTTTGGGAGCTGATGTGGAATGAGCCGCTTTCTGCGGGAGGTTTTTTATGGGATTTTTCGGATGAAGCGGTGGTGAGGACGGACCGGGGCGGGGAGCTGGATGCGGATAAGGACCATGGCCCGGATGGGATATTGGGGCCGCATCGGGAGAAGGAAGGAAGCTACTACACGGTGAAAGAGGTTTGGGCTCCGGTGAAATTTCTTCGTCGTGAGGTGACGGCGGCGTTCGATGGAAGGTTTGAAATAGAGAATCGTTTTTTGTATACGAATTTGAATGCTTGTAAATTTTCCTGGCGGCTCACGACTACTGCGGGTCCTTGGAAGGCTGCGGTACCGGGGACGGCGGGTGCTGTGGCGGCGCCGGATGTTGCGCCGGGGAAGCGTGGAGAGTTGGTGCTGTCGTTGCCGGCTAATTGGAAGCAATATGATGTGCTGGCTGTGGAGGCGAGGGACCAG
>JAFDYG010000127.1 GCA_018267545.1 Bacteroidota bacterium
GAGGTCGATGTTACCGGCCTGCAGCGGAATCAGCTGCGTCTTGCGGATGATGTGAACGGTATAGTCTTTACCCCCCAGCTTCTCGACAGATACCTGGTCGGAAGCGGGGTCGACCATGTCATAAACGCTAAATCCATTGAGCGAAGGGCGTTTGGTCACCCTGGATTCGCTGCTCAATCTCGAATAGAGTTTATAGGTGGCGACGATGGGTTCGCCGACGTAACAGCTGTTTTTGTCCACTTGAACTTTAACGAATAGATTCTTGCGGATTTTCTCTTTGACATTTTCCCCAGGCTTCAGGATGTATTCCCGGTCTACGTCCCTGGGTTCGGGTTCGAAGGGGGACATATTCATCGGCGGAAAGAGAGAATTGCCGGCGCCGGACAGGCTATTGCCTCCTCCATTCGGGGCGGCGCCATTTCCGCCCGCGTGAACCGTGATAACGACCGTATTGGAACGCATGGGGTGACCGTCGACCGTAGCCGAAGCGCCCCCGATGGAGAACTTCCCTGTTCGAGCAGGCTGCAGGACAAAAGAAAGCGCCTTGTATTGAGAAACGGCCCCATTGACGATGCTCATGCCGCTCGACTGAATGGGTCCCTGTATGATCCGAAAACCTGCGAAGGTAGGTGGTGTGAGATCGTCGATCTGCTTGGCGTTCTCGACGACATATTCTACTTCGAGATAGTCCTTTTGCCCGACCTCTTCACTGCTTACGACGGTAGTAAACTTCACCTGGCCGGAGACGAAGAGACCCGGCAGTAAAGCTATCCAAACAATAATCAGCAGGCGTAGACTTTTGACGATAACGGTTGATTTTATAGGTCGTTCAGGCTTCATAGCTAGCACATAGCACTCTGTAAAGATAAAATTTGATTTACAGACCGTCTGTTAAAGGTCTCCTAATTGGGGCCGCAGCAGGATTTCCTCTACCGTAGCCTGCGGGGACAGCCGGCTGGCGGCATATATCATCTCCGCAACGTCCGCCGCTTCCATAATGCGGTGAGGGTCAATGCCGCTACCCGCCCAGGAGTCCGTATACGCCGCCCCGGGATAGACCGTGGTCACCTTGACGCCGTGGGGCTTCATTTCCTCCCGGAGATTGGCCGAAAAGCCGGCCAGCGCATGCTTGGTGATGCTATAGGCCCCCCCGTTTGTATAGGCCTTAAAAGAAGCCACGGAGCACATGTTGAAGATGTGCCCCTGCCTACGCGCCATCATGCCGGGGACAAGCACCCGGGACAGGTGGTAGGCGCTATAGCAGTTGATGGCCATCAGGCTCTCGAGGGCTCCTTCGGGTTCGTTGTGTACGCTGCCGGGGATAAATTGTCCGGCATTGTTGACGAGCACATCGACCGCTGCGCCCTGATCGAGCACCCAGCGTCCAAAAGCCAAAACCTCCTCCTTTGCTGCGAGATCATGCGCGACATGCCGGATACGAACGGCGGGATAGCTTGAACTAATCTGTTCCGCAGTCTCCGACAATGCTTTTGCATTGCGCGAGCAGAGATAAAGATCATAACCTCCCGCTGCAAATTTTTCCGCTATTGCTTTACCCAGTCCTTTCGATGCTCCGGTGATGATACAATTCATAAGTGTTATCTTGCGTGCGATATGCAATATAAGTATAAACATCTTTTCTTCGACCTGGATCATACCCTATGGGATTTTGAGGCCAATAGCCGGCTGACCCTGGAGCAGCTATACCACTCCCTCGGTTTGCAGGCAAGGGGTGTTCACGACTTCGACCTTTTTCACAAACGGTACAGCGCCCACAACGAGAAGCTCTGGGATCGCTACCGGAACGGCTATATAAAAGTGGATGAATTGCGCTGGAAACGGATGTGGTTGACCCTGCTGGACTTCAAGATCGGAGACGAGCCCCTTGCCCGGACCATGGACGTACAGTTCTTGGAAGCGCTGCCGTCGCGTAATATCCTCTTTCCCTACACCATAGAGATTCTAAAGTATCTCGGCGCAAAGGGCTATCATCTGCACCTGATCACCAACGGTTTTGAGAAGGTGCAGCACAACAAGCTGCAAAATTCCGGACTAAGCGATTATTTTAGGGAAGTGATCACCTCGGAGGGTTCCAATAGCCTGAAACCGCATAAAGAGATCTTCGAATATGCTTTTCAAAGGGCGGGCGCTCTTCCGGCCGAAAGCATCATGATCGGGGATAGTATCGAGGCGGATATACAGGGGGGCATCAATGCGGGCATCGACCAGGTCTATGTCAACCACATCGGCGTAGCGCCATCGGTAAAGCCCACTTATATGGTGAGCTCCTTAAAAGAATTGGAAACGATATTCTAAGATTTTTTGCCTAGGATTTCTCCTTCTCGCAGGTCTTGCCAGGGCAGGGCTTCGGCATCTTCTTCTCCTTCTTTGCCTTGACCTTGGAGGCTGCAGCCGTGCTGTCCTTTCCCGTTTGGGCAAAGGCGATGCCGGTAAAAAGAACAGCGGCGGTGGAGAGGATGAGTATCTTTTTCATGACTAGCAATTTACGCAATTAATCCCATTTTGCCAACACGGTGACACCGCCCTGAACGGTCTGGTTCAGCTGAACCTGGACCTTTGTACCGGGAGGCAGCAGCACGTCCACGCGGGACCCGAATTTTATAAAGCCCATCTCTGTGCTTTGCTCCACTTTCTGCCCTACCTGCAGGTAGTTGACGATTCTGCGGGCGAGGGCGCCGGCGATCTGCTTGACGAGGATTTCCCCGTGCTTATTCCGAAGGACGACGCTGTGGCGTTCGTTTTCGGTAGAGGATTTGGGATGCCAGGCCACGAGGTATTTTCCCTTGTGATACTGGCTATAGGCGACCTCACCGCTCATGGCGTTGAGGTTCTGGTGGACGTTCGCCGGACTCATGAAGATGGAGACCTGCAGACGCTTATCCTTGAAATATTCTTCGTCGACGGCTTCCTCGATGACCACGACCTTTCCATCGGCGGGACAGATGATCAGGTTGTCCCCGGTCGTCTTTTTACGATTGGGAACACGGAAAAACGAGATCAGGAAGAGCAATACCGCCAGCGTGACTACGAAAATAAGACCGCTGAGCCAGGCTTCGTGAGCGCTGATAAAGTAAAAGGAAGCCAGGTTGATCACTGCAAAGGCCAGTGCGCTGATGGCAATCGTCTTATAACCTTCTCTATGAATTGTCATTACTATAATCAGTTAAACGGCAAAACTAAGTAATTTCCGGGTCATCCGATAATCCACATCAGATAACACCACGCGAACGGAGTAGCAATCAGCAGGGAGTCGAAGCGATCCAGGAAGCCGCCGTGACCGGGCATGATGCTTCCGCTGTCCTTGATATTCGCCATACGCTTCAGCTTGCTTTCCAGCAAGTCTCCCGCCGTCCCGGTAATGGCGGCGATCAGCGCCACGACCATCCAGGGAACCGGAGGATAGTGCAATAAAAGAGCGATGCCGCCCATTGCACCAACGGCAAGGATCACTCCGCCGATGGTGCCCTCCCAGGTCTTTTTCGGCGAAATCGCCGAAAAAGGCGTCTTGCCGATCAGCGAGCCCACGATATAGGCCATCGTATCGTTGATCCAGATGGAACCGATGATCATGAGCACGGGCATGCGGTCTGCAAAAGGAGGAAACTGGCTTTTGTAATATACGGTGCGGAGGTAGGTCAGCAGCGCAAAGCTCAACGAAATATAGAGCAGGCCCAACGCGGATCGGCCGATATTGCGCATATTGAGGGTCTTGTATTGTATGATCTCGCCGATTACAAAGAGCGCAAGAAAACCGATACACCCCCACTTGCCGATGGTGTGCAGGTAGACCTCGCCGATATGCAGTCCGCCATTCGCCGAATAGAGCATCAGGCACCAGCCCGCGATGATCACGCTATAACGGTGCAGCGGAGAGATATCCGCATACTCCTTGTTGATCAGCACCATGATCTTTTCGTATTCGAGCCAGCAGCCAAAATGAATAAAGGAGAAGAGTACCAGGAAGCTCCAGGGACTCCACAGGAGACCCGCCAGCATGACGATCACGAATACCGCAGCCGTGAGGGATCTAGTTTTGAATATAGCAGGATTTAACGCCATGTCGAAAATTAAGAGGGTTCGGAGAGCAGGTCATCGGGTTCCCGGTAATCACCGTATTCCTGTGCATAGCTGGTGGTCGAAAGCCTGCTCATCAGGTATACGATTGCGGCCACCGCAGCCAGGCTGATCAGCCCCCAGTAGAAAGGTACGGAAGGTTCGTCGGTAAGCATACTGGGATAATAACCTGCCGCGTATACCTGGATGCCATTGAAGATGAAGTGCCCCAGGATCGGCGTCCACAGGCTTCCGCTGTACCAATAGGCCGCGCCAAGCAGGATGCCGAGCAGCCAGCGGGGGAATAGTCCCTGGAACTGCATGTGAAAGGCCGAAAAGAGAAGGGCTGAAATAATGATCCCGGCCCAGGGGCTTTTCGTAATGTGGATCATGATCCGCTGCAGGGCGCCGCGAAAGCAGACTTCTTCAAAGATCGCGGGCAGCAGGGCCACGATAAAGAGGTTGAGGAAGATATCGAAGGGATAATTCAATTTCAGGATGGCGGCGACTTCCCGATCGGTCTCTTTTTGAGAGTCGACGAGGGATTGGGGCAGCTGCAGGTGTTTGTTCAGCGTGCCCAGCCAGCCCTCTGCGGGAAAGGCGACAAGCAGGATCAGGACACCCAGTACGTAGAAGATGGGCTTGGGCGCAGGGCGGAAGCCCAGCTCCTCGATCGGGCGACGCCGGAAGGTCCCCAGGGCGTAAAGCAGACCCGTACCTCCAAAGATAAAGACAGACCAGGCCGCCTGGATCCATTTTTGGCGGGCAACTACTTGAGGATCAGAGAAATCGGGCAGCTTACGCGCGGTTTCGCTGGTCGGACCGCCCGACGCAAAAATATACACCAGGGTGAAAAGGACAAAGACGCTTCCCAGTGCAAACAGGAACAGGGCCAGCTGTGACCAGGGTGAGTGAATTTTGAAACGGTTGGACAATTAAATTGTAATTTTGGGCTTTTATCGTGATAAACATCGGCAAGATACAAATTCCTTCCTTCCCACTCCTACTCGCACCCATGGAAGATGTGAGCGACCCTCCATTCCGGTATGTCTGTAAGCAGAATGGCGCCGACCTGATGTACAGTGAGTTCATTTCCAGCGAAGGATTGATCCGGGACGCCATTAAGAGCCGGCAAAAGCTGGATTTTTTCGAATACGAACGCCCTTTCGGCATCCAGATCTTCGGCGGTGACGAAGAGGCCATGGCTATGAGCGCCCGGATCGTGGACACGGTACAACCCGACCTGGTCGACATCAATTTCGGCTGTCCGGTGAAGAAGGTCGTCTGCAAGGGCGCGGGCGCCGCCGTCCTGAAGGACGTGGACGCGATGGTCCGGCTGACGGACGCCGTCGTTAAGGGCACCCAGCTGCCCGTAACGGTCAAGACCCGCCTGGGCTGGGACGACCAGTCGAAGAATATCGAGGAAGTAGCCGAAAGGCTGCAGGACGTCGGCATCAAGGCCCTCACGATCCACGGCCGCACAAGGGCCCAGCTCTATAAGGGTGAGGCCGACTGGACCCTGATCGCCAAGGTGAAGGAAAATCCGCGGATCAAGATCCCGATCTTTGGGAACGGAGACATCGATTCACCCGAAAAAGCACTGCTATATCGGAATCGCTATGGTATCGACGGTATCATGATCGGCCGCGCCGCCATCGGCTATCCCTGGATCTTTAACGAGATCAAACATTTTCTTGCAACGGGCAAGCACCTGCCGCCGCCTACGATCGAGCAGCGAACCGGGGCTATCCGGGATCACCTCCTGCGTTCGGTCGAATGGAAGGGTCCGGTGGTGGGCATACTCGAGATGCGTCGTCACTATACCAACTACCTCAAGGGCTTCCCGCATATCAAAGAATTTCGCAACCAGCTGGTCCAGATGAAGACGGTCGAAGAAATCGAAGAGGTGCTGCAGGCTGTCCAGCAACGCTACGCGGGATTTATACCCGAGCGGGCCGTTGCGACGTTCTCCTCCAGTCAGCTGGAAGACTGCGCATACTAGGCGGAGTGCCGCCGGATGGAGCGCACTAACGCATAAAGAGTTTAAACCACTTCATCTTCCCCTTGAAAGGCGGGTACTTGATGTCCAGGTCGAGCCAGATGGGGGTTCGCATAACCGATTTACCGTGTGTAAACGTATCGAATCCGCTCTTCCCATGATAGGCGCCCATGCCGCTATTGCCGACGCCCCCAAAGGGAAGACTCGGGTTGGTAAAATGCCAGTCGGTATTGTTGATGCATCCGCCGCCGAAGGGCAGCGCCTCCATCCACGCCTTCTGCCGCGAGCGATCCCGGGTAAATAGATAAAAGGCCAGGGGATTGGGATTCTTACGTATGATCGCCAGCGCTTCTTCCATCGTCCGATAGGTAACTACCGGTAAGATAGGACCGAAGATTTCATCCTTCATTAACGACACCTCCAGGTCTGTCATTTCTATGAGAGTTGGCGCGATAAATAGCCGCGAGCGGTCATGCTCTCCTCCGCAGAGGATCGTTCCCTGCTGCAGATAGCTCACCAGCACTTCCCATCTTTTCTCGTTGATAATCTTTGCCAGCTCCTGTCCCTGGCCATAGAAAAGAGCAATCGTTTCCTTCATCTTCGCGAGAAGCGGGGCCTTTAGCTCCGCGTGGACCAATAGGTAATCCGGTGCTATACAGGTCTGACCTGCGTTGATAAATTTACCCGTAACGATACGCCGGGCCGTAGTCGCCAGGTCTGCATCGGGTTCTACTACGACCGGGCTCTTCCCGCCCAGCTCCAGCGTAACGGGTATGAGCCGCTCCGCTGCAAGCTGATAAATGCTGCGTCCTACGCCGACGCTTCCGGTAAAGAAGATATGGTCGAAGTGAAAGCTATGGATCAATTCGGGGACGACGACGGAGCCCTCGCCGTTTATGACCCGCACTTCGGAATCCAATCCGGCCAAAATCTTTTCGATCACCGCGGCAGTAGCAGGCGCCAGCTCGGATGGCTTCAGGACGACCGTATTCCCCGCTGCAAGCGCGGACATCAGCGGAAGCAGGGCCAGCTGAAAAGGATAGTTCCAGGGAGCGATGACGAGGACGACGCCAAGCGGGTCGCGGTAGAGGATGGACGAAGAGGGCCAGTTCAAGAGATTGGTCGATAGGCGCCGCGGACGCATCCAGCTTTTTAGGTGTTTGAGACAATAGCTGATCTCGGAGAGGACCAGTCCGATTTCGGTGCCATAGGCTTCTTCCGGGCTTTTTCGGAGATCGGTGTAGAGGGCTGCGGAGATCTCGGCTTCGTGGTCTAAAATCAGCTGCCGCAGCCGCAGCAGGAGACGGCGGCGCGACTCGTAGGGACGCGTGGCGCCGGAGTCGAAATACTGGCGTAGTGGCAAGAGATCGTGCATGGCAAAGAGATTAAGCAGGGCGGCGGAGCCCTCCGGCTAAGCTACGGATTATGTCTATCTTTACCGCCTATGAACGACGAATACTACATGCAGCAGGCGCTGAAGGAAGCCCGCCAGGCATATGAAGAAGATGAGGTGCCGATCGGCGCGGTAATCGTGATGAACGACCGCGTCATCGCACGCGGACACAACCAGACGGAACGGCTCACGGACTGCACCGCGCATGCGGAAATCATCGCACTGACCTCGGCCTTCAATCACCTCGGCAGCAAGTATCTGCCGGAGGCGACGATTTATGTAACGGTGGAGCCCTGCCTGATGTGCGCGGGTGCATTATACTGGAGCAAGATCGGCCGGGTGGTGTATGGAGCAGAAGATGAAAAAAACGGTTACCGAAGGGGCGGTCCGGAGGCGTCGGTAACGGGATGGCCTTTTCATCCGAAAACCCAATTGCTGGGAGGCGTGTTAAGAAACGAGTGTGTCACCCTGATGCAGGAGTTTTTCCGGGCCCGGCGATAGTTTTGGGCATTTTTACGTAGGTTTGTCATCCCTTCAGGCATTGACACAACTATTAATTTTTTTAATTTAAAACATTCGTTATGGCATTTACACTTCCCGCGCTTCCGTATGCGTTTGAAGCATTGGAACCGCATATCGACACGACTACTATGCAAATCCACCATGGAAAACATCATCAGGCATATATCGACAATTTAAATAAGGCTATTGCCGGTACTCCCAACGAAGGTAAATCCCTCGAAGAGCTGGTAGCCAAGGCTGGTTCGATCAGCCCCGCCGTTCGCAACAATGCCGGTGGTCACTGGAATCACAGCTTCTTCTGGGAAAGCCTCAGCCCCAAGGCTACGGGCGCTCCCGCAGGCGCGCTGGCCGATGACATCCACACTACCTTTGGCAGCTTCGACGCCTTCAAGGAAAAGTTCAATGCCGCGGGTCTGACCCGTTTCGGCAGCGGCTGGGCATGGCTCATCCTGAAGGATGGTAAGCTGGAGGTCAGCTCTACTCCCAACCAGGACAACCCACTGATGGACGTAGCCGAAGTTAAAGGCACTCCGCTGCTGGGTGTGGACGTTTGGGAACACGCTTATTATCTGAAATATCAGAACCGCCGCGCCGACTACCTGGGTGCTTTCTGGAGCGTGGTTGATTGGAACAAGGTCGCTGAGCGTTATGCCGCTGCAAAATAGATTTCAT
The DNA here is from genome assembly GCA_018267545.1 of Bacteroidota bacterium. Taxonomy (GTDB): domain Bacteria; phylum Bacteroidota; class Bacteroidia; order Chitinophagales; family Chitinophagaceae; genus Puia. The sequence continues at coordinate 8,661 of JAFDYG010000127.1, forward strand.
TGTTCATGACGGCCCGGAATATCCGGGCCGTTTGTTTTTAAATTCCTTTTAAACTATAAACCATATGCAAAGATTATCCGGTTTCCTGTTACTGACAGCCATCGCTTGTTTGACCGCCTGTAAAGGCCACGAGAAAAAAGTCCTGGTATATGCCAGCGGCACTATCAAGGTCGACGACACCAAACAGCACATCACCATTTCCGATGGTACTACACATCACGAACAGGAGCTGGATTTCACCAGCGGCGACCCGGTGAATCTCGAAGTTGAGTCTCCCCAGGGCAAGAACACGCTGAGCGTCACCGAAGATGGTTTATACATTGCCAACCTCAAGCCCGACACCGTCCTCGGCAGCATGCAGCACGTCGGTGCGGAAGGCGGCGAAGCCCGTATCACGCAGGATGCGTTGAAGCAAAAGCTCGACAGCTTGCAGAAGCTGACCACGGGATTGAATGTAAGCGAAGCCAATAAGAATTATTTAGTCGCACCAGGGAAGGTCGCGAAGATCAGCGGCAATGCAAAGGGAAAGGTCTTTGGTCCTTTTACGTCGATTCCCAGCTCCTTCGACGCCGGCTCGGTTCCCGAGATCTACAAATTTTATAGCATGAAGGAAATCCGGGAGATTATCGGAAACCTGGAGAGGATGTCGTCGACACCGACACCGGCAAAATAAGCCGGCGCCGCGGCCCGCAGGGGTTAAAGCAGCCAGCTTTATGGCACGGGGTCGACTCCGTGCCCGCCCCAGGGATGACAGCGGCTGATACGCCGTATCGCGAGCCAGGTACCTTTGAAGATACCATGTTTCTTTAGCGCCTCGAGCGCATAGTTGGAACAGCTGGGGGTAAATCTGCACCGGGGACCGATCGCCGGAGAGATTACCCACTGGTAGATCTTGATCAGGGCTACCAGCGGAAGGGCCAGAATACGTAAGACCTTCCTCATGCTATTTCCTTTATTATTTTCTGCAAAGCTACGCCGATCTTTTCGGTTGCAATCTTATAGTCAGGGAGCTCCTTGCCGGTATAAATAAAGAATACGGCCATCGAGCTCCCTTTTTCTTTTAGCCGGTCGAGGAGGGGTTGTTTTTGAAGGCGGTAGGCCTCGCGGCTCAGGCGTTTGATGCGATTGCGGTCGACGGCCTTTTTGAAGTTGCGGCTGCTGGCGCCAAAGCCGGCCTGGAGAGGGGCGGGAGCATCAGCGGGCAATAACAGTAAATAAACCCTATAAGGAAAGAGAGAGAAGCTCTTTCCCTGTTTAAAAACCTGCTCGATCAGCTTCCGGCTTTTAAGTTTTTCCGCTTTCTTCCAGGTGAATCGTTGAGGCATATCACAAAAATAGCTCCGGGCAAAACCCGAAGCTATCAATTTTTTTATAGAAGAACCCTGCGGGCCCGGTCTATTTCAGTTTCGATTCGTCAGAAACAGTCAGCTTCTTACGACCCTTTGCGCGACGGCTGGCCAATACTTTGCGACCATTGGCAGTCTGCATACGCTGACGAAAACCGTGAACGGTCTTCCGGCGGCGTCTGTGTGGTTGAAATGTACGTTTCATTGTCAAAAATATTTTTTACGTTACCTAA
>JAFDYG010000128.1 GCA_018267545.1 Bacteroidota bacterium
AAGTCCGTCGCACCGGTAAGATCGCCTCCATCAAGGTCGGCGAAGGCATGCTGGGCCGCGTGGTCAACACCCTCGGTGAACCCATCGACGGCAAAGGCCCCATCGCCGGCGAAAAATACGAAATGCCGCTCGAGCGTAAAGCCCCCGGCGTTATCTACCGCGAACCCGTAAAGGAACCCCTCCAGACGGGTATCAAGGCCATCGACGCGATGATTCCCATCGGCCGCGGCCAGCGTGAGCTGATCATCGGCGACCGTCAGACCGGTAAGACCGCGATCGCCATCGACACGATCATCAATCAGAAAGAATTTTTCAAAGCGGGTAAACCCGTATTTTGTATCTATGTCGCCATCGGCCAGAAAGCATCCACCGTTGCAGGTGTGATGAAGACCCTCGCAGACAACGGCGCGCTGGAATACACCGTGATCGTTGCATCTTCTGCTTCCGACCCGGCTCCCCTCCAGTTCTACGCTCCCTTCGCCGGTGCCGCTATCGGCGAATTCTTCCGCGATCTGGGCAAGCCCGCGCTGATCATCTATGATGACCTTTCGAAGCAAGCCGTAGCTTATCGCGAAGTGTCCCTGCTGCTCCGCCGCCCCCCCGGCCGCGAAGCTTATCCCGGTGACGTATTCTACCTCCACAGCCGTCTGCTCGAACGCGCCGCCAAGATCATCGCCGATGACAGCGTCGCCAGGAACATGAACGACCTGCCGGAATCCATCCGTCACCTCGTAAAAGGCGGTGGCTCTCTGACAGCCCTTCCCATCATCGAGACACAGGCCGGTGACGTATCGGCTTATATCCCGACCAACGTAATCTCCATCACCGACGGTCAGATCTTCCTCGAAGGTAACCTCTTCAACTCCGGTATCCGCCCCGCGATCAACGTAGGTATCTCCGTTAGCCGCGTAGGTGGTAACGCCCAGATCAAGTCGATGAAGAAGGTGGCCGGTACACTGAAGCTCGACCAGGCCCTCTATCGTGAGATGGAAGCCTTCTCGAAGTTCGGTGGTGACCTCGATGCCGCAACAAAGCTGGTAATCGACAAGGGTTCCCGTAACGTGGAGATCCTCAAGCAGCCCCAATACTCTCCCTTCTCGGTAGAAAAGCAAGTCGCTATCATCTACCTCGGAACACAAGGCCTCCTTCGCCAGGTAGCCGTGCGCAAGGTGAAAGAGTTCGAAGACCACTTCCTGCTCGAAATGGAAAACAAGCTGCCCGAAGTCCTCGCAGAATTCAAGAAAGGTAATTTGCCCGACGACGGCGTCAAGAAAATGGTCGACCTGGCCAATGGATTGATCCCGCAGTATAAATAATATACGCGTCACGTATGTGACGGGAGCCGCACCAAAAGGTGCGGCTCTCTCATTTTATAAGACCACGATAAAGCTGTGCCTAGCCTGTTTTTCCGCGCATTTTCCCCTAAATATTTCTCTCAAAAAAATTAGGGGTAACACTTGCATCTTTAAAAACTTTTGACAATCTTTACATCGTCATCACGACAAACCCTCCAAGCTCCCGAAAAACAATCCGTTACATTTTATTTCCAATCCTTCCACTGGTGTTATCCGTGATAGCGGACCGAGAATGACAGGCACACAATCCGTACCAATCATCTACTCCACTATTATTTCGGGCAATCCCGTATTCATCTGATTATCATAGTAGTTATTTTCCTGTGGCACCAACCCGGGCAAGCGCTACCATAACAATATATTGTAAAATTTTAGTTTTAAAGGGTACGATCAACAACCGCCGGGCTTTTCTAAGCCTGGCTTTTTTTTGCCCCTAAGCCATCCCGCTCCCGGCATTCGCCCGCCCTCCGCCCCCTCTTGCCCCCGGCATGCGCTCCTTGCGCTTCCCATTAACCGGTCCCCGCACCCCTTTCGCCGCCGCTTCCCCCACCTCCACCGAGACGTCTAAATTAATTTATAATTTAGTTTGGTTTATAAAATAAACCAGTTTATCTTAGACGTATCAAAATTGACTCGTCATGAAAGCCCCCTTATTCATCGCCTTCCTCCTTATCTCCGGCTGGCTCCAAGCCCAGACCCAGGTGTCCGGCACCGTCAAAGACGGCAAAGGCCACCCCCTCCGCGGCGCCAGCATCACCATAAAGGACTCCTACGACGGCGCCACCGCCGACTCCCTCGGCAACTTCCACTTCAAAACCACCGAGAAGGGCACCCTAACACTCCTCATCACGAATATCGGCTACAACTCCGTCGAACAGCCCATCACCCTCGCCGGCACCCCAATCGAGCTTCGCCTCGTCATGAAGGAAGCCCTCAGCGAGCTCAAAGCCGTCACCATCACCGCCGGCTCCTTTACCGCCGGTGACGCCAAAAGAGGCGCCGTCCTCAGCTCCCTCGACGTCGCCACCACCGCCGGCTCCAACGCCGACATCACCGCAGCCCTAAAGACCCTCCCCGGCGCCCAGCAGGTCGGCGAGCAGGAAGGCCTCTTCGTCCGCGGCGGCGCCGGCTACGAAGCCAAACAATATATCGACGGCACCGTCGTCAACAACCCCTATTATTCCAGCGTACCCGATATCGCTACCCGCGGCCGCTTTTCCCCCTTTCTTTTTAAAGGCACCGTCTTCAGCACCGGCGGCTACTCCGCCCTCTACGGCCAGGCCCTGTCCTCCGTCGTCCTGCTCGAATCTATCGACCTGCCTGAAAAGTCGGAAGTGGACGCCAGCATTTCTCCGATCATCCTCGGCCTGGGTACACAGCAATTGGCAAAGGACAAACAATCCTCGTACGGCTTTAGCTACAACTACGTCAACGTCGGTCTTTATTTCAAAGCGGTGAAGCAAGTACCCGACTATTTTAAAATGCCCCAGTTCCACAACGGAGACGCCAATTTCCGCATCCGCACCAAGAACGGCGGCATGATCAAGTACTACACGACCTTTGCCTATAACGACCTCGGCCTTCGCCGCCAGGACTGGGACAGCCTCAACTATAAAGACGCCTTTTCCATTACCAACCACAACTGGTACAACAACCTCAGCTGGCGCGAATACCTCAACAACGGCTGGAAGATGGACCTCGCCGCCGGCTATAGCACCAACCTGGATAATATCGGCCAGCAGGTCCAGGACGCTAATAACCAGCCCAGGACCTTCCCCGATTCTTCCTTCTGGATGGTCTATAAGACGTTCAACGTCGACCAAAAGCAACAGCTCGCCCAGGGCAAGGCTGTCTTCGACAAAAAGCTCGGCGGACTCAGCGCCATCCGCTTCGGTACCGAATACTGGTACTCCGTCAACAACCAGCGCTACCGCAACGCTCAGTATCACTCCGATACAGCCTACAGATTCCACGACCATTTCAACTCGCTCTTCGTCGAGTCCGATATCTTCCTGACCAATGCCCTGGCCGCCAAGCTAGGCCTGCGCTACGAGCACTCTTCCGTCATCGCCCGCTCAGACCTGGCTCCCCGCGTGTCCCTCGCCTACCGCACCGGCTCCGAAGCCCAGGTATCCCTGGCCTACGGCGTGTTCTATCAAAAGCCCGAGAACAACCAGCTCTTCTATACCACGAATATCGGCTTCACCAAAGCGACCCACTATATCATCAACTACCAGAAGATGTCGAAAGACCGAATCTTCCGCGTAGAGGCTTACTATAAAAAATACGACGACCTGATAAAGACCGTTCCGCTCAAGATCGTTCCTCAGAATTATTTCTATTCTACCTATGACAACAGCGGCACCGGCTACGCGAAAGGCTTCGAGCTCTTCTGGCGCGACAAGAAATCCATCAAGGACTTCGACTACTGGATCAGCTACTCGTATCTGGACACCAAGCGCAATTACCTGAACTATACCTCGGAGCTAAAACCGAATTTTGCCGCCACCCATACCGCCTCGATCGTCATGAAGCGCTTCTTCACCAAGATCAAGTCCGGGGTAAACCTGACTTATAGCTACGCCACCGGTCGTCCCTACTACAACTTCCGCCTGGTCGGCGACAAGTACAACCTCGCCGAAAGCGGAGAAACCAAAGATTACCATAGCCTGAACTTTAGCTGTGAATACGTACCGAGTATCGGCAACGAAAAGGCCAAGACCTTCGTGGTCCTGTTCGCCAGCGTAAGCAATATCCTGGGTTATAACCAGGTCTACGGCTACAACTACTCTTATAGCGGTCAGTACAAACAACCGATCACCCCGCCGGCTAACCGCTTCTATTTCATCGGCTGCTTCCTCAGCTGGGGGGTAGACCGCTCACAAGACGCTATTAATAATAATCTATAAAACTACAACTATGCAAAAAGCACTGCTTTTCTTCGCCATGCTCCTCTCCTTCTCGGGATTCGCCCAATCGGAGAAGTACACGCAAACCATGCAAAAAAACATCACCCTCCTCGATTCCGCCAAAACCATCGACGAGCTTCAAAGTCTGGCCGGCACCTTCGAACGCATCGGCGACGCAGAAAAAACACAATGGCTGCCCTATTACTATGCCGCCCTCGCCCAAACCTGGATCGGCTGGAATCCCGCCACCACGGATAAGGACGCCAACTCCGCCAAAATCAACGCCTACCTCGCCAAGGCCGAAGCCCTCGAGAAGAACGCTGAGCTGTACGCCGTCGAAAATATGTCCGCTACGCAGCAAATGCTCGTAGACCCGCAGAGCCGCTATATGACTAACGGCAAGGATGCAGCTACCGCCCTGCAAAAAGGGATGGCCGCAGACCCCAACAATCCCCGCTTGTACTACCTCCAGGGTATGAGCCTGTTTGGCACCCCTCCCCAATTCGGCGGTGGCAAGGACAAGGCCAAACCCCTCTTCGAAAAATCGATAGCGCTGTACAAATCCGCCCAGCCAAAGCCCCTGTATCCGACCTGGGGCCGCACGCAGGCAGAACAGATGCTGGCGCAGTGCCAATAACCAAAAAATTAGCGAACCCCGGTGACAAAAGTTACCGGGGTTCGCTACCTTACATGTTTAAACATTTTTCTACCTAAATGGAACAAGAAAAAGAATTGACGGAACAGGAAAGCCTGGAGCTGATCTCCCGGATGATCACAAAAGCCAGAAAGGACTATTATGATACCGGCATCAGCGCCCTGCTCTGGGGCAGCGTGATCACTATCTGCAGCCTGGTCTCCTTTGCCAGCTATTTCCTCAAAATGCCCAAGCTGCAATACGTCTGGTTCCTGACTCTCGTCGCCGTAATCCCCCAGGTCGTGATCTCCATCCGTGAGAGCAAGGCCCGCCGCTATAAGACCCACGACGCAGACCTCATGAGCGGCATCTGGATCAGCTTTGCCGTATCCATGTTCCTGTTGGGCTGGGTATTGAACAGTCTCGGCAAAAGAGTCCCCCAGATGGACGCTATCTATATGATCGTTTACGGCATCCCGACCTTTACCACCGGCTACGCCCGGAGCTTTAAACCCATGATCTTCGGCGGCATCGCCTGCTGGGTTTTCGCACTGGTATCCCTCTACGTCGACTATCCCTATACACAGCTGTTCCTCGCCGCATCCGCACAACTGGCCTGGTTTATTCCCGGCCTCATCCTAAGAAAACGTTACCTGAAAGCAAAAAGAGAAAATGTTTAAAGATCTAAACCCGATATTACATTCACAGCTGAGACTGGCGGTTGTCTCGATCCTCATTTCGGTCCGGGAGGCGGAATTTACCTACCTCAAGGAAAAGACCGAAGCCACTGCCGGCAACCTCAGCGTCCAGATCAACAAGCTAAAAGAAGCCGGCTATATCGACGTGTCCAAGACTTTCAAGGATAACTATCCCCAAACCATCTGCAAGATCACTCCCGAAGGCGTCCTGGCCTTTGAAGAATACGTAAAGGACCTGCAAGCTTATCTGAATATAAAAAAATAGGGAGCCGCCTGTCGACAGCCCCCTTATACTCAATTAAACGCTAAACTTAGCTCTTTGCCAGCTTCATCGTCAGCCGCTCGTTGCTGTTGATGATCACATCCAGCTGATACATACCAGGCTTCAGCTCCGAAGTCCCTTCGATATTGTACATGTTGGAACCATTCTCTCCCATCGCCGATTGCTTGATCAGCTCGCTTCCCTTCTCATCAGTCACCTTCACCATCACAAAGGACTTTTCCTTCAGCTGCACATTCACCTGGATATCGTTTACATTGGGGTCGGGCGTAACGCTCACCGCCTCTACGCTCTTGCTGCCGTACGAACGCAGGATCAGCACCTTGGAGTATGTAACCCGGTTCGAGCCATCCACCTGGCGGAGACGATAGTAGATATCGTTCTTGCGCGTAGCTTCGGTCATCTTATCGACAAATGAATATTCCTGTACAGCATCCTCTGCTTTCACCTCACCGACGGTACGGAAATAAGCTCCATCCAGGCTGCGCTCCAGCTCGAAACGCGTGCTGTGGTTATCTGAAGCCTTGTTCCAGCTAATGGCTACTTCTTTACGGCTATACAGAGCCTGGAAGCCGGTCAGCGTGCTCTTGCTGGGGAATTTGATCGTAGCCGTAGTCGTGATGGAGCAAAGAGAAGGGCTGCCGTTGTCACAAACCTTGTAGGCAAACTGGGTGCTGTTCCCGGTAAATCCGTCTTTCGGAGTAAACGTAAATCCTCCGTCCTTCTGCAGCTCGACCCGGCCGTCCGGTGATTCGGAAAGCAAATAGGCCGTCATCATCTCATGATTCGGGTCGTAGTCGTTGCTGAGCACGTTCCCGTTAGCCGTATGCGAAGCAGTACCTGAAAACTTATCCTTAAGCGCTACCGGCGATACATTGCAGGTAGACTGATAATGAGGAGCAGCGCCGATCGAAAGCTTGTCGATCGCGATCCGCGCATCACCGCCAATCCCCTGGTAGTTGATATAGAGCTTGTACTGACCAGCAGCCGCAATCGGCAGCGACTTGGCGTACGCATATGTCTTATTGGAACCTGCGCCCGTCAGCTCCAGGCTATCGAGCAAAGAAAGAATATTGCCATTGGCATCCGTAGCATAAAGCTTGATCCACCGGCGATCGGTCACCGACCGGTTGAAGCTGTAGATAAAAGAAACCGGAACTTCAGAAGACAGGTCCAGCAGGGGAGTATAGATCCCCGTTCTTTCCGTAGCGCTTGCGCCGGTACCGGAAACCATCGCCCCATCCCCTTCCATATTGGGAGCCCATCCGCTGCGGTTGACGTCGAAGTCGGCGAAGAACCAGCAATTGCCTTGCAGATGACCCTTTACCTCGGAAAGCTTTACCCCGGGACGGGAGTTGAAATTGTCCGTCGTGACAGTCACAGCAGGACCGCCGGCGAACAGCGTTTGAAGAGAGAGTGCGAGAGCGGGAGTGAACAAGCACTTTAATAAGTTCCTTTTCATCTTTGTAATTTTCAGAAGGTGAATAATTAGTAACTGGTAACACAGGGGCTATTCGTAGGAAGGAACTTTGGGCCATTAGGCCATATTACACCATATGGACGAAGTCCATTGAAAACTCGCGATTGAAGGTATTGTGATCTTAAGGGAGTGGTCTTTGTTAGGCTTGAAAGTAAAGAACCCGGAGCCGGGTGATAGGTCAAAGATAGAATACACATTTCGTTTTTGCAACCCCCCGGCCGAAAAAACCGAAGTCCCATTGATAAGCAGCAAGTTATACAAGCAGTACCCTTATATTAACTTTTGATAAATACTACTATCCGGTGTTGTTTCGCGCCTGCCTTTTCCGAACCTTTGAGGTTCATCAAAAACCATTAAACCCTTTTTTATGGCAGTTCCAAACTATGGTGTCCTCGTGGGTACCGCAACGGAAAAGCTGGACAGCAATGAGGCCAAGGTAAAGAACCCTAAGGGTTCCCCGCACTTCCAGATCCTCATCGATGCAGCAGGCACAGAATACCGGATTGCCGTCAACGTCAAATCCGACACCAATCCCCCCGACCTCCAGTTCTATTTGGATGACAATTACAAGCACCCTATCCTGGACCGCGTCAAGGAGCAAAAAGCCGGCTTCACCCTGCTTCCCGGAGGCCCCAATACCGCAGCGCTCGACTATATCCGCGGAAACCTCTTTGATCTGAAGGACATGACCGTCCTCCCGGCCTCGACGACTGGCGACAACAACGACCTGAACGATATCTTTAACGTTTGGGTGGAAAAAGCGATAGCGACCCAGGGAGCCCTCGTCTATGCCTTTGGCAGCCAGTGGAACGACGGGGCCAATACGCCGGATGATTATTTCGACATCAACTCCGGTTTGGGCATTCACGACATCCACATGAACCAGGGCAGCACTGGAAACCACGCAGGAGATAACGGCGTCTACACGGACGGCGGCCTCTTTATCCATTTCCCGGATGAGGACCGCTGGGTCGCGATGTTCACGAAGTTCCAATCGCAGGTCGTACACACGGACGACGGTACCGCCGATCCTATCCCCACGCCGACACTGCCGGAAGAAGTAACCGATATCGACATCTTTGCCGCCCTGGTCAACCCCAAGAGCGACGACGTCGGACACGAAGCCGTCTATCTGTTGAACACGACCGACCAGGACATCAGCATCGATGGATGGTCTATTGCGGACAAAAATAAAAAGAAGGATACGCTCAGCGGCTCCATTGCTGCCGGTCAACCGAGCATCATTACCCTGACGGGCAAAGGCGCACAGCTGTCCAACGACGGCGGAATCATCACATTATTAAATAAGGATGGCTTGAAGATCAGCGGGGTCTCTTATACCAGGGACCAGGCTGGCGTACAAGGAAAGCTGGTGACGTTCTAGGCCTCCACGGCCGCTGGCCCTAGTTTTCCTCGATCTTTTCATCCACAGCATTGGCGAGGACCACGGCGCCCATCTTCTTCAGAGGGTTCCGGCGGTTCTCGTCATATTCCTGCCGGTTGCGGATGATGTCGATACAAGTATAGATAGCGGAAATAAAAGACGTATGATCGGCCTTGTTCTTCCCGGCGATGTCGAACGCCGTCCCATGATCGGGCGAGGTCCGCACCATCGGCAGCCCAGCCGTAAAATTCACGCCTTCGCCGCTGGCCAGGGATTTAAAGGGAATCAGCCCCTGGTCATGATACATGGCCAGCACCGCGTCGAATTTCGAATGATAGTTCCGGGCGAAGAAGGCGTCGGCGCTATAAGGACCGAATACCAGCATATTGT
>JAFDYG010000129.1 GCA_018267545.1 Bacteroidota bacterium
GAAAAGGCATTATTGCTCTTTCTGTTATTGTTAGGGTCGGCATACTCCTGCTTGATACTGGGCGACTGCTCCTGGTCGGAGGCGCTGGCTGCCACAAACGGAAGGCCTCCTGCGATGCCATAGCTGTTATAGATCGTTGCGATGTCCACATTATTCCTGGCCAGCTGGATCCCCATGCTGTTCTTCAGTGCGATACGTACCGCCTCTTCACTGGTCAGATTCTGAGCCTGGGAAGCCATTGCTGGAAGCACCAGACAAAAGATGATCAAAGTGTTTTTCATACTTATTATTACTCGGTCACCTCCGTGACGTGCGCTTTGTGTTTGCTGGAAAGAAATGTATAGACGGCCGGGATAACGAACAAGGTCAGGATCAAAGAGAACATGATTCCCCCTACCACCACGATCCCGAGCGGAACACGGCTGGTAGCCGCAGCGCCGAGACTCATCGCGATCGGCAGCGCACCCAGCGAGGTCGCCAGGCTCGTCATCAGGATCGGACGAAGACGCTGCGAAGCCGCCTCGATGACGGCCTCCATCTTGTTCATCCCCAGCTCCCGCTTCTGGTTCGTAAATTCAACGATCAGGATCCCGTTCTTCGTCACCAGTCCGATGAGCATGATCATTCCGATCTGCGAGAAGATATTCAGGGTCTGGTGGAAGATCGCCAGACTCAGCAAGGCTCCCGCCAATGCCAACGGAACGGTGAACATGATCGTCAGGGGGTCGATAAAGCTTTCGAACTGGGCGGCAAGCACCAGGTAAATCAGCACCAGGGCCAGCGCAAAAGCGAAGAGAATGTTCGACGAACTTTCGGCATAGTCCCGGGATGAACCGGAGAGGGCCGTTTGAAAGCTCGGGTCCAGCAGTTTATTTCCGATAGCCTGCATGGCGGCGATACCGTCTCCGATCGTTTTTCCTTCGGCAAGCGAAGCCGATATGGTAGCCGCCTTATAACGATTAAAATGGTACAGGGTAGCGGGGCTGCTGTTCTGTTCAATGTGTACCACAGCATCCAGCGGAATATTGTCCCCGTTCTTATTCCGCACGTAGACTTTGCTGATATCCATCGGGTCATTCCGGTCCTTTCTTTCGACCTGCGCAATCACATAATACTGGTACCCATTCATGATGAAGTAGGCCAGCCGGCCACCGCTAAAGGCGGATTGCATGGCGGAGATGACGTCGTTTGTCGACAATCCCAGGTCCCGGATCTTCATGCGGTCGACGCTGATCTGTAATTCCGGTCTATTGAATTTAAGGTTGACATCGACATTGGAAAATGTCTTATCCTTGCGCGCAGCCTCCAGGAAGGCGGGAATCACCTTTTTCATCTTCTCCAGGTCCTGGTTTTCCAGCACGAACTGCACCGGCAGGCTGGTCTTGGAACCGGAGCCGACGGCGATGGTCTGCTCCTGGATCGCGAAGATGCGGGCATCGTTGAATCGCGCCAGCTTCCGCTGGAGATCGGCCGTGATCTGATTCTGGCTCCTGGTCCGCTCTGACGGCGGGACCAAACCAAGTCTCGGCTGCGATGTATTGAGCGCGCCGCCCGCGGGAGTCCGCGCAAACACAAAGTCCCGCTCCGGTACGGAGTCGTACAAATAGCTGGCTATCTGATCGGTTACCGCCGAAGTGTAGGAATAGCTGGCCCCTTCCGGCAGCGTTACGGAAAATCGTATGCTGCTGCGGTCTTCCAGGGGAGCAATTTCGCTCTGCATATTTCTTACGATAAACCAGCTCATGACGAAACAGATGACGATCAGCACCCAGGCCGCCCATCGAATCTTCATAAAGCCCCGCAGCAGCTTCAGATAGCCATTTTCCATCCCGGTGAAGAAGGGCTCGGTCTTTTCATAAAACCATCCATGTCCCGACTTCTTGGTCGTCAGATAAACGTTGAGCACCGGTGTGATCGTCAGCGAGACAAAAGAGGAAATGAGCACCGCAGCCGCCAGCACCACCCCGAATTCACGGAAGAGTCTTCCGACAAACCCCTGCAGGAATACCACCGGCATGAAGACCACGGCCAGCGTCAGCGACGTCGAGATAACGGCAAAGAATATTTCCTTACTGCCTTCCAGCGCCGCCTTATGAATTGGAAAACCCTGCTCCAGCTTACGGAAGATGTTCTCCGTGACTACAATACCGTCATCCACCA
>JAFDYG010000012.1 GCA_018267545.1 Bacteroidota bacterium
AATCCGGGCGACGATCGAGCTGATGGAGGCGCCGGCGAGCAAGTTATCAGTGCGGACCTCGTATAATGTGGCGGCGTTGAGCTTTTCGCCGAAGGAGATTTCGGCGGAGATCAAGAAGCATATCCCGGAGTTTTCGGTTTCTTATGCGCCGGATTACAGGCAGCAGATAGCGGATAGCTGGCCGCAGTCGATCGATGATTCGGTGGCGAGGGCGGATTGGGGCTGGAAGCCGGAGTATGATTTGGCGGGGATGACGAAGGAGATGTTGGAGAATTTGAAGTAAGGGGGTCGGGGGCTTGGTTTGTTGGGATTGAGCCGCTGGTCCGGGAAGTAGGCCACTCTACTATTACGATAGACTTTTTTCAGGGGTTTTTGTTAAATTGCGTGGCTAGACACACACTTTAACTTGAACCTCTTTTTTATGCTGAGAGTTTTTCTATCCCTTATTTTTCAATTGGTTGTTGTATTGGTTATGGCGAGGCCCGATGTGGGAGCCGGGCCGGGTAAGCCGCTGGCGTTTCGCAGCGGGCAGTGGCGGGCGTATTTGGAGCGAAAGGATGGCAACAATATCGTTTTCAATTTCGAGGTGAAGGATAGTGCGGGGAAGAAGGTTTTGTATATACGCAATGCGGCGGAGCGGCTGCTGGTGGATGATATAAGCAGGGAAGGAGATTCTGTGATCATCAAGCTGCCGTTGTATGAGTCGCAGCTTCGGGCGGCGATAACGAAGGAGGGGAATTTGGAGGGAGTTTGGATCAGGCATTTGGTGAGTGACTTTTTGGTGGTTCCGTTCAAGGCGTTTTATGGTCAGGCTTCGAGGTGGCCTGCGGCTGGGGGAAAGGGTAGTGTTGCGGGACGGTGGGCTGCGGTGTTCCGATCGCTTAATGGGAAGGATACGACGTTCAGGGTGGGTGAGTTCAAGCAGGTTGGTAATAAGGTGACGGGGACGTTTCTGGATGCGGGGGGAGACCTTCGTTATCTGGAGGGGGCGGTGACGGGGGATTCGTTGAAGCTGTCTTGTTTCGATGTGACATACGCGTATTTTTTTACCGCG
>JAFDYG010000130.1 GCA_018267545.1 Bacteroidota bacterium
AAAATGAATTAGTCCTTTATTTTTATCACACCGGATTTATAAAGGTTCAGGGCCTGCCTGAGGATGTCCTTGATCGTTTTTATGGGCAGGTCTTTGTTCGGATCGAATAGCATGATCTTCATACGGGACCGTTTTTCGATAATCAGGTCGGGGTGATCGAAGCGCCCGCCTTCGACGATGCCGATATAGGGTTGCTTATACTTCTTGTGGACCCATAGATAGCAAAACATTTTTCCTTTGTAACAAAAGAAGGGCATGCCGTATTTCCAGGCTTCGGAGACTTCGTTGTCCTGGGAGAGGATTAGCTTTCTCAGGGCGAGGAGGCAGCCCTGGTCGGGCTCGTCCTGCTTCATGTAGAAGTTGTCGATTTCTTTCATTGGTAGGTGTTGCCCGCAAATTTAATACTATTTGACGGGGGAGATAGCTTTGCGATTTGAGGGTGGGGCATAGCTTTGCTATTTAAGGGGGGTAGATAGCTTTGCTATTTGGCGCAAAGAGATAATGTGGAGGGTATAGGCCAGGGGTACGAGTAGGCCTGGCAGGTAGATAAGGGGAAAGCGAGTGACCAGGGAGCTGTCAGGCTGGTTGTGAAAGACGCGGGCGGGAGTGGGCAGGGAAAGGGTGGAGATGGTGACGATGTTGATGAGCAGGAGGAGGCCGCCGATATTGTATAGTGTGGCGACGATGGGCGGCCAGCTTTTTTTGACGAAGCAGTAGTAGCCGACGGGGAAGGCCAGCAGGCCGGCGAGAATGTCGAAGTTGCGGCCTTCGAAGCTCATTTGGATGGGGAGGGAGCCGTTGCGGACGAGCAGCCAGAGGCCTATTTCGACGAGGATACGGAAGGATTGAAGGTAGATGGGCCATTGGGGGCGGATGCGGTGGAGGAATTCGGACCCGGCTTTCGAGCGGAGGGTGAGCAGGACGATGGGCAGGGGGGTGAGCAGGGCGAGGGAAAGACGTGGGGGGAGGCTGAAATTGCTGAAGAAGCCGCGGAGGGAGAGGATGCCGAGGAGAGTGAGCCACAGCAGGAGAAAGACGGTGGACCGGCGGATAAAAGGCTGGAGAGATTGATTAGACATGAGATGATTTTATGGATACAAAGTTGGGAGAAAGGGGGGAAAAGGGATGTAACCAAAGTTGCTATTTTGCCAGGGCGCGATAGTGGGAGGGTGAGTGGCCGGTGCGCTGGAGGAAGAGGCGGCTGAAGGATTGGCTGTTGGCGAAGCCGAGCAGATCGGACAGGTCGGTGATGGGAATGCTGGAGGTTGTCAGCATGGTTCGGGCTTTTTCGAGGCGGAGGTTTTGGAGGTATTGGTGGGGGGAAAGGCCATAGGTTTGGCGGAATAGGCGGAGGAAGTGGTATTTGGAGAGGCAGGCTTCGGCGGAAAGCTGGTCCAGGCTGAGGTCGGCAGAAAAGCAGGGGCGGTCGGCGGTAAAGCAGGAGTGCAGGAGGTCACGGGCGCGGGAAAGGCGCTTGTAGAGTTCGACCCGCGTAGTCTGCCGGATGGGGGGCAGGCGGTGGAGGGAGTCGACGATGTGGCGGTGCTGCAATAAGTGATAAGACAATAAAGCCGCTAGCTGTTCTTCGAAGTGCATGCGGTTGAAGCCTTGTTCCTGATAGGAACGGCGGATTGCATCGACGAGGCTGTTGAAGACTGCGTCACGGCGGTGGAGCTGGTTGAAGAAGGCAAAGGGGGTTTGCTGCTTTTCGGTACCATTGCTAAGGACCTGGTCAGCGGGGGTTATGAGGGCGTTGAGGACCGATTCGCTAAAGGCGTCTCCGAAATGAATATTGAAGGTGTCGGCGGGTTCTTCGATCTGGAGGGTATAGAGCTGCGCGCGGTTGCTGACGAAGTAGTGCTCTTCGTTGATGTACGTCGTTTGTCTGTCGACACTGCATTTGCTGCTGCCATGGATATTGAGGAAGAAAGAGAAGGGGCCTTTTATATCGGGACGGAAACAGCCGTTGGTGTGGGTGTCGATGATAACGCTTGGGAAGCCTTCGGTGTCGAGCATACGATTCCCCCACCCCATTCGGTTGGTGAAGCCAGTGGAGGCCTGGCTTTGCAGCCAGGTCAGGTCTGGAAACTCGTGGAGGATCATGTGATAAAGGTACGGAGAAATGGGGTCAGGCTGCCAGCTGTTTGTGCTGGCGCTGCTTCCGCAGCTGCAGGAAGATTCCTATAGCAAAGATGACGGTTAGGGCTAAATAGATAGTTTTGAGAATGGGGGCGTCCTGGTTTTCGGCGATGGGTTGTGAGACGGGGACGCGGGTCAGGGTTTCGGTGACGGCAGGGATGAAGGAAAAGTACAGGGTGAGAGTCATACAGATGATTTCGGCCCTTTCACCGCTTTTTCCAAACAGGCGCCGGGCGAGGAGGGCCACGACGATAATGACGAGCACGAGGACGGAGACGGCGTGGGCGACGCTGAAGTGGCCGGTTTTCATGATGCCGAAGGAGGTCAGACAGGAGGCGATCGTCAGGCCGATGTACCAGCTTCCGAGGGAGGTGCGGGGGGCGATGACGCCTTCGCGGAAAAGGGCGATAAGTGCGGCGATGACGGCGAAAATGCTGATGATGGTGTGAACGATACCGAGGCTAGTTAGGTGGATCATACGTACAGTTTTGGAGGTTTGGGGTAAGATATTAAATAATCGATATGATTGGAAAGTGGGCGATGATATCGACATCAGATTTGACAATTTCTACCTAAGTTTAATGGGGGGAGTAATACATGGCGGAAACGGCCCCTTCTTTTGCCGGATACACACACCTTCAATCCGGTTTTTGCAGGGTATGTTTGCATTATCAAATTATTCAACTATTAAAACTTAAAAAATGGAAACAGCAACAAAGACGAAAGTTACGGTAGAAACCACGGTAAAGGCGCCCGTAGAAAAGGTTTGGAAATTGTGGTCGACGCCTGAAGATATTACGCAATGGAACAGCCCTTCCCCTGACTGGCATACTCCCTGGGCCAAGAATGACCTGCGTGTCGGCGGTGCGTTTACTGCGCGGATGGAAGCCAAAGATGGTAGTATGGGATTCGAGTTTGGCGGCATCTATGACGCAGTGGAGACCAACAAGCTGATCGAGTATACGATGGGAGACGGCAGGAAGGTCGAAGTTATATTTACCAGCAATGGAGACGAGACAGGGATCGTAGAGACTTTCGATGCAGAGAATATTCACCCGGTCGATTTTCAAAAGGCTGGATGGCAGGCCATCATGGATAATTTTAAAAAGTATGCGGAAACAGCTGCTTAGCCGGTTCGACTTTACGATGATCGTGGTCGGGCTGGTCATCGGGATGGGGATTTTCAGGACGGCGGCTGTATCGGCCAAGGGAGCGGGGGAGCCGGCAATCTTCTTCGCCGCTTGGATAGCGGGAGGCGTTATTGCGCTTTGCGGGGCGCTGACTTTTGCGGAGATTGGGAGCCGGTATCCGGTGACGGGCGGTTATTATAGGATCTTTTCGTACGCGTATCATCCTTCGATCGCGTTTTCCATCAACTGTATTATTCTTATTTCCAGCGCGGGGGCCGTTTCGGGTGTCGCATTGATCGGTGCGGGTTATATCAGCCAGGTGCTGTTCGATCATCCGGCGTCCGATTTGGTCAAGGGGACGATTGCAATTTCGGCAATCGTCCTTTTTTATGGGGTGAATTTGCTGGGATTGAAGATGAGCGCTAAGGCGCAGAATGTTTTGATGGTCGTGAAGCTGGGGTTGCTGGGGTTGTTGATCGTGCCTTTGTTTATTCCGTCGATGCATCATGCGGGCATGGGGGCGGGTGTCGGGGGGACAGCCGCGGGGACTTCGCGGGTGGGGGCAGGTGGGGATTGGATTAGTCATTTTGGGCAGGCGCTGGTGGCGGTTTCGTTTACGTATACGGGCTATCAGCAGACGATCAATTTCGGCAATGAGGTGGATCGTCCTTCGGTCAATATTCCCCGAAGTATTTTCGCCGGTATTGCAATCATCATCAGTATCTACATGCTGGTGAATCTTTCCTATTATACTGTGCTGGGTTTTGAAGGCATGCAACAGCAGCAGGAAGTGGCTAAGGGGGTTGCTTCGCGTCTGCTGGGAGAGGCTGGCGGCAATGTCTTCTCCGGGCTTCTTATCTTTTCGGTGCTTGCTTATGTCAATGTATACTTATTAAGCAATCCGCGGGTGATGTATGCGATGAGCGAGGATAAGGTGCTGCCGGCGGTCTTTCAAAAGAAGACGAACGGGCGGGAAGTGATGATCATTTCGCTGACGGTCTTTTCTGCGATTTGTGTGATTACGCTTTTGTTTGCGCAGACTTTCGATCAGATCCTGAGCTTTACTATCTTCCTGGATAGTGTTGGCATGGCGACTTCCGCCGGAGCCTTGTTCGTTCTACGCAAGCGCACGAAGCATCTCGATGGGACGGGGATTTACCGGATCAATTTGTTTCCGTTGGTTCCGCTGGTTTTTACGATCGCGTATTTATTCGTCGCGTTTAGCATTATCCGGCAGTCTCCAAAGACCGCGGGAATCGGGGTGTTGATTCTTCTTTCTTTCTGGGTTATTTACTGGCTGGTCCGGTGGCTTCGTCTGGGGGGCCGGAGGGTGTTATAGTGCGACCGGAGGGAAAACTGCTACTTTTAGGGTAGAAATAGTTGGCGAATATCTCCTACCTTGGTGTCATGCTATCATCCATTACCAATTCGCCATTGCTAGAGACGATCATTTGCCTGGTCCTCGTCTATGCGCTCCTGAGCCTGCTTGTGAGCACGCTCACCGAGATTATCAACAACCGCAAGAATGAACGCGGTGCGATGCTGTTGAAGGGTATCATCAATATGTTTGAAGACGGGTCGGATGTAAACTTCGGGGAGCTGCTGTACAAGCACCCGATGGTTGCGAGCATCCACAAGGATGGCGTAAAGCCACCGCAGTATATCAGCAATTTTATGTTCAGCCAGGCGCTGATCGATACGATTGCCAATCACGGCCGTAAGTTTATCAAGGATGAGGATACGTTCAAGCTATTTGCGGCGGGCGTGAAGAATATGCAGATGGACACGTCGCTAAAAATCCTATTGACCAATCTCGTCGAGAAGAGCATGTCGTATAGCGGAGGTTATCCCGGCAAAATGCTTACCATACTCGATCAGCAGATACAACAGTGGTATAAGGACCAGATGGACCGGATGAGCGGATGGTTCAAGGATTTGATGCGGAAGCGGGTGTTCATCGTGTCGGTTATCGTCACGGTGCTCCTGAATGTAAACAGCGTACAGCTATTCAAGACGATTTATACCAGTCCTACGCTGCGGAGCACGTTGACCCCGCTGGCGGAAACGGTGGCGGACAATTATATAAAGGAAAGACAGGACTCTACCAATACGGCGCTGCAGGCGGCATACAAGGCCGTCGCCAACAGCAAGCTGCCCAAGGGAAAGGCAGATTCGGCCTTTGGTCTTTTAAACAAGGCGGTAACGGGACTGGCCAGGGCAGAGGATAGCGTCAATAAGGTAAAGGATTCTACGAGCCTGGATAAATTTCAACAGGTGGAGGAGCAGCTGAAGCAGCTGGCGGGTCTTGGGATTCCGCTGGGCTGGCATAGAGGAGTACCGCCGCTTACGTTCGATACGATTACCCGGATGGATTCTGCGGCGATCGTGAGAAGCGGCGGGAAGGTCGACAGGAGCGCCAAACAGGGATGGCAAATATTTTGGTATGTGATTGGATTAGCTGTTACTGCTTTTTCGATCAGCGCCGGCGCACCTTTCTGGTTCGATATGCTGCTGAAGCTGGTGAATGTAAGACGTTCGGGAAAGAAGCCGGAATAATTATTTGCTCCATAAATTATTGTTGACGACCTGGCTGATGACCTGGTCACGATAATTGCGGCTCACTGGAATACGGTGGGTCGCAATTTTTATTTCGTTACCGTCGATGGAGTCGATCTTGGCGATGGAGACGATATAGGATTTATGAACGCGGATGAAGGCCTTGCTATCCAGGTTTTGTTCGATGTTTTTTAGATAGAGCAGGGTGAGATATTTACCCTTGGTGGTATAGATGGCGACGTAGTTCTGGAGGGCTTCGATGTAGAGGATGTCGCTGAAGTGGATTTTTTCAAACTTGTTGCTGCATTTAATAAAGACGAAGTCTTCGCCCCGCTGGAGATTAGCCGTGGTTTCTGCGGGTTGGGCCGGGGCCGGGGGTTTGGCGGTAGTCAGCTGGTGGTAGTCGCGGGCCCGTGAGACGGACTTGAAGAAACGGTCGAAGGTGATGGGTTTTAGGAGGTAGTCGAGGACATTGAGCTGAAAGCCTTCGAGGGCATATTCGGAGAAGGCGGTGGTGATTATAATCATGGGCGGGTTTTGCAGGATACGGAGGAAGTCGAGGCCGTTCATCTTCGGCATCTGGATGTCGAGGAAGATGAGGTCGATCTTTTGGTTGTCCAGGATCTTGCCGAGCTCGATGGGGTTCATACATACGCCTGCCAGCTGCAGGAAGTCGATTTCCTTTACATAGTCGGCCAGTCCTTCACGGGCCAGTGGTTCATCGTCTACTATTACACAGTTCAGCATATCAGTCGTTTTATGTTCAGGCTATTTTTTGCAGGGTCCGAAAATTCGATGCCGGCGTAAGCTGCAGCTTCAGCTCTACGTCGAAGCTATATGAATTGTTTTGAATAGTCAGCTGATAACGGTCGGGGTATATGAGGTCGAGGCGGCGGCGGACATTATTGAGGCCGATGCCGCCCGGCTGCTGTATGGAATTATGGGCGGGCGCGGGTGAATTGCTATTGGAAATGGAGAAGCTCAGCTGCTGGCCTTGCAGCTCCAGGGCGATCTTGATCCAGCTGGGCCCGTCGGTGTACGCCGAGACGTGCTTGAAGGCGTTTTCTACAAAGGTCATCAGTATAAAGGGCGCTATGTCTACGCGTTCGGCTTGTTCGTCGTTCAGTTGGAAGGCAATCTCGACGTTGTCGTTCTGCCGGAGACGCTGCAGCTGGATGAAGTTCTTCAAGTAGGAGATTTCCTTGGTCAGGGCGATCTGCTGGTCGTTGCACTCATAGAGCTGATGGCGGAGCAGCTCGGAGAATTTGGCAAGAGAGGCGGAGGCCTTGTCTGGATTCTTATGAATAAGGAAAAAGATCGAGTTAATGGTATTGAAGAGGAAGTGAGGGTTGAATTGGTATTTGAGGAATTTAAGCTCAGATTCCAGGCGTTCTTTTTCCAGCATTTGCTGGCGGCGGCGGGATTGGATCCAGTCGTTGGTGAGCTTGATGCTCATGCCCAGGGTCATGCTGGCCAGGGTAGAGGGGAAGGTATTGGCAAAGAAGAAATGAATAAAGGGGTCGCCGGTGAACTGGAACATCTTTTCGACGGGGCTGTGCAGGGCGGCTGCGGCGAGGTAATAGCCGGGAATGATGAGGCAGGAGGAGGCGATGATGGTCAGGCTGAGGCCCGCGATGTACGCCCCTACCCTATTCTTTTCCAGGTAGCGCGGCATCAGCACATAGAGGTTGAAGGCAACGGATGCCGTGCTACAGATCACATAGAATAGATACTTGAAAAACAGGGGGGTTAGGAAGATGGTGGCGGCTGATTTAACCGGGTTGCCCATGGCGATGGTCCACCAGGTGTAGTGGTAGCACGCCCAGAAAAGGGGGTGGTGCAGCTTGTATTTGAGCAGCCGGTGCATTTTGAAAATTACGCATATTTCGGGGGTTCCGCGGCGGCTGGTATGTGAAAAGCAGGTAATAATTGACGAAAGGCTAAAAAAATAGCCCCCCGCTGACGCGGAGGGCTAAGGAGGGGGCTATAGTTTTGTTACTGAAGGCTTTGGCCGGCGTCGCCCATGCCCTGGCCGTTCATACTCTTACGTTTGAAGAGGTTGAGGTCCATTTTTCCGAAGCGGTAGGCGAATACGACGCGGAAAAGCTGGGGGTTGTTGAGCCGGTCGTATTCCTGCTGGAAGAAAGCACTCTGGCTGTACTGTTTAGACCAGCGCGTCCGGAAGATGTCGCTCATGCTGGCGGTGATGGAGGCGGCATTGTTCTTCAGGAAGCTCTTTTTCACAGCGATATCTACGCCGCCGAAGGGGCGGATAAAGCCTTGCGAGGAGCTTTGCAGCGTTTGTCCGGGAGGTCCGAACTGGTTCGGCTGCTGATTAGCCGGAATATTGGTCTTCGACTGATAGACCGCCGTCAGCTGGATGGTAAAGTTAGAGGGCAGCTTGAAGTTGCTATTGAATTTACCGAACCAGCTCCAGAGGGCGTCCTGGGAAACCTGTTTGAGATTCGTCGTGTTGATATGCGAGTTATAGACGTTGATGTTCAGCGTCAGGTCCCACCAGCGGGTGATCGTATTGGTGCTGGTGACTTCGCCACCGACGGTATACGCATTGTTCGCGTTTTCGTAGGTGTTGATGAGGACCGCTTTTCCTGTAGGATCAAAGGTGCTGTCCTGGTAGCGCGTGATCAGGTGAGAAGTATACTTATAATATCCCGAAACCAGGATGGTATTGTTATGCGGGAAGGTCTTCATATACTGCAGCTCGAAGGAGTTGGTAAACTCCGGGATCAGGTTCGGGTTACCGCGGGTAATGTTGAGCGTATCGGAATAATCGGTGAAGGGTACGAGCTGGAAGAAGCCGGGGCGATTGATCTTCCGGGTAGCGCTAAACTGTACTTCCTGGTCGTGCTTCAGCTTCTGGCTGACGAAGAGCGAGGGGAACAGGCTGATCGGGTAGGTGTTTTCGAAGTCCTGGCCGGTGTTGTGCAGGTGCCCCTTGTACCTGGAGCTTTCTGCTCTGAGCCCCAGCGAGTAGCTGAAGTTCTTGAAGCCGCTGGTCACGTTGACATAGGCTGCATACACGTCATTCGAGCTACCGTAGTCGCTAAGCCCAAGGGGATTCGGCTTCGGCACTCCATTTACGATCGGGAAGGTATAGTTGTAGTTATCGAGATTTTGGAGGCTGGCGCGCAGACCCGCTTCAAGTTTGGTCTTTTTGGAGAGCGGATTGGTATAATCGGTCTGGATGGTCCAGAAAGCGGGTTTCGCCGTTCCGATGGTCTGTTGCAGGCTGGTCCCCAGGGCGGCCGTTTTGTCGGGGTTGGAGAACGTATTGGTCGTAAAGTTTTGAGTCGAGTTGGCGGTGACGAAGAAATAAGAACCGTCGAGGGTGAGCTGTTCTCCTTCCTTTTTGAACAAGTGCTTCATACCCGTTTGGATACCGTTGACGTCGAAGGCGCGGTCGGAGGTGGAGCTACGGGTCGAATAAGTACTAGCCTGGGCTACGCCGCCGATTGTCAAATCCGTCCGATAGTCCGATAAGCCGGTGGGGTTGAAGTTCCCGTGTACTTTCAGGTAGGAGACGGAAATCGTGGTCTTGTTGGTCACAAACCAGTCGAGGCCGATCTGACCGAACATGAAGTGACCTTTATTCCTGGAATCGTCGGATTGCAACAGGCGAGTAGCAGAATCATGCAGGGTAGTCGTACGATCGGTGGTACCGATGGTCTTCCCTCTCTGCGCATTATACATACCGTTAGCGGAGAAGTTGATCTTGCCGGTGCGGGCATTCAAGCCGACGAGGCCGTTAGCGGCGCCGCGGGAGTCTACGCCGGCGGTGATGGTACCGTTATAGCCTTGCTTCCTGTTCTTTTTGAGGATGATATTGAGAATACCCGATCCGCCGCCGGAGGCGTCGTACTTCGCGGAAGGGTTTGTCATTACTTCTACGCTTTCGATGGCGTCGGCGGGAATCTGGTCGAGCGTCAGGGTTGTGGGGCGGCCATCGACGAAGATGGTGGGGCTTGCGCCTCTGAGCGATACGTTGCCGTCGATGTCGACGTTGACGGACGGAACGTTACGCATGACGTCGACGGCGGTACCACCGGCGCTGACGATATTCTTATCTACGTTGAAGACTTTCTTATCCAGCTCGAGCTTCATCGTAGGCGTATTGGCCTTGACGACGACGGAGCCGAGCTCTTTGATATCGCTGGCGAGCTTGACCATACCCAGGTCCTTATCGAAAGAGGGGATATTACCCATGGGATTGCTGCTCTGCTGGTTGCCGGGTTTTGCTTCGGCTTGTGCGGGGACTACCATGAAGTTGACGTCCTGGCTTTTATAGCCGGTAGCAGAGACACGCAGCACCAGCTGTGTGACGATGGGAAGGTCTTCGAAGTTGAATTCACCGTTGGTTTTTGTTTCGGAGCCTTTTACGAGGACCAGCTTTCTCTTCTTAGTAGCGGGGTCCATGACCGATTTCAATAGAAGCGTGGATGCCTGGGGAATGGGTTGACCGGTTGAATCGGTAACTTTTCCGTAAGCGCGGCCGATGGAGGGAGGCGCTTGGGGAGCGCCGGCTGGTTTGGCTCCGGGAGCCTGACCTGCAGGGGCCTGTCCGGCAGGAGCCGTAGGCGGTTTTTGTCCTTGCCCGGCGGGAGGTTGTTGGGCAAAGGCCGCTGATGAGAGGATAAGAGTAAAGAATAAAGCAGATAGTGTTTTCATCACATGTGTTATTTGATTCACAAATCTAGCGCGATCGTTCGAGTTGTTTTAGTTCAATGCTGCAAGCGGAGGAAAAAACGCGGTAAACGGCGTCAATTTGTCGGCAAGATACATTGTACTAAAGTGCGCTAAACATGGGTCGCGAAATGACGAAATTGTTTCGTGATGAAGCGCTTTTCTGCTTGTACGGAAGAAATGGCGGATGAAGGGAATTAATTTGTGATTAGTGGTTATTGCACTCCTTTTTTGGCGTCCCAGTTACCGGCCAGCTTGCGGATATAGAGAATTTGGCCGACGTGATACGCATTGTGGGTGCTAATGTGTGCGAGCGTGTCGTAGAAACTTTGGAGTTTGGCGTCATCGGAATTTTTGATGGCGGTTTCAAGGCCCTTCATGACCTCTTCAAGCTGTTGTACGGTGGCTGCCCAGGAGGCTTCGGTAAAAGCGTTGAAGGTTTCGTTGTTGTCGCCGCCGAACTTATCGGGCTTGCGGCCGTTGAATTTGTCGAGGACCTGCTTGTTCCAGAAGAGGAGGTGATAGGCGAGCTGTCCGACGGAGTGGCTGGAGTCAGAGGGCTTCCACATGGCTTGCTGAGCGGTGAGGCCTTGCAGGGATTGAGAGATGGGCACGAACCAGTCTTGTTGGTTCCAGGTATTTTGAAATTGTTGAAGCAGGATTGATTTTAGGGTGGGCGGTGTTTTGGGCTTTTGTTGAGCGAAGGTGACTGTGACGCTAAAGGCGAGGAGGAGGAAGATAGTTAATTTACGCATGGGATAATTTTTAAGTATAAACATGCCGATTTGGCGATAAAAAATTAGCTTTTTTCCAATTTTTTATCGCCAAATTTTGATATCCCGCGCATATTTCGTTTTAATAGACGTGTCTGCCTTGATCGATGCGGCGGGATAGCTCGTCCTTTTTGATGCTTATCTGCTGTCCAACGGGATGACCGTTCCGATAAGTGATAACATTTAATGTAGCGGCGCCAAGCGGGAAGCGTACGGGTGTTCCGTTGTACTTGGTACTATAGACGTCGACGTTGGTATTGTCGAACGTATAATAAATATCCAGACCGCTGATCTCGGTGGTCATGTCGACGGTGAAGTCGCGGTCGGGTGTTCTCTTCGGTATGAAGATGACATTGAAGGAGCTGCGGGCGTATTTGATGCCGGCGGCGTCCAGATAGTCGAATTCTCCCTCCATACGGTGCGTAAAATCGTCCCAGTTGCGGGCGGATTTGGGACTCCAGTATACTTCGGCCAGGGCGAGGGACCTGGGCCAGATCATGTATTCGACGTGTCGGAAGGTGGGAACCGACTCCGTCCAGAGGTTGCCCTGGCCGCCGAGGATGAGCTTTTCGTCGACGCTGTCGGGGACGGGGTCATACGTATAAGAATCTTTAAGACGGCAGATACCATAAGTAGGAGGCTCGACGGTGTTTTCGCCCTGATAGAGGTCGAGATAGCAATAGTCCCAAGGGGTCATGACGACCTTGTGGTTCATGCGAGCGGCGGTGATCCCGCCGGCCATGCCGCGCCAGCTCATGACGGTAGCCTCGGGGGCGAGGCCGCCTTCGAGGATTTCATCCCAGCCGATTAGTTTCTTTCCTTTTGCATTGAGCATCTTTTCCATGCGTTTTACAAAGTAGCTCTGCAGCTCGTCGACGTTTTTCAGATTTTCGTCCGCCATGCGCTTTTTACACTTGGGACAGGTAGCCCAGAATCCTTTATACGCTTCGTCGCCGCCGATGTGGATGTATTCGTTGGGGAAGAGCGCGGCTAGTTCGGTGAAGACTTTATCCAGCACGATGAACGAAGAATCGTTGCCGATGCAAAGCGCGTTGTCATCGCGCACGGGTCCACGTGAGCCGGGGTTCACGCTATAGGGTAGCTGCGTACAGGAAAGGTTGGGATAGGAAGATATAAGCGCCAGGCTATGTGCGGGAACGTCGATCTCGGGGAGGATGGTGACGTGGCGGTCCTGGGCGTAACGGATGATCTCGCGCATTTCGTCCTGGGTGTAGAAGCCGCCGTAGGGAGTGGGTTCGCCGGCGAGCGGGGGCAGGAATTCACCCCAGCGGCCGGTGCGGGAGACGCGCCATGCGCCGTGCTGGGTAAGCTGGGGCAGGCTTTTTATTTCGATACGCCAGCCCTGGTCGTCGCTCAGGTGGAGGTGAAGCGTATTGTACTTGTAGCGGATCATCTCGTCGATAAATTTTTCGACTTCCGGTTTGGTGAAGAAGTGACGGCTTACGTCGAGCATGAGGCCTCGCCAGCCGAAGCGGGGGTAGTCGGTGATTTCGACGGCGGGTATGGTGGGAGTGCTTGTTTTTGGAGTGGCGTTGATGGTCATGGCCTCGGGGCGGTCTACGGGAAGGAGCTGGAGGATTGTTTGAAGACCGTAGAAGACGCCGGCGGGGTCGTTGGCTTTTAATATGATTTGTGAGGGGGTGATTGTGAGGGTGTATCCTTCGCGGCCGAGGACGTTGCGGTCGGCCATGGTGGTGATGCGGATGGATTTGGAGCCTTTGCCTTTTTGTAATTGGATGCCGGTGCGGGATTGGATTTGTTGGATAAATAAGTTGGTGGCTGCGTCGAAAGGGGCGTCGACGGAGAGAGAGGTGGATTTATCGAGGGTGAAAACTCCGGGCTTTTGTTTTAGGGAGACGGGTTGCGGAATGAGATGTATGGGTGCTTCGGCTGTGGGTGAGGGGCCGGCTGCTTTTAGTTGAAGGTTAATGAGTGTCAACAAGATAAATAGGGTGGCTGCTGATAATTTCTTCATATGTAGTGTTTTGCCAATGAGCAGTGAATTTAGGGATACATTTACAGAAAAAGGAGCTAATATGAAAAAATGGAATTTAGCGGGTAAGAAGGCCCTGGTTACTGGGGGGACGAAGGGGATTGGGCGGGCTATTGCGGAGGAGTTTTTATCGTTAGGGGCGGAGGTGTTGGTGGTAGCGCGGAATGCGGCGGACGTGGAGGAATTTGTGAGTGCCTGGAAGGGGCAGGCTGTGGGTATGGCGGCGGATGTTTCGAGTGCGGAGGATAGGATGAAGATTGCGCTGCGGCTGAAGGAATGGGGTGGGCTGGATGTGTTGGTCAATAATGCGGGGACGAATATTCGGAAGAAGATGTGGGAGTATGCGGGAGAGGAATACCGGAAGGTGTTTGAATTGAATCTTTTTGCCGGGTTGGATTTGTGCAGGCTTTGTTTTCATTTGTTGAAGAGGGGTTCGGGCGGTGGCGCGGGGGATTCCGGGGCCAGTGTGGTGAATATTGCGTCGGTGGCGGGGTCGGTGGATGTGCAGAGCGGGACGCCTTATGGGATGTCGAAGGCGGCGATGATACAAATGTCGAGGAATCTGGCGGCGGAGTGGGCGGAGTATGGGATTAGGGTGAATTCGGTGTCGCCGTGGTATACGGATACGCCGTTGGTGGAGCCGGTGCTGGGTCAGCCGGAGCGGTTGGAAAGGATTTTGGGAAGGACGCCGATGGGAAGGGTGGCGCGGGCGGAGGAAGTGGCGGCGGTGGTGGCGTTTTTGGCGATGGATAAGGCGTCGTATGTGACGGGGCAGGATATTGCGGTGGATGGGGGGATGCTGGCGAAGGGTTTATAAGGGGACAGATGGCGTATCGAAAGCGGACAGGGTCTTTAATTGATGGATGGTTAGTTAGTTGATTATTAAAATGTTGTAAAAGCGGCATCGTTTTTTATGCCTTTTAGGCATGTTTAAAAATTATCTACACATCGCCTTGCGGAATCTTTGGAAGTCCAAGAGTCATTCCGCTATCAACTTAGTGGGCCTCGCCCTGGGAATCGCGTGCAGTCTGCTGATCCTTTTGTGGGTACAGGATGAGCGCAGCGTGGATGCCTTCCATAAGAATTCGGACAGGCTGTTTTATGTGTATGAGAAAAACTATATAGCTGGGAAGCTGCAGACCTGGTATTGGACGCAGGGGCCGTTGGCGGAAGAATTGAAGAAAGAAATCCCGGAGGTGGAGGGAGCGACGGCGATCAGCTGGGCGGGCAAAGAGGTATTCCGGGTTGGAGATAAGGTGTTGAAGGAAAATGGTTATAGCGCGGGTGCGGATTTTTTCACCATGTTTAGTCATCAGCTGCTGGAGGGTTCGGCAAAGAATGCTTTGAGCACGCCCAATAGCCTGGCGATTTCGAGGAAGATGGCGAAGGATTTTTTTGGTAGTCCTGCCGATGCCATCGGGAAGACGATTCTATTCGACAATAAGAAAAACTTTACGGTTAGTGCGGTATTCGAAGACATGACGCGGGTGGCGGACCGCACCGATTTTATCATGAGCTGGTCGGCCTATGTGGAGAACGACAATGGCTGGGCTAAGGAATGGCCGTCGGTAGATCCGCGAACGGTGATCTTGCTTAGGCCGGGTGCAAATGCGGCGGCGGCGGAACAAAAGATGGCGCATATGCTGGACAAGTTCGGGACGGAGCAAAAAGACATAAAAACGGTATTGGCTTTACAGCCTTTTAAAGATTATTATCTGCGGTCGGAATTTAAAGATGGCGTACCGACGACGGGGAAGATAGAATATGTGCGGCTGTTTGGTATTGTGGCGTTGTTTATTCTGCTGATTGCCTGTATCAATTTTATGAACCTTACGACGGCGCGATCTGTAAAGCGTGCAAAGGAAATCGGGGTAAGGAAGGTGATGGGGGCGGTCAGGGGACTGCTGATCCGGCAGTTTATCGGAGAGGCGATCCTGATGGCTTTCTTTTCGGTGCTGCTGGCGCTGCTGATCGTGACGACGACCTTGCCGGCGTTCAACCAATTAACGGATAAGCAGATTTCGTTGCCGGTTGGTGATGGTAGCTTCTGGGCGAGCATTGTGGGGATTACGTTGCTGACGGGTTTGTTGTCGGGGAGCTATCCGGCGTTCTTCCTTTCGAGCTTTAGTCCGATACGGGTGCTGAAGGCGGCGTTGCCTTCGGGGACGAGGGGGGACGCGAGGTTTAGACAGGGATTGGTCGTATTTCAATTTGTCCTTTCCATCGTTTTGATTCTTTCCACGATGCTGGTTTCCCGGCAGGTCAATTATCTACAAACGGCCAAGCTGGGATATGACCGGGAAAACCTTCTTTATATTCCACTGGAGGGAGAGCTGGCTAAGAAGCTGGACGTATTTGCCGCGGAGGTCAAACGGCTGCCGGGTGTGCAGCAGCTGAGCTTTGTGTCGTCGGGGAATCCGACGTATATGAACGATGGAACATTATCCCTGGGCTGGACGGGGAAGGATCCGAGTGAGCACATCCGATTCATCCACGAGATGATCGGGCCTGACTTTATGAAGACGATGAAGCTGCAGATGGTGGCGGGGCGGGATTTTCAGCAGGATTTTGCGACGGATACGCTGGGTTGTATCCTGAATGAGACGGCGGTGGCGTTGATGGGGTATCAGAAAGACCCGATCGGTAAGATCGTGGAGCAGGGCAGCTGGAAGACGCATATTATCGGAGTGGTAAAGGATTTTCATTTTCAGTCGCTGCATGAGAAGATCATGCCGTTGATTTTAAATATGAGCAAGCGGAATTTTTCGACGGCGATCGTTCGGACGCAGCCGGGGCAGACGACGGCGGCGCTTGGGGGATTGGAAAAGCTGTGCCGGGGGATGAATCCGGCGTATCCGTTCAGCTATCGGTTTTCCGACCAGGATTACGCGCGGATGTACGACGGTGAGCAGGTGATCGGCCGGCTGTCGGTGATCTTTGCGGGGTTGGCGATCTCTATCTCTTGCCTGGGATTGTTGGGGCTGTCGATGTTTACGGCTGAGCAGCGGACCAGGGAGATCGGCATCCGGAAGGTGCTGGGAGCGGGGATTCCGTCGCTTTTTGCTTTGTTGTCTAGGAATTTTTTGGGGCTTGTGGGATTGGCGTTTTTGATCGCGGCGCCGTTGGGTTGGTGGGCGATGAATAACTGGCTGCAGGGGTATGCGTATCGAACGGATATACCCTGGTGGATGTTCTTTGCGGCGGGAACGTTGGCGGTGGCGATTGCGCTGGTGACGGTGTTTTGGCAGACGATTCGGGCGGCGAGGGCGAATCCGGTGAGGAGCTTGAGGGCGGAGTAAGTTGTGGGGTGTGGTTGCGCTGCGCGGGGATTGCGGTTGCGGGGTGGTTGCGGGGCGTTTCCGGGGGTCGGCGGGTGGTGTGCGCTGCGGCGGAGGGCCAATTCCCGGAAGGTCGTGACCTAGTGCAAGGGCCAGACCTCCGGGATGGCGTGATTAGGCAAAGTATAACTAACGAAAATTATAGTCGATGATCTTGTTGGCGGTTCTGGGACCGATGGTATCGAGGAACCAGGATTCTCCTACGTCTTTTATATAATAAATAAAACCGGCGGTTAGTGTATCTGTTTCAAAACCAGCGGGCACGGTCTTATGGATGACGATCTGGTGGGCCTGGTCGGGGACTTGAGAGATCAGCATGGTTTGAAGGGTCGAATCGAAAAGCTTGGTGCCATAGCCGTGATTGCTGCGGAAATAGACCCGGAAAGTAATTTCGTGATTATCGGTAGAGAAGTTCTCCTTTGTGTAAAGACGATACTCGATGGTACGGGTCTTGGGGAGGGGGTCTTCTTTGGGGCAATTGCAGTCTTTTTTGCAAGAGCCGAGGATGAGTAGAGCCAGCGTTGCTGTAAGGCTCATGGAAAGGTGTTTCATGGTGTTGTTTTATTTCAAGGTTATAACGCAAAATTAGATTGTTGCAGTTGGCTGTGAAAGGGGGTAGTGTATGAACGGAGGATTATGGTTTCCCAACTGTGAATTGTGGGGCATGAAAGGCGTAACTTTAGGCCATGAATAGTCTTGTCGATATCAATGGGGCGGTCATTTCCTATCTGCAGCAGTTTAGGCCGGCTCCGATATCAGAGGGTGACCGGGAGGTGATCCTGGCCAGTTTTGGTCATCATTCCTATAAAGAAAACGATTATCTGTTTCGGGAAGGGAAGGTTTGTTCGATGCTGTTCTTTATCTACAATGGCATCGTGCGGATCGTTTCGACCAATGACAAGGGCGTAGATAGAACCCATTACTTTTATAAAGAGAATCAGTTCTGTACCATTTTGAAGAGCTTTCGTGAGGACGTGGTAGCGGAGGCGAGCATACAGGCGGCCAGTGGATTAGTAGAGTCGCTGACCATTTCAAAGCAACGGCTCAATTCGTTGTATGCGAAGCTTCCCTATATGAAGGACGTGATGTCGATGTTGTTTCAGCAGCAGCTGGTCGAGAAGGTGGAGACGAGGAATGTGTATCTGGGAGTGGATGCGGAGACACAGTACAAGCTGTTTTTGGAGAAGCAGCCGGATATTGCGCTGCGGGTTTCGATGAAGGATATCGCTTCTTATTTGGGGATTACGCCGCAGTCGTTAAGCAGGATACGCCGGAATATTCAGTAATTTATGTTTAAGCACCATACGATAGAGATCCCGGAGAGGCTGAGGGGATGGGTCCGGGAAGTTTGGTCGTTGGATCCTTCGGTGGATACCGGCTGCTTTCCTATTTATGCGGGGGAGGCGGGGAGGCGGGGAGGCGGGAATTATCATTTGGTAAAAACGGTACCTTTGCAGCGCATTAAACGATTGATAAAATGGCCTACAAGAACAAGACGATTAGAAATCCTATAACCGGGCAGGAGATCCGGTTTATTCAGACGAGCAAAGACACAAACGGACAGTTATTAGAAATGGAATCAACGTACAATGCGATGTCGAAAGAACCAGTATCGCATTATCATCCGCACCAGGACGAGTTTTTTACGATCGTTTCGGGGGAAATGACGGTGCGGCTGGATGGAGAGGAGACGCATACGCTGCAGGCGGGGGATACGTTGGAGATTCCGCGAAATCAGATCCATGCGATGTGGAATGCGACCAATCAAAAAGCGGTCATCAACTGGCAGGTTCGGCCGGCGTTGAATACGGAGCAGCTTTTGGAGACGGTGATGGGCCTGGCGTCGAATGGAAAGTGCAATAAGAAGGGGATGCCGGGAATCTTACAGGTGGCGTTGACGTCGGGTAAGTTCAGCAAGGAGCTGAAATTGGTCTCGCCGCCGTTGCTGGTGCAGACGGTTGTGTTTTCAGTATTGAGGCCGTTTGCGTTGATGGCGGGGTATAAAGCCGAGTATCAGGAGTATTTGGATTAGGGGGATAAAATATTATCTTTCGGCCATTATGCGACGTTTCTTTCGATTTCCGGAGGTGTTATTGCTGGTGTTCGTAGTATGCTTTGGTCTGGCGAAGATCGAGGGGGATCGGCTTTTGGCCCTTTTACTGTTGATTTCATGGGTGCTGCACCTGGTGCTTCGGTTGAAGCATCCTGCGAATTATCCGTCGCTTATCAGCCGGCTGCATGTGTGGCTGAGTGTGATACTTAGTATTCCCCTTTTGATTTATGCCGTATCGGTCAGTCTTTGGGATGAGATGGCGGCATCCGAAATTTTGGGTGGGTTTCTGTTGGCCTCTGTGCTGGCGGGTTCTTTCCTATTGCTGGTCGTTCAGGGAGTATTCTGGCTGGCGGCGGGTTATAGCTTATGGCAACGAGGCCGCGATTTGCGACCTCGTTGATTGTTGTGATTTAAAATTGTATTCGATATAAGATATTTTGGAAAGGCGGTTGAGATGATTTGGTTTTTGTCCTTTGATTTAATTGGTTGCGGGTGAGGCTGTTCCCGGGCGGAGGGTTGGGCCTGGAGGCGGAGGGTTGGGCCTGGAGGCGGAGGGTTGGGCCTGGAGGCGGAGGCCGATCAGGCTGATTATTAGGAGCGAAGAGGGTTTCATAGCTGTAAATTTTGGCCGCAAACTTAGCCGGCGGATGGAGGGCGGACAATCGAAAAGGAGTGAGTTGCAGAATTATCGGAGTGAGCTGCGGCCGGGATGCTTTCAAATTCTGGGTTGTTATCGTACTTTTAGCCCATGCGTTGGGCCAGTAATAAAATAGGGTTTGATGACCGGATGGTTTCGGTCTTTGGGGTAATGGGATTTGCTTTGATCATCCCGGTTGTCTTCTTCCGGTGGGAGATTTGGAAGCCGCCTTATTTTACATTTGGCAAGTATTGGCCTTGTCTGATGATCACGTCGGTGATCTGGCTGGGCTGTCGCAGAATCATGATCTGGAGCAGGACGAGGTATCCGAGGTTTAGGGATGTGAAGAAACGTCTTTGGGTGCAGAATTTGCTAATTCTGTTGTTTGCGCTGGTGGCCAATAATATCCTGAGCTATTTTATCAAGAACTACTGTATCGCTTTGTTCAGCGACCAAAAGCCCGATCATACCTGGCAGGAGACGCTTATCTATACCAATGCGGCGGCTATTTTGTGCACGCTTTTGATGGTTGCTATTTACGAGAGCATTTATCTTATACATGAGCTGCGGAAGTCGATCATCGAGAAGGAGCAGCTAAAGCGGGATACGCTGGATGCGCAGCTGAATGCATTGCGGACGCAGGTAAATCCGCATTTCCTTTTCAACAATCTGAATACGTTGATTGCGGTGATACCGGAGGACCCGGATCAGGCGATAGACTTTGTCAAACAGATGTCGAAGGTATACCGGCATATTCTCGAGGTGAAGGACGAGCAGAGTATTTTGTTACGGGAGGAGCTGGAAGTGCTGGAGGCGTATACTTTTTTGATGAAGACGCGGTTTGGGGAGAATCTGGATATTTCGATAAGGGTGAAGGATGAGCAGCTGCATCAGCGGGTGGTGCCGTTGTCGTTGCAGATTTTGATGGAGAATGCGATCAAGCATAATATCGTTTCGTCGGCTAAGCCGTTGCATATCGATATTTCGACGGAGAAGGGGAAGTTGATTGTGAGCAATACGCTGCAGAAGAAGAACCAGGAGATGGAGTCGACGGGGTTGGGGTTGGAGAATATACGGAATCGGTATCGGTTGTTGGGGGATGGGGCGGTAGAGGTGGAGGAAGGGCCGGAGAGCTGGATTGTGGCGATACCGTTGATTGCGGGCTGAGCAATGGCAGGTGGGGTTGGGCGCGTTGCGATTGGGTGCGTTGCGATTGGGGGCGCGGGGGCCGGGATAGCTTATGAGAGTCATCATTATAGAAGACGAGACGCCGGCGGCGAACCGGTTGACGAAGATGCTGCAGGGTATTGGCGGGGAGATCGACGTTGTCCGGAAACTGGACAGTGTGGAGGCGTCGGTGAAATATTTGGAGACGGCGGAGCGGCCGGACCTGATTTTTATGGATGTTCAGCTGGCGGATGGGCTTAGCTTTTCGATTTTCGAGCAGGTGCAGCTGACTACGCCGGTGATTTTTACGACGGCCTTCGACAATTATATGCTAAAGGCGTTTAAGGTCAATAGCCTGGATTATCTGCTGAAGCCGATCGACGAGGTGGAGCTGGCGCAGGCGGTGGCGAAGTACCGGCAGCTGTATATCGATACGGATAGTCGGTCGTTGAAGGAGCGGATTGGGCAGATGGTGCAGGAGATGGGGGTGGCTGCGAAATACAAGGAGCGGATATTGATCAAGAGGGGGCAGCAGCTGCATTCGGTGAAGACGGGGGATATCGCGCATTGTTATGCCGACGGGAAACTTTGCTTTGCGATGGATTTTGGGTCGAATAGTTATTTGTTGGATCATACGCTGGGGCAGCTGGAGGGGTGCTTGGATCCGGGGAGGTTCTATCGTGTGAATCGGGGGTTGTTGGTGAATATCGATTCGATCAAGAAGGTGCATACGTGGCTGGGGGGGAGGTTGAAGGTGGAGCTGGCGCCGGGTGCTAGTGTGGATACGGTGGTGAGCAGGGAAAGGGTGAATGGGTTTAAGGAGTGGTTGGGGCAGTAGGGGTGGGGGCTGGGATTTCCAACCCCCGGTTTTGCGTTAATTAGAGGTCCACTCGTTATCCTTCACATTGGCATCCATGAATATTCCGCCATCGAGCTTCAGTGATTTCACCGTTTTATCGGTTTTGATATCGATGGAAGTTTCTTTTTGATCTTTCTTCCAGACGATTGGGGTCTGATGAAAGCTTTCGGTCGTGCCATCGTCATAGGTTGCGATCACGTTGAAGGGAACTGCAAAGCCGCCGATATTTTTAATGTCCAGCGTATACCCTTTCGAGGTTTTGCTGGCCTTTGTTAGGGCGAGATCGATATAGCCTGGTGTATAGAACCAGTTGTAAAAGAACCAGGCAAGGTCTTTTCCGGAGCCTTTTTCCATTGAATAAAAGTAATCCCAGGGAATAGGATGCTTTCCATTCCAGTTGCTCATATAGTTGTGCAGCGCTTTTTTGAACAGCTTGTCTCCAAGCAGATCTTTTAAAGCAAGATAGCTCAGCGAGGGTTTACCATATGAGTTGTTGCCGGCGCCGAATGTCACATCAGGGCTGGGAGTGATGATGGGATTTTCTTTTTCATGCGCACCATGGATCCAGCGGGTGACGCGAAACTGCTTATAAAAATTATCGGCTGCTTCCTGGCCTTTTTCCGCAATCCCGATCAGGTATTCGAAGGTAGTCGCCCAGCCCTCATCCATGAATGCGTAATAGCTTTCGTTAGTCCCCATATAGAAGGGGAAATATGTATGCGCCTGCTCGTGATCCTGTACCAGCTCGGCAAATCCCAGATCTTTCTCATGGCTGTCATTGATCATCATGGGATATTCCATATCAGCAAATCCCTGGAAGGAGTTGGACTTCGGGTAGGGATAAGCTACTCCGGGCCAGTTATTCGAGAACCACGCCAATGAATTTCTGCCAAACTGGACCGAATGATGGAAGTCTTCGGAGGAATCCGGGAATGCAGCCTGCATGCTGGTTCGGCGCTGCGTTTTATTATCCACGACAACGCTTGCTGCATCCCAATCATAACGATTGCTTATTCCTATGGCGAGATCGCTCACATTTTCCGCTGTCCATTTCCAGGTGTTGGTGGGGTTCTGCTTGGTTACTGCCTTAGCGGCCAGATCTTGTGCGGTTGCAATATGGATCGTGGAGTCGCTGGTCAGTGAACGTTGGAGCCGGTCGGCAATCTCGGGTTGAAGCACTTCTCCAGGGTTCTTCAACATACCGGTCGCCCATACGATGTAATCATGGGGAACGGTTACGCTTAGCTCATAATCATTGAAATCATTGTAAAACTCCAGGGAACCAAGGTGGGGCTGGGTATCCCATCCTTTATAGTCGTCATACACCGATACGCGGGGATGAAAATAAGCCAGGTAGAAGGTCGTCGAGTCTATCACGCCGTCTCTGCCTGGCCGCTTCGATAGATTGTAATGCCATTTGATGTCGAGCTTTATCGAATCATGGGGCATCAGTGGCTGCGAGAGGTCCACCAGCTGGTTCGTGGAGGTGGCTGTGGCGTTGTCCCATGGCACGTTGGCTCCGCGGATCTGCATCTCGTCGATTTTGATGCCTGCGGAGGTGTCTTCTGCTGCGCCCCTTCTTCCGGCGAGACGATGGACGTTTACGATGAGCTTCATGTTCAGGCTTTTCAGGGTATCGGGGCTATTATTTATATAGGTGATCTGTTCGGTTCCTCTGATGGTGTTATCCGGCGGCATTACGGTTAGGGCGATGGTGTAGCGGCCGCGATTCTGCCAGTAATTTTTGCCGGGTTTGCCGTTGAGGGAACGGGTACCCTTGTCGTAGGCCTTTTGAATTCCATCGGGGATGGTGAGGGTTTGGGCGTTTAGCTGAAGTGCAAGAATAAAAGCGATGAAGACTGCGAATGATTTTCTCATGTGTGTGAAAATTAGAAATCATCGTAAGTTAACTCAAAAAGTCGAGACTGGGGTTGGCGGATGGGGTAGTACGGCTAGGGGGTGGGTTAGGGGGTAGTGCGGTCAGGTGGGTGGGTTAGCTGGCTTTTCTTTCGAGCCAGGCTTCGAAGTCGATTTCGTGGCGGGGGAGGAAGAAGCCCTGGATGCAGTTGGGGTTGCGGATGCAGATTTGGATGTGGTTTTTGGAGAAGATGCCGGCGTTGGGGAAGGCGGGGCCGCCTTCGGTGAAGACGCCGCGGGTGGAGTCGAAGATTTTGTAGGGGCTGAAGCCGGCTTCGGAGCGTTCTTGTTTGAAATCATTCAATATTTTAGAATGCATATATTCTATGACGGCACAATCTAATTCTCGCAAGACCCTGTCTTTATGGAGATCATGTTTCAAGTCCTTATTTTGAGGGAGTTGTCTATCATTACACTCATATTCAAAGTTCATAATCTCAAAATGGTAAGCTAACAGATCGATGTATCTTTTATCGAGAAAGTCACAGCAGTGACCTAATGATAAAGTTGCACCTACTACTGATGGTTCTTTTATTCCACCACGCCGCAGTTTGTCGTTTGCCCATTCCAGGGCTCGGTCATAATTGTTTTCCCAGAAGTACAAGCCATGTCCTAACCAG
The DNA here is from genome assembly GCA_018267545.1 of Bacteroidota bacterium. GTDB lineage: Bacteria > Bacteroidota > Bacteroidia > Chitinophagales > Chitinophagaceae > Puia. The sequence continues at coordinate 23,905 of JAFDYG010000130.1, forward strand.
TCGTATGGTTTTTTACTGATCTTGTAGTCATTGGGATTCATGAGCAGCTGATCGCGTACACTGCGATCGCAGCCATGAAAGCCAATAATTAGATTTGGTTTTAGATCATACATTTCTTTCTTTTTTCAATCTTTCACTGGCTGCGCCGAGATGAGCATATGGCGGAGTGTGATTGCCGTTTTCGTCAAGGATGCCGGCGCTCACTAATGAGCTGAGGGCTTCCTCTTTTGTGATTTTGTCTTTGTTTCTGAGTTTTCTTTTTACTGACTCTAATAGTCTGTTGTAGTCTTTGTCTGTCATAAAATCAATAAGTTTGGATTATTATCAGCTGATCGCGAACGCTGCAATCGCATCCATGAAAGCCAATAATTAAATTGGGTTTTATGTCATACATGTCCTTGTCTTTTCTTTTTTTCTGCTGCCAATCTTTCAACCGCGGCA
>JAFDYG010000131.1 GCA_018267545.1 Bacteroidota bacterium
TCAACCGAGATCGTCATGTCGATCTCATAGACGCCGGGTTTGTTGATATTGCCGCAGGCGGAGAGGAGCTTGGTGCCGGTGGATTTGCCGACGCCGATCTTTGCGTATTCTTCGCCGCCGATATTGATGATCGGCACTACGGCTGCCAGGGTTTCGACGTTGTTGACGACGGTAGGACGGTCCCAGACCCCTTTTACGGCCGGGAACGGGGGCTTGATACGGGGGTTGCCGCGCTTTCCTTCGAGGGATTCGATGAGCGCGGTTTCTTCGCCGCAGATGTAAGCGCCGGCGCCGCGGTGGACGTAGATCTCACAGTCGAAACCGGTGCCGAGGATATTTTTACCGACAAAACCCGCTGCACGAGCCTCTTCTATCGCCGCTTCCAGGATGTCCGGAATCCAGGCGTATTCACCGCGGATATAAATATAAGTCGCCTTACTGCCCAGCGCATACGAAGAGACGATCAGCCCCTCGATGAGCAGGTGCGGCAGGAATTCCATGAGGAAACGATCTTTGAAGGTGCCGGGCTCGGATTCGTCCGCATTACAGACGAGGTGACGGGGAACGCCTTCGGGCTTAGCCAGGAAGCTCCATTTCATACCGGTAGGGAAGCCGGCGCCGCCGCGGCCGCGCAGACCGCTCTTCTTCACTTCTTCCGTCACCTGGTCCGGGGTCATGTTCTTCAGTGCCTTCTCCACGCTGGCATAGCCGCCCTCACGACGATAGACGTCATAGGTCCGGATACCTTCCACCTTTGCCTTTTCTAATAATAATTGTCTGCCCATTGTTTCACTTTTATCCGTCCCCCGCGAGGGGACAGGTCGCAAATTTTTTAATTATTCGCAGCAGCAGTTCTTCTGCATTCTTCTATAATCTGGTCCACCTTTTCCGGTGTGAGGTGCTCCCGGAAGTGCTTGCCGAGCTGCATCATCGGGGCGTAGCCGCAGGCGCCGAGGCACTCGACTGTTTTCAATGTGAAAAGGCCATCGGGTGTAGTTTCACCGACATTGATCCCCAGCTTCTTCTTGATATAGTCGATGATGTCGTCGCTTCCGCGGAGCATACAGGGCCCCGTCTGGCACACTTCGAACATATAACGGCCCACGGGCTTCAGGTTATACATCGAGTAGAAGGTCGCGACCTCATAGACTTCGATCGGCTCGATCTTGAGCAGGGAAGCTACGTAGTCCATCGTCTCCGCGCTGAGCCAGCCGCCGAATTCTTCCTGCGCAAGGTGCAGGATCATTAGCAGGGCGCTTTTTTGCTTGCCTTCCGGATAGCGGGCGATGATTTCCTCCGCCTTCTTGAGCTTCGCCTCAGAAAATTGAACAGCCATTTATTTTACTTCTTTAATATTCTTCGTTATGCATCCATTTCCCCAGCAATCAGGTTTAGCGAGCTCATCACAATAATCGCGTCACTCAGCATCGCACCCTTCGTGAGCTCGGAATATGCCTGGTAATAGATAAAACAAGGTCTGCGGAAGTGCAGCCGGTAGGGCGTACGTCCTCCGTCGCTGATCAGGTAGTACCCGACTTCGCCGTTTCCGCCTTCGACCGATTGGTACACTTCGCCGGGGGGAATTTCCGTCTCACCCATGACGATCTTGAAGTGCCAGATGAGCGCTTCCATCTTTGTGTAGACATCCTTTTTGGCGGGCAGGTAGTAGGCGGGAGCATCGGCGTGATAGATTTCCGATTCCGTACCCTTCATGTCCTGGATCTTGCGGTAGGCCTGCTCGATGATGCTGAGTGACTGCCACATCTCGCCGTTGCGGACGAGGAAGCGGTCATAGCAGTCGCCGGTGGAGCCGACCGGTATTTCGAATTGAAAGTCTTCGTAGCTGGAGTAGGGCGAGTGTACGCGGACGTCATAGTCGACGCCGGCTGCGCGGAGGTTGGGGCCGGTAAAGCCGTAGTTGAGGGCACGTTCGCCGCTGATGGGTCCGGCGCCGATGGTCCGCTCCATAAAGATGCGGTTGCGGGTAAATAGGTTTTCGAACTCCTTCAGGACTGCGGGGTATTCGGCGAGGAACTTCTCGATCTTCTCCCAGGCGGCAGGCGTGAAGTTGCGTTCGAAACCGCCGATCCGGCCCATATTGGTCGTTAGGCGGGAACCGCAGATTTCTTCGTAGATCTCATAGATCAGCTCGCGATATTGCATCACGTAGAGGAAGCCGGTAAAGGCTCCGGAGTCTACGCCAACGACCGAATTACAAATGAGGTGGTCGGAGATGCGCGAGAGCTCCATGATGATGACGCGGAGATAGTCTACGCGTTTGGGCGTTTTGACCCCGAGAAGCTTCTCGCAGGTGATGTGCCAGCCCATATTATTGATCGGAGAAGAACAATAGTTGAGACGATCGGTAAGCGTGGTGATCTGGTAGAGGGGACGACGCTCGGCGAGTTTTTCGAACGCCCGGTGGATGTATCCGACGGTCTGTTCGGCGGAGACGATGCGTTCGCCGTCCAGTTCGAGGATATTCTGGAACACGCCGTGGGTGGCTGGGTGGGTTGGACCCAGGTTCAGCGTGGTAGTGGTTTTCTCGATGCTGCCTTCCGGAAGCTTTACGTGATGCTCGACACTCATGTGTGTTATAATTTATTTGATGCTACCTCTGCCGAACATAGCATCATCCTTATCGATACGGGTTTGATCTTCGAGGGGGAACTCTTTCCTTAAGGGGAAGTATTCCATCTCATCCACATTCAGAATCCTCTTCAAGTTCGGGTGACCGACGAAGTTGATTCCAAAGAAGTCATAAGTCTCACGCTCCATCCAGTTCGCGGAAGAATACAGCTGCGTAGCCGTAAAGACATCGGGCTGCGCGACTGCGGTAAAGACTTTGAACCGAAGGCGTATATTGTCTGTAAGATTATGCAGGTGGTAGACGACCGCGAGCTCGCGTCCGGCCTGGTCGGGATAGTGGACGGCGGTGAGGTCGGTCAGGAATTGAAACCGCAGCTCTTCGTCGTCGAAAAGGAACTGCAGGACTTTGAGGTTGGACTCTTTTGGCGCCTCGAAGGTCAGCAGGCCATAAGGCTCTTCAAAGTGAGAGAGTTGGTCTCCGAACTTTGCGATTAGTCGATCTTTAATTGTTTCGTTGGTTAATGCCATAAACATTTATTTCTTCGGCCGCTTGTGCGGCCTTAACCATCTATTTGTCTGCTTCGCTTCGCTCAGCTAACGGCCTTCCAGGCCGTTAACGCCATAAACGTTTAGCCCCCGCGTGTGCCGGGAGCCATTTTATCGATTATTGAATTCCGTAGCTCTGTAACAAACCCTTGTACTCATCGCTGTTTCTGCGCCGCAGACTCTCCTGCCCTACCAGGTCCTGGATCTGCATGAATCCGTTTAGGATTGCCTCGGGACGGGGAGGACAGCCCGGTACGTACACGTCCACCGGCACGACCTGGTCGATACCTTGTAACACCGAATAAGTATCGAAAATCCCGCCGCTCGACGCACAGGCGCCAACCGCCATTACCCAACGGGGTTCGGCCATCTGCAGATATACCTGCTTGACGATCGGACCCATTTTCTTGGCAATCGTGCCCATGACCATCAAAAGGTCGCACTGACGGGGGGAGAAGCCAAGTCTTTCTGCGCCAAACCGGGCTAAATCATAGTGGGAAGCCATGGTCGCCATAAATTCGATACCGCAGCAGGAGGTGGCGAAGGGCATGGGCCA
>JAFDYG010000132.1 GCA_018267545.1 Bacteroidota bacterium
AATATTACCGCAGCTTATATAAAGGAAAATTATAAAGAGGGCGTTAATAACGCCGACTTCGCCGACGTTTGCCTGGCAGGCCGGATCATGCGGCGCAACGACATGGGAAAAGCCTCCTTCGCCGCCCTGCAGGATAGCACCGGTCGTATCCAGGTCTATATCAAGCGGGATGAAGTATGCCCCGGAGAAGACAAGACGCTCTACGACAAGGTCTGGAAGCACCTCCTCGACCTCGGCGATATCATCGGCGTAAAAGGCTATGTCTTTACGACCAAGATGGGCGAAATATCCATCCACGTAAAGGAATTCATCGTCCTGACCAAGTCTCTCAAGCCGCTTCCCGTGGCGAAAGAAAAGGAAGGCGAGACCTTCGACGCAGTCACGGACCCGGAATTCCGGTATCGGCAGCGATATGCGGACCTGGTCGTCAATCCCCAGGTAAAAGAGGTGTTTCTGCGCCGCACGAAGATGATCAACGCGATCCGCAGCTTCCTCAATGAGCAGGGTGCGGTCGAAGTGGATACGCCCGTGCTGCAGAGCATCCCCGGCGGCGCCGCGGCCCGTCCCTTTATCACTCATCACAACGCCCTCGACGTCCCCTTCTACCTGCGTATTGCGAACGAGCTCTACCTCAAGCGCCTCATCGTCGGCGGCTTCGACTGGGTCTATGAGTTCAGCCGCAACTTCCGCAACGAAGGCATGGACCGTACGCATAACCCCGAGTTCACCGTCCTGGAATTTTATGTGGCCTATAAGGACTATCTGTGGATGATGGATACGACCGAACAGCTCCTGGAACGCGCAGCGACCGCCACCAACGGCAGCACCAAGGTCGTCGTAGACGGAAAGGAGATCGACTTCAAGGCTCCCTATCGCCGTATCACGATGTACGACGCGATCAAGGAATACACGGGCTTCGACATCAGCGGCATGGACGAGGACGCTCTGCGCGATGTCTGCCGCAAGCTGGATATCCACGCAGAGCCCAGCATGGGGAAAGGAAAGCTGATCGACGAGATCTTCAGCGCCAAGTGCGAAGAACACTTTATACAACCTACGTTTATAACCGACTACCCGGTCGAGATGAGCCCGCTCACCAAGAAGCACCGCACCACTCCCGGACTGGTAGAACGCTTCGAGCTCATGGCCAACGGGAAGGAGATCGCCAATGCCTATAGCGAGCTCAACGACCCCATCGACCAGCGCGAACGTTTCGAAGCGCAGCTGCAGCTGATGGAGCGCGGCGACGACGAAGCCATGTTCATCGACCACGACTTTCTGCGTGCGCTCGAATACGGGATGCCGCCGACGGCGGGGATCGGCTTTGGTATCGACCGCATCTGTATGCTGATGACGGGTCAGTCGAGCATTCAGGACGTGCTGTTGTTCCCGCAAATGCGTCCGGAGAAGACTGCCGAGCCGGCATCCGGCACAGAAACACTGGCAGAGTAATTCCTGCCCCGAAAGGGTCAGCGCAATCGTTTTAGCACATCTACCGGCGAAGATTCCACGGGAAATCTCCTTCTTTTTCGTTAAACTAGGAGTAACTAAAAACGATTGCTGTTATGAATAATACAACCCTCTCAAAGATTGGGACTATTTTCTATGCCCTCGTTATTGGTTTCTTTGGTATCAACCACTTCATGAATGGTACCGGTATGGCGAAAATGGTTCCCTCCTTTCTTCCCGGCGGCGTCACCTGGGTGTATATCACCGGGGCCTGCCTTCTCGCAGCAGCCATTGCCTTTCTCCTCGACAAACAAGCCCGCCTGGCGGGATTGCTGCTGGCTTTGTTCCTTTTATTGATTGTAGTGACGGTTCACTTGCCGGCGGTGATCAATGCGCCGGATGTGGGATCGCGCCGCTTTCCGATGGTGAATTTGATCAAGGACACCGGGCTCGCGGCAGCGGCCTTGCTGGTGGCCAGCAGGAGTGCATAGACTTATCCGTAGCATGGGCAAATGGGCAAAAAAAACCTCCCGCTCTAAGCGGGAGGACAATGTTGCCTTTTACCCAAGGATTAATAATGAAAAAGAATTTGACGACGAGGCTGTCAGAGGAACAGGTCATTCATCAGCTTCTGGTCGGGATTGATAGCGTATTTGGTAAAATCGCTGGTCCCTTCCTGTTGTAAAACGTCCTCATCTATAAAAAAATTGCCCGTCGTCTCAAAAGACGGTTTTTGGAGCACATAAAAAGCCGCGTCGGCTACTATGTCCGGCTTCCGGCTGCGCTGTATCAGAAAATCTCCCCCCAGGAGGTTCTTTACCGCGGCCGTCGCGATTGTCGTCCGGGGCCAAAGTGCATTGGACGCGATACGGTATTGTTTTAGCTCCTCGGCCAGCCCCAGGACGACCATGCTCATCCCATATTTGCTGAGCGTATAGGCCAGGTGGGGAGCAAACCAGCGGGGGTCCAGGTTGAGGGGGGGCGAAAGCGTGAGGATATGAGGATTATGGGCCTGTTTCAGGTAGGGGATACAGGCCTGGCTCATAAAGAAGGTACCCCGGACATTGATGTCGTGCATGAGGTCCCAGCGCTTGGGTTCGGTCTGCTCGGTGGGGGACAGGTTGATGGCGCTGGCGTTATTGACCAGGATATCAATCCCCCCAAATTTATTAACTGTCTGATTGACAATATCCTTAATGCTTTCTTCGAAACGAATATCTCCCTGTATGGCGAGGACATTGCCGTTGCCCGCTGCGGCTATCTCTTCGGAAGCCGTATAGATGGTCCCGTCCAGCTTGGGGTTAGGTTCTGCCGTCTTACCGGCAATGGCTACGTTGGCGCCCGCTGCGGCTAACCGCAGTCCGATAGTCTTCCCGATGCCCCTCGTGCCCCCTGTAATGAGTACGGTTTTGTTTTCGAAGCTTTCCATGTGCTATAAGGTTAAAAATTAACTATTTAAGAACTACCATATTGGCGATAAAAAATTGAAAAATATTAATTTTTTATCGCCAAACCACAAGGTCTGTGCTCTCGGCCTAAGGGCCTCAAGCACAAATTGAGCTCCGCTCAATTTAGGCTAATTTATGATGCGTCTGAAATAATTGGCGACAATCCCAAAAGGGCTCTCGTAAATCTACGATTTCAACCGTAAAAACAGCAGCCTCGAAATCTAGCATTTATTCTCTTGCAACCGCTGGCCCTGTATTGTATGTTTGTATTGTTAAGTCTGATAAGATAAGCGATTCAAAATCCAATGTTCCGAAGAAAGACCAGTTCGAATTGAATGAATTAAAATCCAACTGAAAAACCAATCCAAAGTCCGAAGAAAAACCAAATCCAATCCTTAGATCAAAAACCAAAAAGAATTCAAAAATCCAAGAAAAGCCCTGAATCCTTAATCGATCAAACTTATTCTATTAAATCCAAAATCCAAATCCAAGAGATCCAAATCCTAAGAACAAGCCACGTTTAAAATTTGTACCTATTGATGGCCGTGAATTGTTGGTTAAGTATCGTACAAGTAATTGAAAAGCCCCGGATAAAACCGGGGCTTTTCGTTTGCATGGACTCTTGTGGTTTGAGCTGTTGGTTTGGTTTCCGCGCGTTTGGTTAATTCCTGGCTTAAATATTTGTTCCGCCGCCAGCTACCGATACTCTAGTGAGCATCGGTAGGGATGGGCGCATTTTTCTTAAATTTCTGCAGATATACGATCGGGATACACAATAACACAAAGATTCCGATGGTCAGATACAGGCTGTCATACGTAACCAGCAGGGTTTGCTTGATGACCGTGCCTTCGAAGGCCTGGTTGGTCATCTGCTGAGCCTGGGAAGGGCTGATACCCTTGCTGACAAATCCTTGCTGGATGGCCTGCTGACGTTGTACAAAGGCTGGATTATACGGGTTGATATTTTCCAGCAGGGCGTTACGGACCTTTCCTGCCTTGGTATGGATCAGCGTCGTTAGGATGGCGATCCCAAAGGAGCCTCCCAGCTGACGCATCATATTATTGAGACCTGCCCCCTGTCCTATTTCGGGACCCTTGAGGTCCTGCAAGGCAAGCGTAGTCAGGGGAACGAACAGGATCGCCATCCCGACGCCACGGACCACCAGGGGCCAGAAGAAGTCGCTCGTGCCCGATTCGAGGGTCGAGTTGGAAAGCATCCAAGTGAAGACGAAGAACAGGAAAAATCCTCCCGTCGCCATAAACTGTCCCGGTATGCCCCGTTTCAGCATCATCCCCACGAACGGCATGAGACAGATCGTCGCCACCCCGCTGGGGAAAAGGATGATACCCGTCTGCTGTGCGTTAAAGCCAAGCAGGTTCTGACAGAATACGGGGAAGATAAACACCGATCCGTATAGGGCGAAGCCCAGCACGAAGGAGGTCACGATCCCGATCGCAAAGCTTCGGTTCTTCAGAATCCGGAAGTTTACCACAGGATGGTCCGTGCTCAGCTCCCGCCAGATAAAGGCGATTGCCGATATGAGGGCCGTCAGCGCCAGTACAGAGATATAGGGCGTGGCAAACCAGTCTTCCGTTTCTCCCTTCTCCAGCACGACCTGTAAGCTCCCGACACCGGTCGTGAGCAATAGGATTCCCCACCAGTCGATCGGCTTCCCCTGGGCATACCTTGGCGATTCTCGCACAAAGGCGCTCACGAAGAAGGCGGCGATTGCGCCAACGGGAATGTTTACGTAGAAGATATAGGGCCACTGAAAGTGGTTTACGATATAACCGCCGATGGTCGGGCCTACGGTAGGACCTACTACGGCTCCAAGACCGAACAGGGCCGTCGCCATACCCAGCTCCTCACGCGGCCAAGTTTCCATCAGGATGGCCTGCGCCGTTGAAAGGAGACCGCCGCCCGCCAGACCCTGGAGGATACGGAATGCGATCAATTCTGAAAGGCTATGCGCATTACCGCAGAGAAAGGACGCCAGCGTAAATACGAGTATCGACGTAATAAAGTAGTTCTTCCGGCCAAACCGGTCCCCCAACCATCCTGACATGGGCAGGATGATTACGTTCGCCACGGCGTAACCCGTAACGATCCAGCCTGCGTCTTCGAGCGTGGCGCCCAGGTTGCCCATCATGTCGGGCAGGGCCACGTTTACGATCGTAGTATCGATCAGCTCGAGGAGAGAGGCCAGGATCACCGTTATCGTGATGATCCATTTTCTAAATCCATGTTCAGCCATGACTCAATTTTTTATTTTGTATGCACGACCACGTAAACGCTCATACCCGGACGCAGGTTACGACGGATAAAGGCAGGGTCGGCTTCGATCTTGATACGGATAGGTACGCGCTGTACAACCTTTACGAAGTTGCCGGTCGCGTTGTCGGGAGGCAGCAGGGAGAACTTGGCGCCCGTAGCACCGGAGAACGACTCGATCGTGCCCTGGAAGGTGCTGTCGGAAAACGCGTCGGCCGTTACATCGACTTTTTCGCCGATGCGAAGGTGCTCCAGCTGTGTTTCTTTAAAATTGGCCGTGATATAGATCCCCTGGTCGTTGACGACGGCGAAAAGCGTCTGTCCCGCCTGAACCAGCTGACCGAGCTGAATATTACGCTTGGAGACAATACCATCGGCAGGAGCCGTGATAACGGTGTAAGACAGCTGCAGCTTCGCAAAGTCTATGTCCGCCTGACGAGAAGCCAGGTTCGAAGCAGTAGCGCCCACCTGACGCTCGTTGACGCTCACCCGGCGATTCTGTGCAGGTATCTGGGTCTCGGCTACCCGCAGGGCTGCTTCGGCGGCGTCTTTCTCCGCCTTGGCGTCGTCGAACTGGGCCTTGGTGATCGCGTGGTCGTTATAGAGGTTTTCGAAACGCGTGTAGTCCTGGGTGGCCTTCCATACCCGCACCTTTGCGGCTTCTACATTGGCCTGGGCAGTAGCAATACCGGTCCGGGCTTCGGACACCTGGTTTTCGGTTACGTCCACCGACTGACGGGTAGAAGTAAGAGCCGCGGTAGCCTGCTGCAGCTTAACCTGGTAATCCCGGTCGTCGAGGATGACGAGTGTATCGCCGGCATGCACCAGCTGGTTGTCCTTGAAACGGATTTCTTTTACGTATCCGCCGACTCGGGCCACAACGGGGCTGATATCAGCATCTACCTGCGCGTTGTCCGTTACCTCATGGCTCTGGTAATAGAAATATTCCTTTACGGTAAAGATCAAGGCGCCCACCAGCACCAGCGCGAGGATGATGGGGAAAACCAACTTGCGCTTCTTTTTCGGAGTGTTATTTTGTTCCATATACGTTTGTAAAAAATGCGATTTTGAATGCGGTTTATTTTAGTTTAGAGATGGATCTTGCCGGTCGATCTCAGGATGTCGTAATAAGCAATGGTAGCATCCGACTTGGCCAGCTCCAGGTTGACCTTGGACTGATACAGCAATGTCTGCGCATCGATCCGGTCGGTGGTGTTGACCAGGTTGTTCTTGAATTTCGACTCCGTAATCCGTTCGTTCTCCTGCGCCTGGTTGACGGCGACCTGGAGGAGCTTGATCTTTTCGAGCGCCTGCTGATAGGTCAGGAACTGTTTGTGGACGTCCTTCCGAATCTCGTCCAGGTACTGGTCCCTGGCGGTATTCAGCTCCTGTCTCTGCAGGCTTGCCTCTCTTTCCTTGTTCTTATTCATGTACAGCGTGCCGATATCCCAGGAAGCACCGATACCCAGTGTAATGGGGGCGATGAGGTTATTCTCCGTAGGGATGGGCTTGCCGGTAGGGTTGATATAATATATACCGGCGGAAGCGGCTACGGTCGGCAGACGCTGGTCGTGGATCTTTTTGATATTGACGTCGGCGATCTTCGTCTGGTAGGAGAGGTCCTGGAGCTCGCGGCGGTTAGTCTCGGCCGTTTGGAGCAGGTCCGTAAAGACCAGGTTCTCGTTGATCTTATAGTTTACCGGCGGTAGAATGATATCCGTAGAATCCGGAAGACCCAGCAGCACGTTCATATTGTAGTTCGCGATCTTGCGGTTGTTCTCCAGCTCGACCTCGGTGATCTGCATCTGCGACTTTTGCAGCTGATAGCGGAGCACGTCGTTCTGGGTGGCGAGACC
>JAFDYG010000133.1 GCA_018267545.1 Bacteroidota bacterium
AAGTGTCTCGGCATTGAGGACATGGCCGCGGCGACGCAGCTTCTCGCTGGCATAAATGGAGTCGGCGAAGGGAAAGAAGCCCTTGACCTTTTCAAACTGGACCGCTTCATCAGCGGCTTGCTGCAGCTTTCCACTGAGCTCGCGCTTAAATAATATATAATCGACCTTGCATTCCTGGGGAAGGCTTTTGAAGTCGAGCTTCTCCAGCTTGTCGAGGTATTGGTGATAGAGTTCGTTCAAACGCGCTCTTTTCTCGGGTGAGCCGCCTTCGGTCTGTGCGCCGCCGAAACCCTGGCCGCGGCCTCCGCCTCCACCGAATGCGGTGGTATAAAAACGTGCAATAGCACGGAGGTCTGCGTTATAATTTTCCATCAGGCTGGGAACTTCCTGACAGGGAACATAAGGTTCGGGGGATACTTGGGCATTACTTTTTAAAAGCAGGAAGAACAAAGGCAATAGAAGTCCATAGAAACGTCTAAGACAATTTCTCATACCGAGGTTTTATTGGTGAAAGCAGTGTTTGTCCAAATATAAACAGCCTCCAACGAGGAGGCTGTTTATGAATTAATCAATACTTTACCAATTTTAACTCATTATATTCTTAGTTAAGGGTCTTAATGACAGTTTTCGTAAACTTTCCCGCAGTAAGAGCAACGCGATGCTCCTTATCATTCACCAGCACTGTCGTTTCGTGTGCAATACCAGACCTGTTTTCGATGGAAAAAGAAAGTGTACCGGCCGTCTTATTAAATACAACAGGCTGCTCTTTTGCAAAACCGTCCTGCTGCAGCTCGACGTCTACGTACAAATCCTTACTCCTGAGATATAGGCGGGTGCTTAAGCCATCGCGAGGAATAACGGATAACGTTGCACCGCTCGAGACCAGGTGACCGCCATACGCGACCCAGCCGAATACCGGGTCATCCGTGACGATCGTCGCCGCCGCACGCGTGGCTCCGCCATAACCCAGGTCGACTTCTCCGTCGTAAAACCAGGGACCGCGGCCCTGCTCTTTCTGGATCCAGCTACGGGCATGCTGCTGTGACTCGAAGGCCCAGCCCGAAGCGCCGTCGTTATCCTTCCCCGGATACCAGAAGCCATAGTTGGTAGCAGCCGTACCGGAATTGATGAGGGCAAAAGCGCTCAGATAGGAGGCGTATCCCAGACGCAGATAGTCCGCGGGCTTGCTGCTAAAATGCAGCCCATAGTCCAGGATCGACCAGCCGCCCATCTGCGACATATAGGTCAGCGTGAAACCATCGCTTCGTCCGCGGTAGTCGCTTCCCAGATAATAATAGGTGGGTTCGATGACGCCTCTCAGCGCCAGATTGGCCGCCAGCTGCCTGTCCATGAATTTCACCGCATCCTGCTTGTCGACGTGCGGGTGAGAATACCAGCGTTTCAGATTCTTGTCATACCAGAGATTGCTGTCTGGCTGCATCGTATTGAGCACGCCGTATTTGGCCAGCGCATGCGAGGATTCGAAAGCGGTAGCATCGATGGCGTATTCCGACCGGAAGGGGTAGGGGTCGTCATAGATAAAATACTTTACCTTCTTCTCCCACTCGCTACGCAGAAACTGCGCGTCTTCCTTGTAGCCTTCCTTCTCCAGATCAGCGATCAATGGAATCAGCAATAGTTCATTGTAACAACCCCATTTATAAGTTTCGTACCAGGGAAGGATCTCATAGGGATACTTGAAGAAGGCCTTGGCCGTCTCCTTCGCACGTATCAGATAACCCTTTGCATCGAGATAGTGCGTCTTGCCCGGGTTATTCTTCGCCACCTGGTACATGGAGTAGTACATCATCATGATGTGCGGATAGTCGTACGAACGCCAGGTATGCATTTTGAATTTGGCCTGGCCCGTGGTGTCGCCATTGGCGTCGAGCCTGGCCCTGCGATCACTTGCGTTGCGATTGACCTTCCAGTTGGGCGTACCATATACGCCATACGGATAGGGAGTTTCTGCATCGGTGCGCTGCAGTCCGCCCCAGACGAAATGCTTTATATAATATTCTACGGCATCGATCTCGTGCTGATCGGGATAAAAGACGTTCTTGGCCGCCACGAAAGGAGCCTTACAAAGAGCAGGATCGTCACAGGTCAGGACATAAGACAACCGGCTGGTGTCGAAGTAATCGGGGTTGTCCGGCCCCCGCAATACATGATTTTTCATATCATATACGCCGAAGAGTCCATCGTACCATTTGGTGGAGTCCTTGTGCTGCTGACGGTCGACAATAAACGCCGCCCTTTTCTTGTACAAGGTTTCCAGGGGCTCCGTCACGAAGAATTCCAGGTAGGTCTTGTAGTGGTTGCCGTATTCGATGGTCAGCTTGTTTTCTCCGAGGTGCGTGAGCTGGATGCGATAAACGCCTTTTGTACCTTGCTTTTGGACCTTGGTCGCCGCAGGGAATTCGCCCGTGATCGAAGTGATGGGCTGACGGGTACGAAGGGAGATGGCCGCGTCGAGATCGGTCGGAATGGTCATACCCGGCATTACCTGGATATCGATTCCCCCCTCTTCTACGAGCAGGTCACGGATGCCCTGGTAGTCGTTCGCCCATCTGAAGACGAACTGATACTGCTTCTCTGCTCCCGGCTTCAAGGCCAGGGAGGTGAAGGACTGGCGCCAGTTGCCCTTTTTGTCGTTGTTCCCGGTATAGGCGGAATGGATAAAGGCTTGAAAAGTACCCCGGCCGCTTTCGCCCGGAGTATTAGTAGAGAAATACTCCAGTGACGCACCGGGGACAGGAATCATAACGAGATAGGGACCGACGCCGGTGGGCCGCTCCCAATACAGGAATGAATTATTCCCTGAAATGAAATGATGCTTAACCACGCGCTGCTCGAAAATCTCGGTCGGATTTTCACCGCCGCCGGCATTGTAGGCCAGCGGCAGGGAAAGGTCTTCAATAGTCAGGTCGCCGGAACCGCTATTTTTTAACTTTATCGTCCAGACCAGCCGCTCACCCTGTAATTGAAACGATTCATTGAGCTTTAAGTCCTTGTCCCCGGAATTGCTAGCCCTTAAAGAATCACGCGATCCATCCGCTTTCTTATAGCGGATCGTTACTTCGCCAAAGCTGCGGCCTTTGCGGATATAGTTCGTAGCATACTTGTCGCCGGTCTTCCAGAGACCGCCGATGCCGATAGTAGAACGCGTCAGCGTAAACGCTTCGTTCTTTTCCTCCTGCTGCTGCGCGTGCAACAGCAGGGGAAAGAACAGTAGCCCGAGGGCTGCTTTTATTGTTTTATCCATACGATTGAAGAGGGTCCTCTGGTAATGTATTGCGGTGGTTCGTTGGGGCGGGTGGGTGCGACGACCTGCTGCGACTCGGGCGTAGCCGTCGTCGGAGTGCGGTTGAGACGGGCGTAGTTCGGGATGGCCAGCAGGGGAGAGCCGTCGGCCCAGTTACCCTTGATGGTCATGACGCCGTGCAGGAAGTCTTCTTTCCATTCCAGCTTCAGCGGAGCGGTTCCGATGGACTTGTTGATATCCTGCTGGTCGGCGGCTTCGACGCTGTATAAGAGCGGTCCGTAGCGAAGGGCAACACGGCCCTTGTCGGCTTCGACCTTGTCGGAGGCCGTGACCTGCTGGATCTGCATGGGCAGCTCGAGGTCCACCTTGTCACCCTTCTTCCAGGTGCGGCGGATAACGGCATACCCTTTCTCGATCGTGGGCTGGATCTTCTTGCCATTGACCGACAGGGATACGAGGCCGCTGACTTCCGGAACGGGCTTATAGAGCTCGCTGGTAGTGCGGTTGGGGATGCGGACGTAGAGGGTAAACTCCTTGCTTGCAGCAGGGTTGACGGTCATGGACACTTTTCCGCTCCAGGGATAGTCGGTCTTTTGAACCATCTGCACGTCCGTGCCGGCGATCTTCTCTACCTTGATGGTGCTGCCGACGAACATATTTACGTAGAGACCGTTGTCACCACGGACATAGGTCCAGGTCGGCATCATCAGCAGCGTGCGCGGGATATTTCCGACGCAGCAGGGGCAGACGTGCCAGCGGTATCGGGCCTGCGAGGTCGACAGCGCATTGGTATAAAGAAAGTCCTTGCCGTCGAGGGAGAGCGAGCCCAGGAGCGCATTGTACATCGTTTCCTCATAGAGGTCGGCGTACTTGGCGTCGTGGTAGGCGAGGTTCATCTTGTATTCGAAGAAGATCAGACCGCAGCTGGAGCAGGATTCGCAATAGGCGCCATTCCGCAGGGAATAGTCCGGGCCGAAGCCTTCTGAAGTTTCGCCGCTGCCGATACCGCCGGTGATATAATACTTGCGGTTGACCATGTTGTCCCAGAGAGACATGACGGCGCTCTGGTAGTCGACGTCCTTCGTCTCTGCGGCGACGTCGGCCATACCGGAATAGGTGTAGGTCGCGCGGACGGCGTGCCCTACGGCTTCGTATTGTTCCTGTACGGGAACATGGCTTTGGTCGTATTCGCTTCCACCTTTACGGTTGTCCAGCAGGAATTTGGCGAGGTTGATATAGGCGTCGCCGTGACCCTGGCCTTCCATGTCGTTAACAAAACGGCCGAAGCGGACGAGGGCCTGTTCCATTTCCTGGTGACCATCGTACCAGGCGATCTTACCGGGGCCGATATTGGCGACCCAGCAATCCGCGAGCTTTTTGGCCGCATTGTACAGACGCTTATCTTTTCCTTCGGTGAGCGTATAGTGATTGATCGCAGACTCGATAAAGTAACCGGATACATATCCTTCGTGGTTGCCGCGGCCTTCGGGCGACCAGCGGTGTTTCCAGCGGGTGCTGTCGCGCAGGGTGAAAGCCGTCTGCAGATAGCCGTCGGGCTCCTGTGCGGAGATGATGATGGGGATCCACCTTTCGAGCGTCTCCTTCATCTTGTTCTGTGCAGCGATGATTTCGGCGTCACCCTTGGGGTCGACCATCAGCGCCTCGCACATCGACTCGACCGTCTGGTGTACCCAGGCGTTGGAGAAGACATAGCCCTTGTGGCGGCCGTGCGGCTCGCCACGGATGGCCTTTGCGGCTTCGATAAAGTTGTCGATACCGCCTTCGCCCGTTGTCAGGTCGGTACGTTCGCACTGGGCGACGCAATAGGGGATCCATTCGGTGATGATTACTTTGGCGCGATCGTTCCAGAGCTTGCTGTCGATCGTGTAGTGTTTTGTATAAACAACATCCAGGCGTTTAGCCGGAGGAGGAGTAACGACCTTTACCTGCAGCGGAGCGGAAGACTTGACGTCTCCCTGCCAGGCAGTAAACTCGAGGGTATAGGTCCCGGGAGCGGAGAAGGTCGCGCTGCCCTTTTGGGAAGAAGCGTCGCTGAAGGTTACATTGCCGGGACCGGAGGTCTTGGTCCAGGAAGCCCGGGTAATGGGATGTACGCTCTTCACTTCGGGGTCGAGATAAGTCTTCCCGTTGTTCATCACGTCGCGGTCGTCCCCGGCATAAACGATGGGGGAGACGGCCGGCGAGTGCTCGGACTCGGCGACCTTCCACTCCATTAGGGTGACGCCCCAGCGATCGCTGGAGTCCATGACTAACCGCAACCGGTTTGTACTGACCTCATCGAAGGTGGTGACATTGTATTGACCGCTCTGAAGGCCCTGGCCGTTGGCGTTCTTGACCGGCTGGTAGGCGCTGCCGTCCCAGTACTCGAAATGATAGGAGCCGGGGAGGTGCATGGTCTGGGTGAAATCCCACCAGAAAACCGAAACTTGTTTGGTGCTGACGTTCTGCTTCCACTGGTACTCCACCCACTGGTTGGCCAGACGGGGAGGCTGAGGACGTGGATTCCGGGTATTCCCGCGAGGGGTGGGCGTCTGGCCGTCGTTGAGGCCGTTCAGGCTCTCCCGGTTACGGCCGGAGCCGACGGGAGTGGCTACGACTGCGAGGTTCCCTTCTGTTCCGGAGGGAGTTTGGGCGTCGGCAGCCGGGGTGAAAAATAAGCTGGAAAGGGCAAGCAATGCTGGGAACCTAAAACGTTTCATAATTAATAGGTAAATTGGTAATGTACTAAAAGTACACTACCCATATAAAACAGGCTTGTCATTTCTTGACTGCTTCCTCTCCGATTTTAACCGTTATTTTGACAGTTATTAAACCGTCATGGGATGGCTCTCACTTTTATAACTATGTGTTTTACAGCCGGATAGCCCGATTCTTTGATAAAAGGGCGGTGGGCGTCCTTTGTAAAGAAGATGAAAAATTCGCCCGGTGAGACGGGGTAATAGTCGCCCTGTCCGCGGTAAAAAGTGATGTCCCGGGCGCTATCGTAGGGGGTAATGGCCGTATCGCGGGCGATGACGCCCTTCCCGATCCGCTCCTTGCCCGAAATAATAAAATGAATGTCATGATAATAGCGGTGTCCTTCCCAGCGGGTGGAGTCGAAGTCCCTGGGGGACTGTGAAACCCGGACAAAGACATTTTCGCCGTCGATCGGGTAGGAGCCAGGCTGCAGGCTGGCCGGATCCGCCGCCCGCATCCATTCGAAGACCTTGTCCCACCAGGCTTTTGCCCCCTTGTACTGGCGGTTGAACTCTACCGTATCGATGCTGGGGTGGGGCTTTAGAGGCAGGGAATGGAGCTTCGATGCATACTGCGCCTGAGCGGCGGTTACAAAACACAGCAGGACGAGACTAAGACAGAACGATAACTTCATGATCGGTGATTGATTTGATTTCAAAATGACACCAGCCGTTGCTGACTGTAGCCGGAAGCGTTCCGACTGCTACAAGCCGGCGGAGGTTATGACCGGCGATACCCGCCGGTAGTTTGACTTTTACTTTGAAGGGTCCGATAGTAATGAGCTCATCCAGCGACTGCCGCCAGGTGTTTTCGTTTGTGAGGTTGACCAGGTGCAGGGTGAGCCGGCCCGGCTGCCGATAGAGATGACAGTCGATGAGACCCGCACCTTCTACCACCAATGGGATGCGATCCCCTGCGGCCCATTGCACGATGTTACGCAGCAGGTTGCCGTGGTCCGGGAGGTTGCTGCGACCGTACTGCCGATCAAGATCGGCCGGGATAAAGGCGATACGGGCCCCCTTCGCCTCACGTAGGATCAAGCCCGGTATGTCTGTCCTGGGTTCTCGCATCCAGGCCTTCTCCGGTGGATAGACGGGGAATTGGGGAATGAAGGTCAGCGGCACTTCGGCCCCGGGGTCGACTCGCAAAGGTTCAAGCAGGCCGCCGAAAGGAAGGATCTCGGTTTCCTCGAAGCCCTTTAGAATACCGTGCCGCTTCGAACCGATCCTAAGATAGGTATGATAGGCTTCTCCCGCCATCTTTTCGACAGAGGGCTTGGTGAAAGGATCCCGGGGTTGAGTAATATGGGCGCCGAAGATCTCCGCCAGCGCAAAATCGGAACGCTGCGTTCCCCATTCATCGAAAAGGCTGGTATCGCCGGTCGCGATAAGGCTTCCGCCCTTGGCGACAAAACGTTTAACCGACTCTACCTGCGCCCCGCTCATCACCGCCAGGTTGGGTAAAACCAGGACGGCCAGCCCAGCAGCCTCCCGGTCGATATGATCGGCGTGGACGGGGATATAGGGTATACGGGCGCGGATAAGCGCACTGGTCATACCCCTCCAGGGAAGCTCCACCCGCTCCTCGGTATTGTCACGCCCATAAAAATCCATGTTCTCCTGCGACCAGACCACACCGACCGTTGCCACCGGTTCGCGATGGAGCAGATAGGTTTCGTTTGCAGCATGCCAGTGAAAGACCGCCTCGGGATTATGGTGCATACGGCGGTCCTCGTGATAGGAGCTAATCATATGCCACCAGGGTTGTATTCCTCCTGCAAGGCCTTCGATCATCCACATCCTCGCCTCGGGCTCCGGCTTGCTCGCCAGTCGGAACCAGGGTTTATGCGCCTGGTATTGCGCCATGCTCTCCGGCACCAGTTTATCCCACCCTAATATGCCATGAATCAACTTCCCTATCTCGCCGTTGTGCTGGAAGCCGCCGCTGTCGGTACGGGCCTGATCGTCCAGCATGATTATCTCGGCGCGTTGTGCGATCGCCTTGAAATCGCGGAAGCTCTTGCTCTGGCCGCTGACCGAGCCGCTGTTCATCCCCGACCAGATACAATCGGCGCCGCCCGCAGCTTTTGTCACGCGGTTATTCAGGTCCCAGATTTCGAGCCGACGGTCGTAGTTCCAGCGGATCCATTCTTTATATACTTTGTCCTCCCAGTTACGCGTCACCGGGATTTCGCGGCCAAAACTCTTTCGACAATATTCACAGTAACAAGGGGAGTCTCGTCCCAGACCGCTCCAGCTGTTATCGGTAAAACCTTCCGGGTGATAAAGCGTAGCAATCTCTTTCAATACGGCAGGAATATGCTCGCTATAATAAGGACTATTGATACAGGCGATATAAAGGTCTGCGGCTTTGTAAGGTTTCCCATTGCTGTCGACGGCAAACCAGCCCGGGTGAGCCCGATAGAATTCTTCATGGGCACGGTTCGAATCCATGCGGGCGAAGACGGCAAGCCCATCTTTTTTAGCCGCGCTGCAAATGTCGCCGAACAAATCTCTGCCTCCAAGGTATTCTGCCTTGCGGTGCAGAGGCACCTGCGTCGGATAGTAGGCGACGATCCCTCCTGCGTTGACGATGACGCCGCGGGTGCCCGTTTGTTTCCAGTAGTTTCGCCACCAGCTTATATCGTATTGCTGCGGATCTTTTTCTGTAATGTTGACCTGCCCCCAGCGCGTGACGGTTCGGTACCAGGGTAGGGTAGCACCGGCGATCACACCGGTTGCGTCGCCAGTCGTCAGCAGCCACGCACCTGCTAACGACTGTTTGATAAAATTGCGGCGAGCATTCATGCTTAAAAATAAGTTTTATCACCTAATTTGCCTGCATGAAAATAGGATTTATCGGCATCGGCAAAATCGCATCGGCAGTCATCGAAGGACTTTGCACCTCGGAGGCGCAAGATTTACAACTATTCCTTTCTCCCCGTAACGAAAAACTTTCTACCCAACTGGCTGAAAAATACACGTCAATAAAACGCTTATCCAGCAACCAGGACGTGCTCGACTCCTCCGATATCGTCGTCATCGCCCTCCGCCCGACAGTAGCAGCAGACATACTAAAGACATTAAAATTTCGCCCCGACCATACCATCGTCTCCTTAATCCCATTATTGAAATACGCGGACCTGTCGGCCGTAGTCCAGCCCGCAGCAACCATCTGCCGCGCCATTCCACTGCCGACAGTGATGGAGCACAACTGCCCCATACCCGTATACCGGGCGCCGGCAAACGTCATCGACCTCTTCCGCTTCCTCGGCCAACCGCTGGTCGTCACCGACGAGCCGCAGCTTCACGCCATCTGGACCCTCACGGGTCTCATCTCCCCTTTCTATGACCTGCTGGGCGAGCTGAGCGCCTGGCCCATCAGCCACGGCGTGGACGAGCGCGTAGCCAATACTTATGTCGCCGACCTCTTCCAGTCTCTTTCTTATATGGCCCAAAAAATGTCGCACATCGATTTTTCCGAGCTGTCTCATCACGCGGCTACGCCCAATGGGATGAACGAACAAGCGGCGAAAGAAATTAAAGAAAAGGGTGCACACGACGCTTGGCGGGTTGCATCGGACCGACTGCTGGAACGATTCAAATAGGACAGTCACTGTATCGAAAACGGACAGTTCCTAAGTGCATAGGAATTGCAACTAATTGATTAGGAGTTTTGAAAAAAAGCGGCATCTTGTTGGTTGTCAATCCAACAGTCAAAACTCCTCATATGTTCAAGAACTATTTCAAGACCGCCTGGCGCAATCTCTGGAAGAACAAGGTTTATTCGATCATCAATATCATGGGACTGGCCATCGGTATGGCCGCCTGTATCGTGATCCTCCTGTTCGTGTTCTACGAGAAGAGTTTCGACCGGCAGCATACAAAGAATATCTACCGGCTCAACGAAGTGCAGAAATTCCCGGGCATGGTGGCTTCGCAGAAGGTAGCGCTGTCCATGTTCCCGATGGGACCGACGATGAAGGACGAGTTCCCGGAGATCCTCAGCTATACGCATATCCGGTGGAACAACAAATACCAGACGACGTATAAGGACAAACGGATCTATCTGCCGCAGATGCTTTCGGTAGATACTCCGTTCCTGCGTATGTTCGACTTCCCGCTGCTAAAGGGAAACCGCGCAACCGCGTTGCGGGAGCCCAATAGCATCGTCCTGACCCAAAAGACCGCGCAGAACTTGTTTGGCAGCGAAGACCCAATGGGAAAGACGGTCTATCACTATGCCAACGATACCGTGCTTTTCAGGGTGACCGGAGTAGCGGCAGACGCGCCGGAGAATTCACAGATCCAGTTCGACGCGCTTACTTCCTTCAATACTTTTATCAAACCGGATTGGATGAACCGCTGGGGCGGAAACTGGTTGAACACCTATTTCGAGCTGGCGCCAGGAACCAATACCGTCGCAATGGAGAAGAAATTTCCGGACTATCTCAAGAAGCACCTGAACGGAGAAAGCTGGAAGTTCTATGAGCTATTCCTCCTTCCTTTAAAGGACGTGCACGCAAACGCCAACGACATCGGCCTGGACTATATCAACTACCAGAAGTTCGACAAGAACTACACCAACGTATTTGCAATCATCGCCCTGATCGTACTGGTGATCGCCTGCGTCAACTTTATGAATCTTTCCACCGCCCGGTCGGCGGAAAGAGCCAAAGAAGTCGGCATCCGAAAGTCTATCGGAGCGCTGCGTTCCCAGCTGGGGCTACAGTTTCTCAGCGAAACGATCTTGCTGGCGCTGATGGCCCTGGTCCTCTCGTTTGGCCTTGTCGCGCTGGTTCTGCCCTCGATCAATTCGTTGAGCCAGCGCCACCTTCAAACGGCCTTGTTCGACAATACCTGGATCCTTGTTCTTATTTTGATAGGAACCATCCTGGTCGGGTTCTTATCGGGGCTCTATCCCGCGGTATATCTATCGTCCTTCCAGCCCGTAAAGGTGCTGAAGGGGCTCCCGCAGATCGGCAGGAACAAGGGGTTATTAAGGAATGTGCTTGTCGTCGGACAATTCACCTGCGCGATCTTCCTCATCATCGCCACGGTCTTCGTCTTCCGGCAGCTGAGCTTTATGCGCTCCAAAGACCCCGGCTTCGACCGCGAGCAGGTGCTGAATATCTCACTGGACCGGGTAACGGGGCAGAAATATCCGGTCTTGAAAGACCTGCTTAAAGGCAGCTCCCTGGTCAAGGGTGTAACCGCCGCACAGGACGTGCTTGGAAGTCATCTCGACCAATCCGGCGTGGAATTTAAAGGAGACGGCCCCATGCGTAATCTGTCCACGACCCGGCTCATCGTCGACCCCGACTATCTCAAGCTCTATAAATTGCAATTGGTGGCCGGACGGGATTTTCTACAAAAAGATAGCCTGAACAGGGACTACATCCTCAACGAAGCGCTGGCACGCGAGCTGCTA
Organism: Bacteroidota bacterium; assembly: GCA_018267545.1. GTDB lineage: Bacteria > Bacteroidota > Bacteroidia > Chitinophagales > Chitinophagaceae > Puia. Next base: position 11,453 of record JAFDYG010000133.1, read on the forward strand.
AAGGACATGCCGGGCAAGCAGCTCGACTACCTCATAGGGAAGCATTTCGGATTCGATTCCGCCGGCCGGATCGTGGGAATCGTCAAGGACTTCAATTTCAACTCGCTTCATCATAAAATCGAGACCCTCTTCCTTTTTAGCATTCCCAATGGATTTTCGACCGTGTCGGTCAAGCTCGCTGCAGGTAAATCCAAAGAAGCCATTGCCTTTATCGAAAACACCTGGCGGAATCTCTATGTCGATCATCCGCTGGAATACCAGTTCCTCGACGAGCACTTCGCTGACGTCTATCGCGCCGATAGCCAGGTTTCCCGGATGGTGAGCATCCTTGCCGGGCTGGCGATCTTTATTTCCTGTCTCGGTCTTTTCGGTCTGGTGTCCTATTCGGCCGAACGCCGGATCAAAGAAATAGGCATCCGGAAAGTCATGGGCGCTTCCGTCAATCACATCGTCCTGCTCTTATCCAGCCACTTCCTCCGGTTGGTGCTGATCGCCAATCTTATCGCCTGGCCGCTGGCCTTCTGGGCGATTCATCGCTGGCTGGAAGACTATGCATACCGGGTTTCGATGAGCTGGTGGGTTTTCGCGCTGGCGGGACTATCAGCCTTGTTGATTGCGCTCGTGACGGTAAGCGTGCTTGCCATCAAGGCTGCGATCGCCAATCCGGTCAAGAGTCTGCGGACTGAGTAATTTCACGGCGTGCGGACAGCGGCGTAACACCCGTGTGCTTGCGAAAAAAGGTATTGAAGTGATTCGGATACTCGAAGCCCAGACACCGGGCGATATCGATGATCCGCCAGTCGGTATTCTTCAACAGGGTCCGCGCCTCGTCGATAATCCGGGCCTTGATATGTGCACTGGTCGAGCGGCCCGTGGCCTCCCTTATGGCGAAATTCAGCTGGTTTACATGCACCGAAAGACGGCTGGCATAGTCTCCCGCTCTTCTCAGCCGCAGCTGATCGCTCGTACACTTAATAGGGAACTGTTGTTCCAATAGTTCCTGGAACAATGCTACGATATTCGTGTCCATAGTACACAAAGGTAGAAAAGGTTCGCAGCTCACTGCTCACCATTATCGGTTAGAGCTTCTCTGCTCGCCTTGTTCTCCGCATGAGCCTGCTGAATGTCATATTCCAATTCAGGATCGATGTTCTGCGATTCTACCCGCTGCGCCTTCTCCATCAGCTCTTCGTGGTGCTCCTGCAGCCAGGCCAGCTGTTTCTTGCCATACGACCATTTTGTAAAAAGGACAAAGAGCACCGGGACAATAAAGATCGCCAGTGAGCTCGACGCGATCATCCCGCCCAGCACGGTAAAACCGATTGTCTTTCTCGCCACCGCTCCAGCCCCCGTAGCCAGCACAAGCGGCATCACCCCGAGGATAAAGGCCAGCGAGGTCATGATGATAGGACGCAGCCGGAGCCGCACCGCTTCGATGGTCGACTTGATCAGCTCCTCTCCACGATCGACCCGGATCTTCGCGAACTCCACGATCAGGATCGCATTCTTTGCCGAGAGCCCGATCAGCGTAATCAATCCGATCTGTGCATAGACATTATTGGTCAGCGGCGGGATCAGCGTCAGCGTCAGGATCGCCCCAAAGGCGCTGATCGGTACAGCCAGCAGCACCGAGAAGGGGACAGACCAGCTTTCGTAGAGCGCCGCCAAAAACAAAAACACAAAAACGATGGAGAAGATGAAGATATACATCGTCATCGAACCCGCCCGGATCTCCTCATAGCTGAGACCCGAAAACTCATAGGTATAGCCCTGCGGTAGAACTTTGGCGGCTATCGCCTTCAACGCCTCGATACCCTGACCCGAGCTATAACCCTGCGGAGTCGAGCCGTCCACCTCGGCCGAACGGAAGATGTTGAAGTGGGTGATCAGCGGAGCGGTTTCGATGGGCTTGTATTGGATTAGCGCACTCAATGGAAGCATGGCGCTGTCCTGGTTGCGCACATAGTATTTGTCCATGTTGCCGATCAATGCTCTAAAAGAGGTATCAGCTTGTACAACAACGTGAAATGTCCGGTTATATAAAGTAAAATTGTTGACAAAAAGGCTCCCCATATAGGCCTGCATCGTATTGAAGACGTCGGAGATGCTGACGCCTAGTTTTTGGCATTTGTCCCGGTCGACGGTCAGCAGGTAGCTGGGGGTATGCGCCCCATAGTAGCTAAAGGCGGTATTGGTGGCCGGATTCTTCTTGCACTCGGCGACAAATCGCTTGACGACGGTCTCGAAGGCATGCACGTCGTCATTGGTGTTCCCTTGCTGGATCTGCATGCTAAAGCCGGCAGCCTGGCCGATGCCCCGGATGGGGGGCGGAGGGATGACGACGACGTTGGCGTTCTTGATGGCGGCCTTGGCAATCCGCTCCCGGATGACGTTGATCAGACCGGGCAGCCGTTCCTCGGGCGTCTTCCGCTCCTCCCAGGGCTTCAGCATGACGAAGATGGTGCCGTTGTTGGAGTTGGCGCCGCCATTGATGATATTGAAGCCCGAGAGTGCCGCAAAGTGATTGATCCCCGGCGTCTTTCCAACGATCTCCATCAGCTTCGTCATCAGCTGCACCGACTGCGCCACCGAAGAGGCTTCTGGCAGCTGATAGGTGACATAAAGACGCCCGTCGTCTTCCGAAGGAATAAAGCTGCTGGGTTTCTTCTTGAACATCACCACCGCACCTGCACAGATACAAAGCAGCAGGATCACCACATAGCGGGAGCCCTTGATCCACCTGCGGACGCCATTGGCATAGCGGCCCGAAAACTTGTCGAAGCCATTGTTGAACCAGAGGAAGAAGCGGTCGAAGATATTGGACTTCTTCAAGTGCGACGGCCGGAGCAGCAAGGTACAAAGCGCCGGGGTCAGCGATAAAGCGATAAACGCACTCAAGATGACCGATATCGCGATTGTGATGGCGAACTGCTGGTAGAGCCTCCCTACGATCCCGGGTATAAAGCCAACCGGTACAAACACCGCCGCCAATATCAGCGCGATCGCCAAAAACGGCAAGGAAAAAACATTCATCGCGTGATAGGTCGCCTCCTTCGGAGACATGTGTTTCTCGTCGATATAGTGCTGCACCGCCTCCACCACGATAATGGCGTCATCCACCACGATCCCGATGGCCAGCACGAAACCGAAAAGGGTCAGCGTATTGATCGTAAAGCCCAGCGGGATGAAGAAGCAGAACGTTCCCAGGATCGATACCGGTATCGCCAGCACGGGGATGATCGTCGAGCGAAGACTTTGCAAAAACAGCAATACCACAATCGCCACAAGCCCCAGGGCCTGCAGCAGGGTCATCAGCACTTCGTGGATCGAGACCTTGATGATCGTCACCGATTCGAAGGGAATCTTGTATTCGACATCCGGCGGGAAGAATTTCTTCAGCCGTTCCAGCTCCGCATAAACATTTTCCGCGGTTTGAAGCGCATTGCTTCCCGGCGCCTGGTAAACCATCAGAAAGGACGCGCGCTTGCCGTCGATAAACGAGTTGCCCGAAAAGGTGAATTTTCCCAGCTCGACCCGGCCGACGTCCCGCAGATAAACCAATCGCCCTCCCTTCTGCCCGCTGTCGGGCAGCGTCTTGACCACTACCTTCTCATAGTCCGTAGCCTTCTGAAGCTGTCCATTGGGCAGTACGCTCAGCTCATATGATTGGTCGCCTTTCTGCGGCGGAGCGCCCACCGAGCCCGCCGCGACATAAACATTCTGGGCATTCAGCGCCGCGATCACGTCCTTGGGCATCAGCTGGTACGCAGCCATCTTGTCCGGATTCAGCCACACCCGCATGCTGAACTGGTCGGTACGCGCCGTGATATCGCCAACCCCCGGCACCCGCAGCAGCGCATCCTGGATAAAGACGTTGGTATAGTTGTCGAGAAAGGTAATGTTGTGCGTCCCCTTGGGCGCATAAATGCCTACCATCATCAGCATGTCCGGGTTACGCGCACGCACGGTCAGCCCCAGCTTGCTCACCACCGAGGGCAGGAGTGGAGAGGCGATGCCCACCCGGTTCTGTACGTTCAGTGCGGCGATGTGGACGTTGGTGCCGATACCGAAGGTGACGCGCACGTTCATGCTTCCCGTGTTGGTGCTCGTGCTCTGCATGTATTCCATACCGGGCGAGCCATTCACCTGCTCCTCGATCGGGATGGCAACGGTCTGCTCGACCGTCTCGGCGTCGGCTCCCGTATAGCTGCCGCTGACGGAGACCGAGGGGGGTGAGATATCCGGGTATTGATCCACAGCCAGGTTGAAGATGCAGATCAGTCCGGAGATGATCAGCACAATGGATATGACGATAGCCGTTACCGGTCTTTTTATAAACGTATTCGCAATCATCCTTGAACGGGTTTGTGCTGGCCTCCTTCCTTCGGGTCCATGCCGTGGAGGTCACGTGATTTTTGTATTTCAAATTCCAGTTCGGGATCGATATTCTGCTCTTCCACTTTTTTAGCCTTCGCCATCAAATCTTCGTGATGCGCCTGCAAATAATCCAGCTTCTTCTTTCCATACGAAGCACGGGTGATCAGGACAAAAAGCACAGGAACGATAAAGATAGCCAGCGTCGAAGCGGCGAGCATACCGCCCAGAACCGTGAAGCCTATTGTCCGCCGGGCGATCGCGCCAGCGCCCGAAGCAAACACAAGCGGCAGCACACCCAGGATAAAGGCGAGCGAGGTCATGACAATTGGCCTGAGCCGCAGGCTCACGGCTTCCAGCGTCGACTTGATCAGCTCTTCTCCCCGATCCACCCGCACCTTGGCGAACTCGACGATCAGAATAGCATTCTTCGCGGCCAGGCCGATGAGTGTAATTAAACCGATCTGCGCATAGACGTTATTGGTCAGGCTCGGAACAAAGACCAGCGTCAGAATCGCCCCAAAAGCGCCGATGGGAACGGCCAGTAAGACCGAGAAGGGTACCGACCAGCTCTCATACAACGCGGCTAGAAATAGAAATACAAAGGTGATGGAGAATAAAAATATATACGCCGTGGTCGACCCAGCCTTGACTTCCTCGTAGCTAAGACCCGAGAATTCATAGGTATAGCCGTCGGGCAGCACACGGGCTGCCGTCTCCTGCAGCGCCTTCAGCGCCTCGGTGCTGCTGTACCCCGGACTGGGCGCACCATCCACTTCCGCGCTGCGGAAGATGTTGAAATGGGAGATGAGCGGCGCCGTTTCCGTTGGCTTATAAGAGATCAGCGTTCCCAGGGGCAGCATATTCCCCGCCTGGTTGCGCACATAATACTTGTCCATGTCGGAGATCATGCTCCGGAAGACGGTATCGGCCTGGACGACGACGTGAAAGGTCCGGTTATAGGTCGTAAAGTCGTTGATGTAGAGGCTGCCCATAAAGGCCTGGATGGTCGTAAAAACGTCGGAGATATTGACTCCCAGCTTCTCGCACTTATCGCGGTCCACGGTGAGGTTATACCCCGGCGTTCGCGCGGAATAGAAGCTATAGGCGTTGCCGACGGCCGGGTTCTTCTTCAGCTCGGTGATGAAGTTTTGAACCACCTTTTCGAATGCCTGGAGATTGTCGTTGGTGCTCCGCTGCTCGATCTGGAAGCTAAAGCCCACGCCTGCCCCGATGCCCGGGATCGGAGAGGGTTGTATGACTTCTACGTTTGCGTTACGGATACCCGCTTCGTCGACCCGCCGCTGGATGACGCTAAGAATATTCGGAACCTGCTCGTCCGAATGCTTCCGTTCGTCCCAGGGCTTTAGCTGGCAGTAGATGGTGCCGCTGTTGGAGTTTGTCGCATTGGTGATCACGTTAAGGCCAGACAGCGCCGCATAGTGGGCTACGCCGGGTGTCTCCGCCACGACCTTCATGAGACGCTGCATGAGCGCAACCGACTGGGCGGTCGAAGAAGCCGGAGGCAGCTGATAGGTGACGTATATATTTCCGTCGTCTTCCGAAGGGATAAAGCCGCTTGGCTTGGCCCGGAACAGGAAGAAGGCGCCGACACAGACACAGATGAGCAGGATCAGGATAAGACGCGAGGCCTTGATGCTTTTCTTGACGCCATTGGAGTAATGGTCGGTCACGCGCTGGAACCAGTCGTTGAAACGGATAAACCATTTGTTCAGTCCCTTTGCTTCTTCCTTGGGCTGGGACGGCTTCAACAAAAGGGTACAAAGCGCGGGAGTCAGCGATAAAGCGATAAACGCCGATATGATGACCGATATGGCGATCGTAATGGCGAACTGCTGGTAGAGCCTCCCCACGATCCCGGGTATAAAGCCAACCGGTACAAACACCGCCGCCAGTATCAGCGCGATCGCCACTACCGGCGCCGAGATATCCTTCATCGCATAGTAGGTCGCTTCCTTCGGGGACATTTTTTCATGATCGATATAGTGCTGGACCGCCTCGACGACGATGATGGCGTCATCCACCACAATCCCGATGGCCAGCACGAAGCCGAACATCGTCAGCGTATTGATCGTAAAGCCAAGCGGGATAAAGAAGCAGAAAGTACCGAAGATCGACACCGGTATGGCCAGTACGGGGATCAATGTCGAACGCAGGTTCTGCAAAAACAGGAAGACCACGACAGCCACCAGTCCCAGGGTCATCAGCAGGGTATTAACCACGTCGGCCATCGATACCTTGACGACGGTGACCGATTCGAAGGGGACTTTGTATTCGACGTCTGCGGGGAAAAACTGGCGCAGCTGTGCCAGCTGCTTATAGACTCCTTCCGCCGTCCGCAGCGCATTGCTGCCCGGAGCCTGGTAGATCTGCAGATAGGAGGCCCGCTGGCCGTCGACAAAGGAGTTGCTGGAGAAGGTAAACTTACCCAGCTCCACCCGGGCCACGTCCCTCAGATACACGAGCTCCCCGGTAGCAGGAAGGGTCTTGACGATGATGTTCTCGAATTCCTTCACCTTGCTCAGACGGCCGTTGACCAGGATGCCGATCTCGAAGGTCTGGGCCTTGCTCTGCGGTGGAACGCCGGCCGAACCTGCCGCTACCTGTACGTTCTGGGCATTCAGCGCATTGATGACGTCCTGCGGCGTAATATTCTTGGTGGCCATCTTCTCGGGGTTCATCCAGATCCGCATGCTGAAATCGTCGGTAAACCGTGTAATCGTCCCCACACCGGGAACGCGCAAAAGGGCGTCCTGGACAAAAATATTAGCGTAGTTATCGAGGAAGGTGATATTGTGCGTTCCTTTCGGAGCATAGATCGCCACCATCATCAGCATGCTCGGGTTGACGGCGCGTACCGTGATGCCTAGACGGCTGGCGACAGCAGGCAGCAGGGGAGTGGCGATGCTCACGCGGTTCTGTACGTCCAGCGCGGCGACGTCGATATTGGTGCCGATATTGAACGTCACGTTCATCGTCATCAGGCCGTTGTTTGTGCTGTTGCTCTGCATATACTCCATACCGGGTGTACCGTTGACCTGTTGTTCAATGGGCGTGGCAACGGTCTGTTCGACGGTTTGAGCGTCGGCGCCGGTAAACTGTCCGGTCACCTGTACGATGGGGGGGGTGATATCCGGGTATTGGTCGATGGGCAGTACGAAAATACAGATCGAGCCGGTGAGCACGAGCACGATAGAGATCACGATAGCGGTAACCGGCCTTTTGATGAAAGTATTAGCGATCATAAATTGTCTTGTTGAGTTTATCTACCCCCACGGCCGCCTGCTGCCGGTCCCTGTTTGTTCGCCGTGGTGATGACTGAGCCATCGTGCAGGGTCTGGATACCGTCCACGATCAGGCTGTCGCCGTTTTTAAGGCCGCCCTTGACGATTGTATTGGCGCCGATGGTTTGGCCGGGCTCGATCTTTACCTGCACGGCTTTTAGTGAGCTATCCTTCTTCGCTACATAGACAAAAAATTCCCCCATCTGCTCGATGACGGCTCTGGAGGGTATGACGATCTGCGGCGACTGCTCGAGGTTGTGCACGCGCACCACGCAGCTCATGCCGGCACGCAGCTCCTGCGTTTGATTGGGGAAGACAAGCCGGACGCGGATCGTCCCCGTCTGCGGATCGACCGCGCGATCGATCACCGAGATCTTCCCAAGCTGCGAGTAGATGTCATGGCTGGGCAGCTCGATGGTGAACAGCGAGTCTACCTCGTGCTGCTTATTCGACTGAAGCTTCCGGTAGTGGTTCAGCTGCGCTTCGTTAATCAGGAAATCCACCGCCATCGGATTGTCCGTCGAAATCGTATTGAGCATCGTGCTGCCCGCGTTGACGAGATTCCCCATCTTCACCTGGCTGAACCCGATGGTGCCGTCGAAAGGAGCGGTGATGATGCTATAGGTGAGGTTGGTCGCCGCAGTCTTTTGAGCCTGCTGGGCGGCGGCTACCTCGTTCTTGGCATTCTGCAGCGCAATGATCGCGTGGTCGAGAGTCTGCTTGGCGACTGCGTTGTGCTGGATTAGATATTGATAGCGGTCGGCATCCTGCTGGGCCTGCACCTGGTTTCCTTCGGCGACTTTTACGTTGGCCACGGCCTGGTCGTAGGCGGCCTGGTAGAGGCGCTCGTCGATGGCGTATAGCTTTTGTCCCTTCTGAACGTGCGTGCCTTCCGTAAAATAGATCCCCGTAATGTATCCTGTCACCTGCGCGTGAAGGTCCACCTGGCTCAGCGCCTGGGTGGTCGCGGGGTAATTGTCGTAATACAGGACGGGCTCGGTTTTCACGATAGCCAGGTTGACGGGCGTAGGGGGATTAGAGGGCGCTGCGGGCTTTTGCTGGCAGGAGAAAAGCGCAAGGCCATTGATGAAAACCAGGAACAAAACCAGTCTGCTCATACTTATTGTTTATTTGGTAATAGTTATGACACCCATGGCTCTTTCCAGGTCTATCTTGCTGGACAAAAGCTGGAAGAGCGCGTTTTTATAGCCGATCTCCGAAGTGATGAGATTGGACTCGGCGGTGATCACGTTGAGATAGGGAACAGTGCCCTGCTGGTATTGCAGGGTCACGATCTCGTAGACCTTCCGGGCAAGAGTAGCATTGTCCCGGGTCGAGCTGAGGTTGTAAAGATTGCTCTTATAGGCAGCGAGCGAGGAGCTATACTCTGTATTGATCTGCGACCGAAGGCTGGCCTCCTGCCAGTCGATCAGCTGATACTGGAGCTGGGCCCTTTTGACGTTTTGAACACGGGCAAAACCGGTGAAGATCGGCATGCTTACCGATAGACCCACAAATGAATAGGGATAGGCGTGTGAAAAGAGGTTCCCGAAAGAATTGTTCTGGAAGGTATAGTCATAGTCGAAAAAGGCGCCCAGGGTTGGGAGCCAGGCCTTCTTGTAATAGCCGATCAGCTGGCCTTGCAGCTGTTTGGACGTCTGCAGGGCCTGGAGCTCGATGCGTTTCTCGTATTGGAGCTGCTGGGTGGTATCGAACTGGATATCGCTCAGCATGCGCGTCGTGTCGTAAACGACGTTGAACTGCTGGGCCGGCGGGACGCCCATGGTTTGTTTCAGCAGGGCGTACTCGGAAGGGACGTTCTCTGTGGCTTGCTTGAGCTGGGACTTGGAATTGTTGAGCGTGATGAGCGCCTGGTCATAGTCGGTCTCGTCGACAATCCCCCCGACGTATTGATGATAGGTGTCGCTGACCGTTTTATTTAACCGGGCAGTGTCTTCCTTCAGAACATCGATTTGTTCCAGCGTAAGCAGTAAGC
>JAFDYG010000134.1 GCA_018267545.1 Bacteroidota bacterium
ACCAGTATGGGAGGGAGATATATACGTGGACCTGGCCAATCGTTAAGCCGGCTGAGGTGGCGAGGAAGGTAGTGGATACAGCAGGAGCTTCTGCGGCGGCTCTTGTTGCGGGAGATACGAGCTATACATTGAGTGCGAATGGAGTAAAGGCGGTGATCGGGAAGGGGACGGGACTGCTACGGGCGGTACAGAATGCAAAGGGGGCGATTCCTTTTGTGGATGGGCCTGCGTTGACGGTCGGGAGTGGGGAGTTTATAGGGCTGAATGGACGGCAGGAGGGTAATAATGCTGTATTGGAAGCCAGCTACGCCAAGAATAGCTTGATTCAGGAACTGAAGTGGACGATGTATCCGTCGGGATGGTTGAAAATGGAGATTCATTATTTTCCGCCGGACTATGAATATAATTTGCTGGGTATTAATTTCTCTTTCCCGGAGTCGGGTGTGAAGGGGATTCGTTGGCTGGGTAATGGGCCGTACCGGGTTTGGAAGAACCGGATGCAGGGGTCGGAGCTGGGGGTATGGGACAAGGCCTATAACAATACGGTCACGGGTTTTGGAAATGTCGTTTATCCGGAGTTCAAGGGATATTTCTCGAATTTTTATTGGATGAGGATGGAGACGGCGGGACAGCCTTTTACGGTGGTGTGCGGGAACGAGGATGTTTTTTTGAGGTTGTTTACACCGGCGGACCCGCCGGGGAAAACGTATAATACGGCGCCGGAGTTTCCGGCGGGGAATATTTCGTTTATGCAGGCGATACCGGCGATAGGGACGAAGTCTCAGAAGCCTGAGAAGCTGGGACCGAGCGGTGGGAAGAGCATGTACTATGATTATGGGAGGAGTAAGGAATATGCGAAGGTGATCACTTTATACTTTGATTTTTCTGGGAAATAAGATGTTTAGGTGGTTCTACTATATTGTTTTTTTGTTGGTGGTTTTTGGGCGGGTTTCTGCTCAGGAGGTGGGAGGATTGTCTTGTGAGCAATTGACTGACCCGATGGGCATCGATGCGGTGAGGCCCAGACTGGGGTGGGAGCTTAGCGGTGGCGTGATGCGACAGGCGGCGTGGCAGGTGCTGGTCGCTTCTTCCGAGGCGGTGCTGGCGGCGGACAGGGGGGACCTATGGAATTCGGGGAAAGTGGAAGGTGATCAGAGCTGGATGGTAGTCTATAAAGGAGTGCCTTTGAAGAGCCGGATGGTTTGTTATTGGAAGGTGAAGGTGTGGACGGATAAGGGAGAGGGGGTATGGAGTAAGCCTGCCAGGTGGAGTATGGGGTTGCTTTTGCCGACGGATTGGAAGGCGCGGTGGATTGGTTATGAGCAGGGATTTCCCTGGGATAGCGTATCGAAGTTCTCGAGATTATCCGCGAGGTATTTTAAAAAGAGCTTTGCCGTGGGCGGGGGTGTGAAGCGGGCTACCTTATACATTGCGGGTTTGGGACATTATGAATTGTCTTTTAATGGAGCGGCGGTTAGCGACCAGGTATTGGCGCAGGCGCCGACAGATTATACGAAGTCGGTTTTGTATCAGACGTTCGATGTGACGTCGATGTGTAAGAAGGGGGAGAATCTGGTGGATGTAGTGCTTGGGAATGGGCGGTTCTTTACGATGAGGCCGAAGTACAAGCCGCTGAAGATAAAGGAATTTGGATTTCCGAAGCTGTTGTTTCAATTAGAATTGGAAGATGCTGCGGGGAAGCGGATGATTGTGAGTGATACGAGCTGGCAATTTACCGGGGATGGCCCGATACGGACGAATAACGAATATGATGGGGAAGAGTATGATGGGACGAGGGGTTTAAATGGATGGATGAAGCCGCAGCTGGTGGCTGGGCCTGGCGGGAAGTTGGTCGCGCAGATGAATCCGCCGATCAAGGTGATGAAGACGATTAAGCCTGTGTCCTTGGTCGAGGGGCCGGGAGGGGTTATGATCCTGGACATGGGGCAGAATATGGCGGGTTGGTTGCAGATGAAGGTGAGGGGCAAAAAAGGTGAACAGGTTAGGTTACGATATGCGGAGACGTTGCAGAAGGATGGCAGCTTGTATACGGCGAATTTGAGGGATGCGAAGGTGACGGATTTGTATACGCTTAGCGGGAACGGGGAAGAGGTCTGGCATCCGGTCTTTGTCTTTCATGGGTTCAGGTATGTAGAGATCTCGGGCTATCCGGGGAAGCCAACGCTGAGTGATTTCGAGGGGCAGGTGGTATATGATGACCTTGCGAATGTGGGGGAGTTTCATTGTTCGGATACCTTGTTGAACCAGCTTTTTACGAATGCGTGGTGGGGGATCAATGCGAATTACAAGGGAATGCCGATCGACTGTCCGCAGCGGAATGAGCGGATGCCCTGGCTGGGGGATCGGGCGACGAGCTCGCTGGGGGAAAGCTATCTTTTCAATAATGGATTACTTTATGCCAAGTGGCTGGATGATATCGAGCAGTCACAGAAGCCGGATGGGCAGCTGCCGGATGTGGCGCCGGCCTATTGGAATTATTATAGCGACAATATGACGTGGCCGGGGGTGTATATCCAGGTGGCGGAAATGTTGTATGATCAATACGGGGACCGGAGGCCGATCGAGAAGCACTATGCTTCTATGAAGAAGTGGCTGTGGTACATGAAAGGGAAATATTTGAAGGATGGGATCATGACGAAGGACAAGTATGGGGACTGGTGCGTGCCGCCGGAATCGCCGAAGTTGATCCATTCGAAGGATTCTATGCGAAATACGGATGGACAATTGATTGCTACGGCGTATTATTTTCATTTTCTCCGGGTGATGAAGGATTTTGCGGGGATGCTGCATTTGCCCCAGGATATGGTGGAGTACGAGCGCGAGTCGATCAAGGTCTGGCAGGCGTTCAACGCGCGTTTTTTGAAAGGCGATCATTATTCCAATAATACGGTGACGGCAAATTTATTGCCTTTGTATTTCGGGCTGGTTCAGGAGGAAATCAAGAATAAGGTGATCGATGCGATCGATGAGAAGATCAGGGTAGACAATGGCGGGCACATCAGCACCGGGGTTATCGGGACGCAGTGGCTGATGCGTGGGTTGGTGAAATATGGGATGGGTGATCTTGCTTATAAGATTGCTTCCAATAAGGACTATCCGAGCTGGGGGTATATGGTGGAGCATGGGGCGACGACGATCTGGGAACTGTGGAATGGAGATTCTGCGGACCCGGCGATGAATTCGCAGAATCACGTGATGTTGCTAGGCGATCTGCTGGCTTGGTTTTTTCAGGATTTGGTGGGGATAGCGCCGGGGGAGCCTGGGTTTAGGAGGATAAAGATGAGACCGGCTTTTTCTTGTGGGCTGAGCAGTGCGGGTGGGTCTTACCGGACGCCGTATGGAGTGGTGAAGAGTGAGTGGGTGAGGAAGGGCGACAGGGTTGTTTGGGATATTGTAGTGCCGGCGAATTCGAAGGCGGAAGTTTTTCTGCCCGATGGGAGTGTTCGGCAGATAGGTACAGGAAATTATCATTTTGAAGTAAAAATGACGATATGAGAGCGATACTTTTTTTATTGTTTTTGGGCGGGGTTTTTACGGCGGCGGCGCAGGATAGTTCTATGGATAAGCGTGCTACGGAATGGGTGTCGGCTTTGAAGCTGAATGATGCGGATAAGGAGACTCGGTTGGTTGCGGTGGTGTCGACGCATTTGAAGACGATCAAGGATTGGAATAATGAGCATCCGTATACGACGGTTCCGGCGGGTATCGACCCGTCGACGGGGAAGGCTTTGTCGGAGATGGACCGGCAGATTATTGCCAATTCGGCGATGCCGAAGTCGGTTCATGCGGATTTGATGAATGGGTTGAGGAAGGAGCTTGCGGATTCGCAGGTGAATTTTATTCTTGATCAGTATACGATTGGAAAGGTGGCGTTTACGCTGAATGGGTATAAGGCGATAGTGCCTGATCTGACGGCGAAGGAGGAAGCGGAGATTTTGAAGAATTTGCAGCAGGCGAGGGAGCAGGCGGTGGATTTTAAGAATATGAAGCAGGTGTCGGCGATTTTTGAAATATATAAGACGAAGTGTGAGCAATATTTGAACTCGAACGGGAGGAATTGGCATGCTTTATTTAAAGCTTATGTGGATGGGGTGAAGGCGAAGAAGGCGGCGGCGCAGGTGAGTCCTGTGAAGGTTGCTGAGTTTTTGTATGATACAGCTTCGTTTCCGGAGTGTCATGCGGCTACGATCGTGGAGACGCCGAAGGGGTTAGTCGCGGCTTATTTTGGCGGGACGAGGGAGCGGCATCCGGATGTTTGTATTTGGGTGAGCAGGAAGGATGCCGGGTCGAAGAATTGGACAGCGCCGTTGAATGTGGCCAATGGGATACAGAATGATACGCTTCGGTATGCTTGCTGGAATCCGGTTTTGTACCAGGTTCCGGCGGGGGATCTGCTGTTGTTTTATAAGGTAGGGCCGAGTCCGTCGACGTGGAAGGGCTTTTTGCTTCGGTCCAGGGATGGGGGTATCACATGGTCGAAGCCGACGGCATTGCCGGAGGGTTTTTTGGGACCGATCAAGAATAAGCCGGTGGCTTTGAAGGACGGCAGCTTACTGTGTCCAACGAGTGTAGAGGGAAATGGCTGGAAGATACATTTCGAGCTGATGACGAATGGGGGTAAGAATTGGAAGATGGCGGGGCCGGTGCCTGTGCCGCCTGCTGCGGCTACGGGTGCAAGTCCTAATGATGAGGACAAGGTACCGGCGGCGTATCAGGCGATACAGCCGACGATACTCCTATATAAGAATGGGGCGATACAGGCTTTGAGCCGGAGCAAGAACAGGGTTATCCTTTCAACCGAATCGAAAGACGGGGGTAAGACCTGGTCGACGCTGGAGCCGACGGGGCTGCCGAATAACAATTCGGGACTTGATGGAGTGACACTGGCGGATGGAAGGCAGCTCCTGGTTTATAATCATGTCCTGCCGCCGGCGGGTGAGTCAAAGGGGGAGCGTTCGCCCCTGAATGTGTCGTTGTCGCCGGATGGGAAGACCTGGTATGCGGCGCTGGTACTGGAAGATGACCATACGGGGCAGTATTCTTATCCTTCGGTGATCCAGTCGAGCGATGGGATGGTGCATATTGTTTATACATGGCATAGGAAGAAAATAAAATACGTTGAAATCGATCCGTCCAAACTGGAAATGAAAAAGATTGAAAACGGTAGCTGGCCAGATAGTGTCAAAAAATAATAAAAGGAGGTTTTATGGAAAAGAAGTTTGTCCCGGTGATGATCACCCCCTTCAATTTGAAGGCGAAGGTAGATCTGGATGTCGTCTCGACGCTGGTGGAGTTCTACCTGGCGGCAGGCGTAAAAGGATTTTTCGCTAACTGTCTCAGCAGTGAGATGTACAGTATCAGCGAAGACGAGCGGCTGGAGCTGACACGGCACGTCGTCCGGGCAGTAGATGGGCGGGTGCCGATCGTTGCGACGGGTTCGTTCGGTCTGACGATCGAGGACAAGGCCGAGTTTGCCGGTCGCATTTACGATACAGGGATCGATGCGGTGATTCTGATCACGGGGCATTATGCGAATGTGGAAGACAGCGAGGACGTCCTGATGCGGAATTTCGACAAGATGTTCCGGCTGACGAAAAATATTCCGATGGGGCTGTACGAGTGTCCGGCTCCGTATAAACGTATTATCAGCCCGGAGATTTTTAAGAAGCTGCTCGATACGGGGCGGTTGGTGTATCATAAGGACACGTCGATCGAGCTGGAGAAAGTAAAGGCGAAACTGGATGTGTTGAGTCAGGGTTCGTATGGGCTGGAGTTTTATGATGCGCATACCCCGAACGCCATGTATTCCTTGCAGATGGGGGCGAGGGGGATGTCTTCGATCTCGGGGAACTTCTACCCGGAGATATTAGTCTGGATGGTGGAAAATGCCAACAACCCTGATAAACAGGAAGACGTGCGTTGGCTGCAAGGAGAGCTGAGCCGGGTGGACCCACTGATACACGTGGCTTATCCGATGAGCGCCAAGTACTTCTTACAGAAGCGGGGATTACCGGTTCGGACGATCAGCCGGGCGCATGCGTTGGAGCTGACGTTACAGCAGAAGCAGACATTGGATGATATCCATTATAGTTTTTTGGGCTGGTGTGAGCGGCTGGGTATTCAGCCGGTGCAGACGGGTAAATTGATAAAGGCCAAGATGCCGCTTGATCCTCCTATTTAATCTTTATGACGATTTATTTTCCTGGAAAATTAGTTTTTGGCAATGGTAAGCTGGCGGGACTGGCGGGTGAGCTTGTTTCGTTACGGCCGGAGCGTGTGATGCTGGTGACCATTGACCCGTTGATGGGTGTGCTTCGCGGATTGATTTCGGAACTGGAGGGTGCGGGTGTTCGTGTGGCGGTATCTACGGGTATCGTGCAGGAGCCGACGTATGAAGACTTTCACCGGCTGATGGCGGAGGCCAGTCCGTTCAACCCGGACGTAGTATTGGGTATCGGGGGAGGCAGCGTGCTCGACGTGGCCAAGCTGGTGGCTGCGCAGCTGGATAATGAGCAATCTTTGGAAGAGTATGTGGGGATTGGGTTATTGAAGGGGAGAGCAAAGAAGCTCGTTTGTGTGCCGGCTACTTCGGGGACTGGGAGTGAGGTATCGCCGAATGCGATTCTCGTGGATAACCGGGACAATCAGAAAAAGGGAATTATCAGTCCTTTCCTGGTTCCTGATATTGTATATGTCGACCCTTTGCTGACGGTGAGCGTACCGCCGGCGATTACGGCGGCGACGGGGCTGGATGCGTTGACGCACTGTCTGGAGGCGTATACGAATAAGTTCGCCCAGCCTCTAATCGACGTTTACGCGATCGAAGGGGTCAGGCTGATTGCAGAGCACCTGGTGCCGGCGGTCAGACAGGGGGATGATGCGTATGCGCGCTCGCAGGTGGCGATGGGGAGCTTGTTGGGGGGCTTTTGTTTGGGGCCGGTGAATACGGCGGCCGTGCATGCCTTGTCGTATCCGTTGGGGAGCAGCTTTCATCTGCCGCATGGACTGTCGAATGCCCTGTTGTTGCCGTATGTGATGGAATTCAATATTCCTGCTGCGGTGGAGAGATATGCGGATGTAGCTGTGGCGCTTGGTGTTGAACGTAGGTGGGATGCCTTGGAGACGGCTTTGAAAGGAGTGGAGAAGATTCGGGAGCTGAGCCGGGAGTGTGGAATACCTATGAGCTTGAAGGAAGTGGGAATTCCGTTGGAGGCGGTGCCGGAGATGGCGGAAGCTGCGATGAAGATCACCCGTTTATTGAACAATAATCCCAGACCGGTTACGGTAGAGGATGCTATGACAATTTATAAAGCCGCGTATTAGAACATGATAAAGAAATACAGAGGGACGATAGTGCCTGCGATAACACCGTTGAATGCAGACTTTTCATTGGATATCGATGCGGTCCGGCGGTTGCTGGGGTTGTTCCGTCGTCATGAAGTGCAGCCTTTTATTCTGGGGACAACAGGGGAAGCGGCTTCGTTGCCGGTTGCGCTGAAGCAGGAGTATGTCAGACAGGCGGGGAGATTGAAAGAGGAAGGAGATGTGCTCTATGTGGGGATTGGATCGAATTGTCTTTCCGACTCGGTGGAGGCGGCGCGTTTTGCATTTGGGGAAGGGGCGGATGTGGTGGTGGCGACGCTGCCGTCTTACTATGCGCTGACGGAGGTGCAGATATCCGGGTATTTCGAGCGGCTGGCTTCGAAGGTAGGAGGGCCGTTGATCATCTATAATATCCCGGCTACGACGCATCATTCGATTCCGTTGTCGATTATCGATAGGCTGAGCCGTCATCCTTTAATCGTGGGGACGAAGGATTCGGAGAGGAGCGAGGAGCGGCTGGCGACTTCGTTGTCGCTGTGGTCGGGGCGTGCTGATTTTTCACACTTTTTGGGTTGGGCGGCGAAGTCCGGGCATGCTTTGTTGAATGGAGGAGATGGGTTGGTGCCGAGTACGGGAAACTTTGCTCCGGCGGTCTATCGTGATATGGAGAAGGCGGTGGAGGTGGGGGATTTGGAGAAGGTGGACCAGCTGCAGGGTTTGTCGGATGAGCTGGGGAATTCGTATCAGGCGGGTAGGACGCTTGGGGAGTCGCTCGGGGCTTTGAAGAAAATTATGCAAGATCAGGGGCTTTGTCAGGGGTATATGATGCCGCCGCTGTAAAAATTTAAATATGGCTAAAAAACCGATTATAGGAATTACGATGGGCGACCCGGCGAGTATTGGGCCGGAGATTGCGATCAAGGCTTTGTTGGATGAAAAAGTTACGTCGATCTGCCGGCCGTTGGTGGTTGGAGATGTGAGTGTGTTTCGGCAGATTGCGGGTTTGCTGGGATGGGAGGTAGGACTACGACCGGTTGAGTCTGTTGGCGAGGCTCGGTTTGAACCGGGTGTGATTGATGTACTGGATCTGAAGACGGTTGATGTTGGTCGGTTGGTGCTGGGAGAGGTTTCGGCGATGGCGGGGCATGCGGCTTTCGAGGCGGTGCGGAAGGTAATCCAGCTGGCGATGGCCGGGGAGATCGATGCGACGGTGACTGGGCCGATCAATAAGAAGTCGATCAATGATGCGGGACATCACTTCGCCGGGCATACCGAGATCTATGCGCATTTTACGAATACGGCAAAATACGGGATGCTGCTGGTGGAAGAGAATTTGAAAGTGATACATGTGTCAACGCATGTTTCTTTAAGGCAGGCTTGCGACCTGGTGAAGAAGGAGCGGGTGCTGGCGGTGATCGAGCTGTTAAGGGATGGACTGGTGCAGCTGGGTGAGGGCAATCTGAAGATTGGTGTGGCGGGGCTTAATCCGCATGCGGGCGATTCGGGATTATTCGGGACGGAGGACGATATGGAGATCCTGCCGGCCGTCCTGGAAGCGCAGCGTCTGGGTTACGATGTGGATGGGCCGGTGCCTCCGGATACGTTGTTTGCGAAGGCGGCGACCGGGCACTATGGAGGGGTGGTGGCGATGTATCATGACCAGGGGCATATCCCTTTTAAATTGAATGGCTTCAAGTGGAATGCGGAGAAAAAGCGGATGGATAGTGTGAAGGGGGTGAATATTACGATGGGCCTGCCGATCATCCGGACTTCGGTGGATCATGGGACGGCCTTCGAGATTGCGGGGAAGGGGATTGCCAGTCCGGATGCGATGGTGCTGGCGATCGAGGCGGCGGTACAACTGAGTAAGAATCGAAAGAAATGATAGTCGTAATTGCGGATGATTTTACTGGGGCCGCGGAGCTGGGCGGTATAGGACTGCGTCACGGACTGAGGACGGAGGTGTATACGGCTGTGGGAGAGGTTCCGGCTGGGTTGGATCTATTGGTGGTGGCGGCGAATACCAGGTCTAAGGATGTCGCGTCGGCGGTTGCGGATATGGTTTCGATTACGAAGTGGGTTCACCGGCTGGCGCCGGAGTTTGTTTATAAGAAGACGGATTCTGTGCTGAGGGGGCATGTGGTGGCGGAATTGAAGGTGCATATAGGTGTGCTGGGATTTAAGGAGGCGTTGTTGGTACCGGTGAATCCTTTGTTGGGTAGGGTGATAAAGCGCGGGCATTACTTTGTGAATGGGATACCGGTGCATGAGACGTCTTTTGCGGAGGATCCGGAGTTTCCTGTTCGGTCCAATGACGTAAGAGAGATGTTGGGGGGAGGGGCTGAGGAGATCGTGGTCGCGGATGCCGAGACGCCAGAGGATTTGTGGGATCTGGCTGGAAGGGTGGGGGCGGGTGTGCTGGCCGCTGGTGCGGCGAGTTTTTTTTCTGCGATTTTGGATAGACGTCGTTTGCCGGTTTTGTATGTGAGCGGGACGACTTTTGATAGCAGCCGGGAGAGGATTCGACAGTTGTATGAAGAGGGGGGACCGGTGCTATATATGCCGATCGATATTGAGCGGGCGGTGGAGATATTACGTGGGGGGAAACTGGTAGTGGCGGAGAGTTCTGGTGGAATGAGGACCAGGATGGGGAAGGTCATCGCGCAATTATTGGAAAGGGTGAAGGTTGGGGAATTGATTATAGAGGGTGGGTCGACGGCTTATGCGATTATGGAGGAGGTGGGGTTGAGCCGGTTTGTGCCGGTGCAGGAAGTGGCGCAGGGGGTAGTAAGGATGAGAGAGGCGGGTGGTATGCTGGTGACGGTTAAACCGGGCAGCTATGGCTGGCCGGATTCAATACGCTATTAATCTAACGAATTGACCATATGGAGCAGAAATTACATCTTCCGGACATTCTTATCATCGTTGTCTTTTTGGCGGCGACCTTGTTTCTGGGTTTGCGATTTGCCAAGCGGAAGCAGTCTACACAGTCTTATTTTCTGGCGAAGGGGAAGATACCTGCCTGGGCGATCGGGATGTCGCTGCTGTCGAGCATGATCAGCAGCGTGACGTTCCTGGCATATCCAGGGGAGGGGTATTCTTCGAATTGGATATTGCTTGTGCAGGGGTTGATGGTTCCGGTGGTCTTGTTAGGGCTTATCTGGTTCGTGGTGCCGCTGTATCGCAAAGTGATTGGTTTGAGCACGTATGAATATTTTGAAAGAAGGTTCGGGACTTTTGCGCGTTACTATAGCTCGCTAGCCTTTGTGCTGCGGCAGTTCTCGGCGATGGGGACGATATTCTATTTGCTGGCGTTGGCGCTTAGCAAGATGACTGGTTTGGATACGACGCTGATGATCGTGGCTATTGGGCTGGTGATTATTTTCATCAATCTATTGGGCGGGATCGAGGCGGTGATCTGGCTGGACGTTTTCCAGGGGTTTTTGCTTTTTGCCTCCGGGATCATCTGTCTGTCGATACTGATTTACTCCGCGGCGAGCAGTCCGGGGGAGGCGTGGCGGATTGCGCAGGAGAATCACCGGACGGGTTTTGGTCCGTATGAATGGAATTTTACGAAGCTGACATTTGTCGTCATGGCGATCAATGGCGTTTTTTATGCGATTCAAAAATATGGGACGGACCAGACGGTGGTGCAACGTTATCTGACGGCAAAGACGGATAAGGCTGCGGTGCGGGCTTCGCTGATGGGAGTCTTGTTAACGGTGCCGGTTTGGTGTTTGTTTATGTTCATCGGTACGGGATTATTCGTGTATTATCAGACGCATTCGCTGCCGGCTGGGATGAAGGCGGAAGCTGTGTTCCCTTATTTTATCATGACGCGTCTGCCGACAGGGTTGGTGGGTTTTATCCTTTCGGCGATGACTTCGGCGGCGATCTGTGCGATGAGCGCGGATTTGAATTCGTTGGGAGCGGTAGGGGTGGAAGACTATTATAAGAAGTTTCGACGCGGGAGGAATGATAAGGAGTATTTGACGGCGGGGAAGGTGATTGTGATTGTATCGGGTATTATTTCTATTTTGATTGCGATGTTATATGCCAATGCGGGCAGTGATGGTGTGCTGGGAATTGTGTTTACGCTGTATGCGATCTTTTCGGGTGGTATTTCTGGGATATTCTTATTGGGATTGTTTAGTGCGCGGACGAACCGGCAGGGGATGAATATTGCGATCGTGGCTTGTATACTGTTTACGAGCTATGCGTTTTTGACTTCTACAAAGATTGGGCTTGGGGCTGACAAGCGAGTATTGCTGGACCTTGGCAGATGGAATTTTACGCAGCATAAATTGATGCTGGGTGTTTATAGTCATTTGGTGGTGATTGTGGTAGGGTATCTGGCGAGCTTATTTTTTCCTAAGCCTTCGGTGGAGTCGGGTTTGTTATTTAGTGGTTGGAGGCGGGCCCGATTGACGGTGGTGGCGGTTTTGCTGGTGATGGTGGTTCGTGCACAGAATAATTCGGATGGGCAGTATCGGAAACCGTTACGGGAGGTGCTGGCGGAGATACAGCAGCGGTATGGGGTGGTGGTGAAATATTCGGAGGATTTGGTGAAGGACCGTTATGTCAACTATGCGGAGTGGCGGTTTAGGGGGAATGTCGATACGACGTTAAAGAATGTGCTGTCGCCCTTGGACCTGGATGTCAATAAGACGGGGGACAAGGCGTACAAGCTGAAGAACTATGAATATTGGAGGAGGAGCTATGAAGAGGGGAAGGCAACGCTGGACCATCTGGCGTCGCTGTATCATAACCGGTCGGAGTGGGAGGAGCGGAAGGCGATGCTGAGGCCTTGTTTGTATGAGGCGTTGGGGATGTCTCCTTTGCCAGCTGCTCCGGGTTCGGCGCCGATTACTACGCCCTGGAGGAAGATGGATGGGTACGAGGTGTCGAATGTGGCTATCGAGATACTACCGGGTTTGTACGTGAATGGGTCGTTGTACAGGCCTTTGAAGATAAAGGGGAAGATTCCGGTGATCTTGAATCCGGATGGGCATTGGGAGCGGCACCGGTACAGGGCGGATTGTCAGATCCGGTGTGCGACGCTGGCGCGGATGGGGGCGATGGCGTTTAGCTATGACCTGTTCGCCTGGGGGGAGTCGCTTTTGCAGTTCAAGTTCGAGGATCACCGGAAGAGTCTGGCGATGCCGATTCAGCTTCTTGGCGGGGTAAGGATATTGGACTATTTGTTGTCGCTGCCGGCGGCGGATTCTTCTCGTGTGGGTATCACGGGTGGTTCTGGCGGTGGGACGCAGACGGTGTTGATGACGGCGCTGGACGAGCGGATCAAGGTGAGCGTACCGGTCGTTTCCATGTCATCCTATTTCTATGGAGGATGTCCTTGCGAGAGCGGGATGCCGATCCATGCCTGCGGGGGTGGGACGGATAATGTGGAGCTGGCGGCAATGGCTGCTCCGCGGCCGCAATTGGTGATCTCGGATGGACATGATTGGACGGATCATACGCCGGAGCATGATTTTCCGTATTTGCAGCATATGTATGAGTATTATGGGGTGAAGGGGAATGTGGAGAATGTGCATTTGCCTGCTGACGTGCATGATTATGGAGTGACGAAGCGGGTGCCGATGTATAAGTTCATGGCTCGTTGGCTTGGGTTGAACCTGGCGGCGGCGGATGAAGCGAAGGTGAAGGTGGAGCCGGATTCGGCGTTGTTTGTGTTTGGAGGACATGGCGAGAGATTACCGGCGAATGCGATTATGGGATTTGCGAATTTGGAGAGGGTTTGGGCGGCCACGCCAGGGGGGAAGATGGCTGCGGATGGTGGGGGACGGTATAAGGTGGCGGTGGTCGATCTGATGTTGTTGAAGCGGCAGAAGCTGGGGGCTTTTCCGTTGGCGAAGACGGTGGGAGCGGATGGACTGGAGGTGGATATGGGTGGATTGGGTGATAGGGAGACTTTCGATAATACATTGCTGGTGGATTCGGTGAGGGAGCGGTTTATGGACAGTTCCCGGAAGCTGGGGGTGGAAGTGGCTTCACTGGCGATGACGGGTTTTTATGCGCAGAATTTTGCGACGCGGCCGACGTGGCAGCGGATGATCGGGGATTGTATCGCTACGATGAAGAAGATGAATGTTCGGGTGGCGTTTCTGCCGCTGGGGGTCGGGGCTGATCCGGGGAAGCATCCGGAGTTGCGTGGTGCGGTGGTGGAGCGGCTGAAGGTGGCTGGGAAGATGGCGGCGGATGCGGGAGTGGTGATCGGGATCGAGACGAGCTTGCCGGCGGTGGAGGAGGTTCGGCTTTTGGATGAGATTGGTTCGCCGGGGGTGAAGAGCTATTTCAATTTTGCGAATGCGTTGGATGCTAAGCGGGACTTGTATAAGGAGCTGGAGGTTTTGGGGGCTGGCCGCATCTGTCAGATACACTGTACGAATACGGATGGGGTTTGGCTACAGAATGATACGGCGATCGATATGAGGAAGGTGAAGGAGACGTTGGACAGGATGGGATGGCATGGGTGGTTGGTGGTGGAGAGGAGCAGGGATGCGAAGGATCCGAGGAATGTTAAGTTCAATTTTACGGCAAATACACGATATGTTAAATCAATATTTCAGTAGGGGGTATATGTGGTTTTTGAAAAAATCGAATTTGTATATACAAATTGGGTTGTGGTCTTTTTTGAGGTGGGGGGTAGTGTCGTGCATGCTGCTGTCCGGACGGGCGGTGATGGCGCAGAGTGGGATAGGGGTTGCTTCGATTTGGGTGGCTCCGGGCGGGAGTGATGGGGCGGAGGGGACTGCGGCTTCGCCGTTGGGGAGTATTGGGGCTGCGGTGCGGAAGGCGAGGGAATTACAGCGGCTGCATCTGGCCAGTGGGGTACATATTTGGGTAAGGGGAGGAGAGTATGTGTTGACGGAGACGGTTTTTATCCGGCCGGAGGATTCGGGGATTGTGATCGAGGCTGCGCCGGGGGAATTGCCGGTGCTGAGTGGTGGTGAGGATGTGCGGGGATGGCGCAGGGTGAAGGGGGCGGCGTACTGGGAGGCTGATTTGCCGGCGGGTTCAGGATTCCGGCAGCTTTGGGTGGATGGTAAGAAGGCGGTGAGGGCGAGGGATGTCAATAGAGACGATGACATGCAAAGGATAATTTCTGTGGATAAGAAGGAGCGGGTTATGTGGATTCCGGCGAGCGGGATTGTGCCGAAGGCGGTGGGGCAGATGGAGCTGGTTATTCATCAGATGTGGGCGATTGCGGTGCTGAGGGTGAAGACGATGGAGCGGGTGGGGGACCGATTGAAATTGTCCTTTCGGGAACCGGAAGGGCATATCGAATTCGAGCATCCCTGGCCGGCGGCGGTTATCGATAGCGGGCATAAGCAAAATGGGAATTCCGCCTATTACCTGGCCAATGCGTTGGAATTTTTAGACGAGCCAGGGGAATGGTATGCGGATTTTCAGAAGGGGAAGGTGTATTACTGGCCTCGTGCGGGGGAAGACCTGAATAAGGTGAGGGTAGTTGCGCCGGTGCTGACGAAGCTGGTGGAGGTGCAGGGAACGCCGGACCGGCCGGTGAGTCATGTGGAGTGGCGGGGGATTGGGTTTTCGTATTCGGGGTGGATGCGTCCTTCGGAGCAGGGGCATGTGCCTTTGCAGGCGGGGATGTATTTGCTGGACGCTTATAAGTTGAAGATACCGGGGACTCCGGATAAGAAGGGGCTGGAGAATCAGGCGTGGATAGGCCGGCCACCGGGTGCGGTGGAGGTTAGCTATGCGAACGATATAAGATTTGTCGGGTGCAGGTTCGAGCACCTGGCGTCTACGGGGCTGGACTTTATACGTGGGACGAGTGGAGATAGTGTTAGTCGTTGTTCTTTTCAAGATATCGGCGGGACGGGTCTACAGATAGGGGTTTATTCGGACCCGGCATTCGAGACGCATCTGCCGTATAATCCTTCGGATGGACGGGAGGTTTGTCATGATGAATTTGTTTTGAATAATACGGTTCGGGATGTTACCAATGAAGATTGGGGTTGTGTGGGAATCAGCGCGGGGTATGTGCATGACGTTACTATCGAGCATAATGAAGTCAGCGAGGTGGCTTATTCGGGAATCTGTGTGGGCTGGGGATGGACGAGGACGGTCAATTGTATGAAGAACAATAAAATCCTCGGCAACTATGTGCATCACTATGCCAAGCATATGTTCGATGTGGGGGGGATTTATACATTGTCGGCGCAGCCGGGGACGCTGATTGCGGAAAACCGGATCGATTCGATCTATCACCCGGTGTATGCGCATGACCCGAAGCATTGGTTCTACTTCTATTTCGACGAGGGTTCTTCCTATATCACTATCCGGGACAACTGGTGTCCGGAGGAGAAGTTTATGCATAATGCCAATGGACCGGGGAATACCTGGGAGAACAATGGACCGATGGTATCCGATAAAATTAAACAAAAAGCAGGAGTACATTAATATGTTAAAAATTGGAATACTGGGACTGGGTGAAGGGCGGAGCACGATGTCGGCTGCGCTGAACAGTCCGAAATATACATTGGTAAAAATTTGTGATCTGAATGAAGAGCTTTGCAAGCATCGGGCGGAGGAATTCAACTTTCCGCATTATACGTTGAAGTTCGAGGACTTGTTGAATGATCCGTCGATCGATGTCATCGGTATCTATACGCCGGACAAGTGGCATGCGACGCACGTGAAGATGGCGTTGTCGCATGGGAAACATGTGGTTTGTACGAAGCCGTTTATCGATGATTTGGCTGAAGCCAAAGAGATTTTGAGATTGAGCGAGACTACGGGGCGTAAGGTTTTCGTGGGACAGAGCTCGCGGTTTTTCGAGCCGATGAAGCGGCAGCGGAAGGATTTCGAGGAGGGTTTGATCGGGGAGCTGATTACGATCGAGGCGTATTATCATGCGGACCACCGTTGGTTCCTGGGAAAAGGTTGGTCGCTGGAGAATGCGTTCAAGTGGCTGTATGGCGGGCTGAGCCACCCGGTGGACTTTGTCCGCTGGTATCTACCTGATATTTCAGAGGTCATGGGGTATGGGATGTTGAGCTCGAATGGCCGTAAGGGAGGGTTGCATCATGAAGATACCATGCACTTTATCTTCAAGGCTTCGGATGGGCGTGTGGCCCGGGTCAGCGGGGCGTATACGGGGCCGGTGCAGCCGGTGGTCCGGGACAGCGAGATGAGCTGTATCCTGCGGGGAACGGAGGGGTGCAGCCAGGGGGATTATATGGACCTGCGTTATGCGGTGACGACGAAGACGGGGGAAGAGCAGGTTGTTACCTGGGAACATAAGCTAAAGCATTATTTCCGGTTCGAGGGGAAGAGTCATCATGCGGGGGAATATCAGAACTACCTGGAATACTTTCATGATTGTCTGGAGTCGGGTGTGACGGCGTACCCGGATGCGAAGGAGGGGATTGGGACGATCTGTTTATTAAAGGCGATGGAAGAATCGCTGGCGACGGGTATGCCGGTTCGGGTTGACAGTATTAAAGCGAAGTATGATCTATAATTTTTTGAAGCCGGTCGACTTTATCATCGTCGTGGTCTATCTGCTGGCGTTGCTGGCGATTGGGTACTGGGTGAGCTTTGTCCGCAAGAAGAAGGAAGGGGAGAATTTGTTTTTGGCGGAGCGGAGTCTGGGATGGGGTAGTATTGGGTTGAATATGTGGGGGACCAATGTGGGGCCGTCGATGTTGATTGCTTCGGCGAGTATTGGATATACGACGGGGATTGTAGCGGGGAATTTCGCGTGGTACGCTTTTGTGTTCATTCTTTTGCTGGCGGTGGTTTTTGCGCCGCGTTATCTGGGGGCCAGGGTATCGACGCTGCCGGAATATATGGGGAAACGGTTTGGGGAATCGACGCGGAGCATTCTGGCGTGGTATACGCTGATTACGATATTGATTTCCTGGCTGTCGCTGGGGCTGTTCGCGGGTGGGGTGTTGGTGAGGCAGTTATTGGGGATGCCGATGTGGTTGTCGGTTATCAGCATGGTGGTGCTGGCTACGTTTTTTACGGCGGCGGGGGGATTGAAGGCGATTGCCTATACGAATGTATTTCAGATGTTGCTTTTGATTGCGGTTTCGGTGGTGTTGGTGTGGATTGGGGTTTCTAAGATTGGAGGGGTGAAGGCATTGGTCGATCGGACGCCGGCTGGTTATTGGAATTTATTTTTGCCTTCGAATGATAAGGGATATCCCTGGCAGGCGATCCTATTGGGTTATCCGGTGATGGGGGTTTGGTTTTGGTGTACGGAGCAGTCGATGGTGCAGTCGGTATTGGGGGCTAAGAGTCTGGAGCAGGGACAGCTGGGGGCGAACTTTATCGGTTGGTTAAAGATATTGGATGTGCCCTTGTTTATCATTCCGGGGGTGCTTTGTTATATTCTTTATCCGCATCTTTCGAATCCTGACGAGGCGTATTTGACGCTGGTGACGAGGCTTTTTCCGCCGGGGATGCGGGGGCTGATCATCGTGGTATTGATTGCGGCGCTGGTGGGGAATATCGGGTCTTCTCTTAATTCAGTCAGTACGGTGTTTACGATGGATATCTATATCAAAAAATATAAGCCGGGGGCGAGCAATTCTGATATTATCCGGATTGGGCGCTGGGTGACGGTGCTGGGGGCGTTGGTTTCGATTTTGATGGCGCTGGCGATCGACAATATCAAGGGCTTGAATCTGTTCGATGTGTTTCAGTCGGTATTGGGATTTTTGGCGCCGCCGATGTCGGTTGCGTTTTTGCTGGGGGTGCTGTGGAAGGGGACCAGCTCGAAGGCGATCAATGGGGTGCTGACCTGGGGGACGGCGTTTAGTGTGGGGGTGGGGGTTTTGTATCTCTGGGTGTTTCCGTCTTCTCGTTATCCCTGGCCGCATTTTTTGTTGTTGTCGTTTTATTTGTTTGTCATTATTGCTCTAGGGGGGATTATGGCGTCGTTACGAGGGGTAGCTGCGGCGGTGACGGATGTGGGGGCTGGTTCGGGGGCTACGCCGAGGGTTCGATGGTTGTGGGTATTGTTGACGGCGGTGATGATTGTGCTGTATATCTTATTTAACGGGCATTCGGCTTCGGCGCAGAGTTATGTGGCATATCCGGGGGATTATGAGGTGTGGCTGGCGAACAAGGTTCAGAACCGTCGAATGGAGAGGGGAACATTTTTTCCGCCGTTTTGGAGAATGGATAATCACTATGTGCTGGTTGATTTTAGGAAGGAGGTTGTATTGCCGGGGGATGATGAGGTGGAGATAGTGGCGGAGGGGAAATATAATTGTAAGGTGGATGGGAAGATGGTATCTGGGATGCCTGGGCGTTTGCATTTGTCGAGGGGGCCACATGTTTTGGAATTGAAAGTTTATAATCAAGTTTCGCCGCCGGCGTTGTCGGTGAGGGGGCGTTATTTGACGAGTGAGGGTTGGTCGGTGACATTCGAGGATAAGGAATGGATTGATGCGTCGGGGAAGGCTTCGGATAAGTCGGGGACGCAGTGGCTGCCGGCGGAGGTATTGAATTTGGGGTGTGCGCCTTCTGAGTGGAAATTGGCTGTCGAGCCTCGTTCGGCTGTACGGATGGAGAAGGGGGCGCATTCTTTGTTGGTGGATTTTGGGAAGGAGTCGTTTGGGTATGTTCGATTGCATGGACTAAAGGGGAAAGGGAAGCTTGCGCTTTATTATGGAGAGTCGAAGGAGGAGGCGTTGTCGGTGGATAGCTGTGAAGTGTTGGATAGAATGGATGGGGTGTATTCCGGTGATACTGTGTTGTCGGGATCGCGGGCTTTCCGGTATGTGAATATTCAGTGGGAGGGTGGTGTTCAGGTGGATTCGGCTTCGCTGCTATTCGAATATTTGCCGATTGCGAATAAGGGGAGCTTTCGGTGTTCGGACGCTTCGATCAATAAGATCTGGGATGTAGCTGCGTATACCTTTCATTTGAATACGAGGGAATTCTTTATCGATGGGATCAAGCGGGACAGGTGGGTTTGGTCGGGGGATGCGTATCAGAGCTATTTGATGAACTATTATTTGTTTTTTGATTCGGCTTCGGTGACGCGGACACTTTGGGCGTTGAGGGGGAAGGACCCGGTGACGAGCCATATCAATACGATAATGGATTATAGCTTTTATTGGTTTTTGGGGATTTACGATTACTACCGGTATACGGGTGATTCGGCTTTTTTGAAGGTTTGTTATCCGAGGATGGTGAGCTTGATGCAGTGGGTGCAGTCGAGGAGCAATGGGGCAGGGTGGCTGGAGGGGAAGGCTGGAGACTGGCTTTTTATCGATTGGGCGGATGGACTGACGAAGAAGGGAGAATTGAGCTTTGAACAATTATTGTATGTGCGGAGCCTGGAGACGATGGCGTTGTGTGCGGGGATTGCGGGGGATGTGGCTGCCTCGGCAAAGTATGGAGGGGAGGCTTCGGTGTTGAGGAAGCGGTTATTTACCGATTTTTGGGATGCGGGGCGACAGGCTTTTGTACATTCGAGGAATGGAGGAGAGGACAGGGTGACGAGGTATACGAATATGTTTGCGATCTTTTTCGATTATCTGGATGCGGGGCAGAGGGAAGGAGTTCG
This sequence comes from Bacteroidota bacterium, assembly GCA_018267545.1. Taxonomy (GTDB): domain Bacteria; phylum Bacteroidota; class Bacteroidia; order Chitinophagales; family Chitinophagaceae; genus Puia. Next base: position 19,922 of record JAFDYG010000134.1, read on the forward strand.
GCGGCGGGTGTTGTTGAATGACAGCATTCAGAAGATTACGACGCCTTATATGCGGTTTTATGAATTGGAGGCTTTGTGTGTGCTGGGGGATCAGGGTCGGGTTTTGAAGGAGATGAAGGATTATTGGGGTGGTATGTTGAATCTGGGGGCGACGTCTTTTTGGGAGAAGTATGATCCGGGTGAAGTGGGCGTTCAGCAGTATGCGATGTATGGACGGCCTTTTGGGAAGAGTCTTTGTCATGCGTGGGGGGCGAGTCCGATTTATTTGCTGGGTAAATATTATTTAGGAGTACGGCCGTTGGAGGCGGGTTTTAGGAAATATGAAGTGCAGCCTGTGCTGGGGGGAATGGAATGGATGGAGGGGGATGTGCCGACGCCGCATGGGAATGTGAAGGTGTATTGTAGTCGTTCGAAAATTCGGGTGGCTGCTGTGGAGGGAGATGGAATGTTGAGGTTTAAGAGTAAGAAGATGCCGGTTTGTAAGGAGGGTGCGGTGGTTTCGGAAGGTGGGGGTGTATACTCTGTGCGGCTGGTTGGGGGGAAGGAGTATAATGTGAATTATGTTGCTTCGGAATAAGTTAGTCATATTGTTTTTATTAGTGGGGGCGTCATGCTGTGCGCAGCTGGATACGTCGTTGTTTCGGCGGCCGCCGGCCAGTGCGAGGCCCTGGGTCTTTTGGTATTGGATGCAGGCTGCGGTATCGGAGGAGGGGATAAGGGCTGATTTGAGGGCGATGAAGGAAGCTGGGATTGCGGGTGCGTACCTGATGCCGATTCAAGGGGCGGCGGATTCGCCGATTTGGTCGCCGCCTGTGCCGCAGCTGAGCAAGCGATGGTTCGAGATGGTGCGGTATGCGATGCAGGAAGCGGACAGCCTGGGTTTGCAGATGGCGTTGCATGACTGTGATGGATTTGCCCTGGCGGGTGGCCCGTGGATCAAGCCGGAGCGTTCGATGCAGAAGGTGGTGTCTTCCCGGGCGTTTGTGGAAGGTGGGAGGATGGTAGATATGCGTTTAGCGCAGCCGGAGACTTTAGAGGGTTATTATAAAGATATTACGGTGGTGGCGGTGCCGGTGAAGGCGGGGTGGGAAGCTACGGAGAAGGTGGTGAAGGAATCGTTCAAGAGTGATACCGCCTGTTGGATACAGTATGAATTTTCACAACCTTTTACGTGTAGGAGCATTGTTGTCCATGCCGTCAACAATTATCAGGCGCAGCGGATGATCGTCGAGGTGAGTGATGACGGGGCGGTATTTCGGCGTGTCGTGCGGCTGGAATCGCCGCGGCATGGCTGGCAGGATGGGGATGCTCCGGTGACGCATTCGATACCGACGGTGAAGGCGAAGTATTATCGTTTTGTTTATGATAAGGAGGGAAGTGAGCCGGGGTCGGAGGATTTGGATGCGGCGAAGTGGAAGCCTTCTTTGAAGATAAATAGTATCGAGCTGTCGGCGATGCCGGTGATCGAGGGATATGAGGGGAAAGCGGGGGAGGTGTGGCGGATTAGCAAGCCTTCGGTGCTGCCGGATTCGTTGTGTGTGGATGCCCACCGGGTTGTCGATTTAAGGAAGTTTATGGATGCCGGAGGGCGGCTTGTCTGGAAGGCGCCGGCGGGGCATTGGATGGTGCTGCGGATGGGGCATACTTCGACGGGGCATACGAATGCGACGGGTGGGGCGGCACAGGGATTGGAGTGTGATAAGTTCGATACGGCGGCGATCGACCTGCAGTTCGACCGCTGGTTCAAGGAAATCGAACGGCAGGTAGGATTGGAGCTGGCGCAGCGGGTTTTAAAAGTATTTCATATCGATAGCTGGGAGTGTGGGAGTCAGAATTGGTCGCGGGTGTTCCCGGAGGAATTTCGTCGTCGCCGGGGATATGATCTGATGCGGTGGATGCCGGTGATGGCGGGTGTGCCGCTGGTGTCGGCGGATAGTTCGGAGCGGTTTCTGCATGACGTGCGGCAGACGATTGCGGAACTGGTGCGAGATATCTTTTACGAGCGGATGGGGCAGCTGGCTCATAAGAGTGGTTATGCTTTTAGTGCGGAGAGTGTGGCTCCGACGATGACCAGCGACGGGATGCTTCATTATAGCAAGGCAGATCTTCCGATGGGAGAGTTCTGGATGCGGAGCCCGACACATGACAAGCCCAACGACATGCTGGATGCGATCTCGGGTGCGCATGTGTATGGAAAGCCGGTGGTGCAGGCGGAGGCGTTTACGGAATTGCGGCTTAGCTGGGACGAGCATCCGGGGATGCTAAAGGCCTTACAGGATCGGAATTTTGCGTTGGGGATCAATAGAATGGTCCTGCATGTTTTCACCCATAATCCGTGGATGGATCGTCGGCCGGGGATGACGTTGGGAGGAGTAGGAAATTTCTTTCAGCGGGATCAGACCTGGTGGTCGCAGAGCAGGGCGTGGATGGAATATACGGCAAGGTGTCAGTGGTTATTGCAGCAGGGCAGGCCGGTGGCGGATGTGGCGGTTTTTACGGGAGAGGAGCTGCCGCGAAGGGCGGTGTTGCCTGAGCGGTTGGTGGGGATATTGCCGGGATTAGTGGGGGCTAAGCGGGTGCGATCGGAGGCGCTGCGGCTGGAGAATGTGGGTGTGCCGACGACGAAGGTGCCGTCGGGAGTGGTTCATTCGGCGAATATGGCGGATCCTGCCGATTGGGTGGATCCGTTGCACGGATATGCTTTCGATTCGTTTAATCCGGATGTGTTGTTGCGGCTGGCTACGGTTCGTAAGGGCAGGATTGTGTTGCCGGGTGGGGCGAGTTATGCTTTATTGGTTGTTCCGGGGGCGGGACCGATGGTGCCGGACCCGGGGGCGATGAGTGTGGGGGTGGCGAGGAAGCTGTTGGAATTGGTAAAGGCGGGGGCGACGGTGGTGGTGGATACGACGGTGAAGTATCGTGACCCGGTGGTGAGAGAGATTTTTCGGCGGTTGTCGTCGGCGAAGGTGTTGAAGGGGCCTTTTAAGGAAAGTGTTTTGCCGGGGTGTCCGAGGGACTTTGAGGCGGGTGGGGCTAGCGGAATAGCTTATACGCATAGGGAGGGTAATGGATGGGATGCCTATTTTATTTCGAATCAGAAGGAGCAGGGGGTAAGTATGAGCGCTTCGGTGCGGGTGAGCGGGCGGGTGCCGGAGATTTGGGATCCGGTGACTGGGAAGGTGAGGGAGATGGATGGGTGGTCGGTGAAGGAAGGGCGGACGCATTTTTTATTGACGTTGGGTGGGAGTGGGTCGGTCTTTGTTGTGTTTCGGAAGCCGGGTGTGGTTGCTGGGGTAGGTGAGAGGGGGCTGGATGTATTGAAGCGATTGGATGGTGCTTGGGATGTCGATTTTAAGGGAGTGGGAAAAGTTGTGTTCGATTCGTTGAAGGATTGGAGCTTTTCTGCGGATACTGCTATTCGTTATTATTCGGGTACGGCGGTTTATACGAAGTCATTTGATTTTGGGTCGACCGGCCGGCCGGTTTATTTGCTATTGGGGAAGGTGGCTAACATTGCGACGGTCTATGTGAATGGAGTGGAGTGTGGGACGGATTGGTTTGGGAATGGGATTGAGATTGGACAGGCGGTGAGGCCGGGGAAGAACGAGCTGCGGGTGGTGGTGACGAATACCTGGGCTAATCGGCTGACGGGTGATCAGGGGCTGCCGGTGGGTCAGCGGAGGACGTGGACTTCGTCCACGTGGAAGTCGGATGGTAAGTTGTTGCCGGCGGGGTTGTTGGGGCCGGTGTATTTGCATTATTAGGGTTTTTGTGCGGAGGCTAGAAGTTGAAGTTGGAGCTGACGCGGATGCCGACGGAGGAGACGTTGGGGTGATCGAGGTAGGTGAAGCGTTTGACTACATCGACGCGGAAGATGTTCAAGATATTATAGATTCCTATGCTGCCCTCGACGTAGGGCTTTCCACCCAGTACAAAAGAAGACGTAACGCCATTGGTGAGGGGAAACTTCATCTGGTTGGGGTTGACGTTGGGGTTGTTCTTGTCGCTTAGGCCTCCGTAGAGGATTTTGCCTCCAATAACTTCTCTTAGTCTCAGTTTTTTCAATAACGGAATTTTATTCAGGAAGAAGCCATTGAAGAAATGGTCGGCGTTGATGCTGGCGTAGTGATCGCTTATGAATTCGCCGACGTTCATCAAGTTGTAAGCGCGCAGGCTATAGAAATAAGAGGGGTTGGCCGGGTGGATGATCAGGAGGGGAAAGGGGAGGTTGCCACGGAGGAAGCCGGCGTCGAAATAGGCTTCGGTGAAGCCGAGGGGGGCGAGGTAGCAGCGTTTGTAGACGTTGAGGTGCAGGGCGTCGGAGTTGTATTCGCCACCGAAGAGACCTTTTACGCCGTGGGTATATTGTAGGGAGATGATAGGATATTTATTGGCGACGTTGACGCGGACGACCTTGTTCTGGAAGAATTGTTCTTTGGGCGCCCAGCGGATGGTCGCGGTGAGCTCGCCCGTGGTGATTCGGGGTATGGTATCTTCCTTGATGGAAGGTTCTTTCTTATAGATGTATTGGAGCGTGCCGGTAGGGCTTTGCTGCCAGTATTTGACGCCGAAGCTAAAGGTCAGCTTGTTTTGGTATTCGTGTACATAAGATAGCCTGGCGATATGGTTGTAGAGCCATTTGGAATTGTCGCCATGGCTGAAGGAAGTGAAGAAGTTGCTTGCCGAGGCGAAGGCGTTTTCTGCGCCAAGGGTTTTTACTTCGTTCTGGTAGCTGACTTGTATATAGTGGAGCGGGAAGGTGAAGATGGACTTATGGTTAAAGGCGTAGGAGAGATTCGTCGAAAACTTCCATCGATTGTCCCGCTGGCCGTAGGCGATATAGTCTTCGCTGAAGATGCGGGTGCTGAGCTTGGTATTGGTGCGGCCGCCAAAGCGGAAGCGTTGGCCTTCGATGGGGTTGAAGGTAGAGAAGCTGCCGATGGGACCGATGTCTACCTTGCCCGCGGATTTATAACCGGCGGTAAAGACGGTGATATAGTCCATGAGGCGGCGGTAGGATTTCATTTTAACCAGGCTATCGGTATTGGAGTAAGTCTTGGCTTCGGTGCTGCTGAGGGGGGCGAGTCTATTCTCCGTCCAGAAGCTGTCGCGTTGCTGCGAGGCTTGTGGGAGGGTATCGATAGAGGGGCCTTTGAAGATGCTATCCGATAGAGGGGTGGCCTGGAACTGGTCGATGCTGATCATGCGTTCGCCGACGACGCCGGGTGGTTTGCCTGCGAAGGGGCTGAAGGTGGCGATGATGTCGGAATTGGCCAGGTGGTAGTGACCGGCGCTGTCTTTTTCGAAGTCTTGTTTGAGATTGAATTCGTGGATCCAGTTTAGATTGGCCCGTTTGCTCGTGCCGAGGACGATGCGGCGAATGGCATAGTGCCCGTCGAGAGTAATGTACATGGTGCCGCGGAAGAGGAGGTCTTCGGGGTTGCGGGGCGTGAAATAGAGCTGGATCAGTTTTTCACCGTGGTCGACGATGGTATCACGGATAAAATACATATAGAAAGTGGGTGCTATCTCGGCGACGGGGCCGACGAACTGCATGGTAAAGGCGGTGATAGTATTTTCATAGACGTTGATGTCCTCATAGAGTCGGTTGAGGATGGTGCTAACGCCGCGCATGTCGATGTATTCGCCGTAGTCGACGCCTTTATGACCGGCGATGAGCTTGCGATTTTTCTCGGGGTGTTTGCGGTTATAGATATTGGAAAAGACTTCCTCGATATATACGGGGACGAGGGTGCGGCCGGGCATGATGGTGGTATCCCGGTTCTCGAACATAAAGTGATAGCGTTTGAGCAGCTTGTTGTCGACGATGAATTTTGGGGCGCGGTCCAGCAAGAGGCGGGTCTTTTCGTATTGTTGATAGGAACTATAGTCGGTGGAGCCGGGGGCGTTTTCGGCTTTGTGGGCGATGACCTCCCGGATGAGCTCGACCGCGGGATTGTTCTTATTGCGATATTTGCCGCGGCGGTGCGTGGTGACCACGACATCCTGGAGGGTGAGGTAGGATTTGGCGAGCAGGATGATCATGGGGCTGTCACCTTGTGGAATGGGAATGGTCAGGGCCTGGTAGCCGGTGGCGCTAAGTATGAAGCGTTGGGCGGAGGGGCTGACGTGGATGGTGAACTTTCCTTGTTGGTTGGTGAGGACGCCGTGGCTGCCGTTTTGGATTCGGACGCTGATATTGGCCAGGGGGGTATGGGATACGGAGTCCTCCACCGTCCCGGTAACCGTCCTCGTCTGGCATAGGCCGGTTATACAGGACAGGCCGGTAAGCAAGAATAGAATGGTCTGTTTTAAATTTAGAATCAGGCGTTCTTATTTTTTATGCACGGACTATTGGACGGAGTCCCGTTAAGGCAATATAGTTATAAAATACTTAACTTTATAATCGTATCAAACCGTTGCAAAACAAGCGTTAAATGACCGTTAAAAAAGGAGAATATAGCATATCAACGGACAAGGAAAGGTTGGATTTGTCCTTTGTCCATGGGTTTTTATCCAAAGAAGCGTATTGGAGCTTAGGGATTCCCTTCGAGGTGGTTGAGAAGTCTGTTCGCAATTCGTTATGTTTTGGCGTTTATCACGGTGAGGGGCAGGTGGGATTTGCGCGGATTATCACCGATTTTGCGACGGTTGCCTATTTGGGGGATGTTTTTATCGTCCAGGAGCATCGGGGAAAAGGATTGTCGAAGTGGCTGGTCGAGGTGATAAGGACGCATCCGGAGCTGCAGGGTTTGAGGAGGTGGGTGTTGCTGACGCAGGATGCGCACGGGCTATACCGGCAGTTTGGGTGGAAGGATATAGCACATCCGGAGCGATATATGGAGATTGCGGTGCCGGATATTTATAAGAAAAAAGTTTAGGGCCTGCTGGACAGGCCCTTGTTATTTGTTGGTGGTTTGGTTAGTTGAGCTTTCCCTGTTGGGCTTCCTGTTTCATTTTATCGTTAGCGGTGATGCCGAGCTCGACGCGGCGGTTGAGGGCGCGGTTGGACTCGTTGTCGTTGGGATATTTGGGTTGGTTTTCTCCATACCATTTGATGTCCATGCGGCTGGCGGAGACACCTTTGCTGATGAGGTAGCTGCTGACGGCGTAGGCGCGTTTTTTGGAAAGGTCCATGTTGTATTCGGGGGTTCCGGTGTTATCGGTATGGCCTTCGATGAGGATGTTGGTTTCGTTGTATTTGACGAAGACGCCGGCGACCTTGGAGAGGTTTGTTATGGCTTCGTCGCTGAGGGTGGCGGAGTTGATCTTGAACAGGAGGCCGGAGTTGAAGGTCATTTCGATGCCTTCGCCAACGCGGGTGACCTGGGCGTCGGGGACGGCCTGCTTGATTTCCTCCGCTTGCTTATCCATATGGTGGCCGATGAGGTAGCCGATGCCGCCGCCGACGGCTGCGCCGATGAGGGCGTCTACGACGGAGTGTTTGCCTTTGCCGATGATGGCGCCGGCTGTGGCGCCTGCGGCTACGCCGATGGCGGTACCCTTTTGGGTTTTGTTCATGCTTTTGCAGTTGGAGAGGAGTATGCCCAGGAGGGCGGGTATGAGGATATATTTCATGGCTATATTATTTGCAGATGGAGAGTTTGACCAGGTCGATGCCCATATCCTGGACGCCATTTTGGGTGGCGGTGTTGATGGCTGAGCACAGGGATTGGCGATCGGCGGCGGTGATTTTTTTGTTGAGCGTGCCGGCGTCGTCGGTCTTGTATTTCTTCTGATAGAGTTTGACCAGGCTGGTGGTCTTTGCTTTCCAGGCTTCGGTGCTGCCGTTGCCTTTGGAGATAGCTTCGTCGTAGCTGGCGATGGCAGCGTAATAGTTACCGGCTGCTACATTGATATCGCCTTTTTGGAGGTAGAAGCGGTAGTTGGAGTTGTCGGTGGAGATAGCCTGCTGGATGTTTTGCAGGGCTGCGTCGTACTGTCCCTGGCGGGTATCGATCTCGGCCATCCTGGCGTAGATGGTAGCGCGCTGGGCGGTGTTTTGATTTTTAGTCGTGAGCTGGATGACCTGGTTGAGGTCGGCTTTGGCTTCGGTGGTCATGCCGAGGCCGAGCTCGGCGTTGGCCTTTTCGAAGAGATTGTCCAGGCTTTTTTTGTCGATTTGGAGGCCGTGGTTGGCGGCGCCGAGGGCGTCATTATATTGACGTAAACCATTGAGGGCTGCGGCCTGGCCGGCATAGCCTTTTTCTTTGGCGTCGTAGGCGTCGCATTTTGTAATGACTTTGTTAAAGGTCTCGAGGGCGGTGCTGTAGTTGCCGGATTTGTTTTGGGACTGGCCCTGTGCAATGAGGTCGTAACAGCTGTTGGACATGGTAACCAGGCCGCTTTTGCATTGCGAGAATGCGAAAAGAATAGCCGCCAGGCTGAAGATCATCTGGTGATTTTTCATTGGTTGTTTGTTAACAACCGCAAAGATAGGAGATATTCAAATATGGTGATGATGCTTGCGTCAGCTCAGCTGAACATTGGCAGGGACGGGGGCTTTGGCGTATTTTTTTAGAAATTCTTTTTTCGAATCTCTGTACCAGGAAACCATGCGGAGCTTTCGAAGTGTATAAATATAAATCCAGGCGAGGTCCAGTTGACCGGGGAGAAAGCCAGCGCGGGCGCTTCCGGGGAAGAGGTGATGATTGTTGTGCCATTCGCCGGCCAGCAGTCCAGGTCTTGTCTGGTTGATGGAGAGGTTGCTTCTGTCGAAGTCGACTCCTTCGCGGTGTTTTTCTTTACCGCCGCCGTGGCCTGTATAGTTAAATGCCCTGATGAATGTAAACCATAGCATGGATGCGGAGAAGATTGCGCAGGCGAGTGCGTGGCCGCCGATCAGGAAGAGGATGCTGTACCAGATGGCCCAGTTGATGAGCCATATGGCGATGGTATATGCGGGGCTGGCCATGGAGCCCCATTTTTGGTATTGCTGGTAAGTGTTGAGCTTAACCCCGGTATGGTCCATGAAGTGGGTCGCCTTTTTATAGGCTTCTTCGCTTAAGGAAGGGGAAACGCGCTGGTGGTTGTACTCGGCCAGCATACAATACAGGAATCCGGCCTGGGCGTTATAGGGGTCGCCGGGTTCGTCGGATTTACAGTGATGTACGTGGTGAGAGAGCACATAGATCTCTTCGGGGATAGTCTTTATGACGAGGTTTTGTGTGATAATGCGCCAGACCGGATGGCTAAAGCCATAGGATTTGTGGGTGCAGTATCTGTGAAACCAGATCGTTCCGTGTGTACCCATGATCATCATGGCGTAGACTACGACAGCGATGAGCAGCTGCCAGGAAAAGTATTTGAAAAGGAAGAGAATGAAGAACGGAAGCATGCTGGCCAGCATCAGGAAGCTGACAAACGAAATCCAGTTCTTTCGGGATTTGAAGATATTGATCCGTGAAAAAGCCTCTGACCAGAGCTGCTGATTCGTAGGGACGATAAGTGTGTTATCCTTGTCTTTCCAGCCGTAGGAAGGGGTATAGAGAAGGTCATCAATAAAGGCGCCTTTAACCATAATGGTTTTTTTGAATATTGGATAGTTGGGTGACGAGATGCTATTGGTTAAACCTTCTTTGCAACACCTACGGCAATGAGTCCTTTTGGTCCTCTTTCGATGGTGAAGTTTACTGCATCACCTTCACTAACCTTATAGGTAACATTGCTGATGTGAAAAAAAAGCTTTGTCCCATTTGTCTGTATGATGAAGCCAAAGCCTTTGGCTTCATTAAAGTAATCGACTGTGCCTTCCTTGAGCGGGTCTTCGTCTTCTTCTGTTGATTTGGGTACGCCTATCTGGATGTCCTCTATATTGAAAACTTTCTTTTTTTCGGGGTCGGGAGGGGTGGATGAAATATTGCCATTTTCGTCTATATAGGCCATCATTTCATCCAAAGACTTGCCTTTGGATTGGCTGGCCTTGCGCTCTTCCATCTTTTCGCGCTTCTCCTGCTTTTCCTTCTGACGTTGTTTCTCCTTTTCCCGTTTATTAAAATTTCCTTTTGGCTTTGACATAACGTTACCAACGGCTTTTTTTGTATCCGCCGCCGGAATTTCCGCGTCCGCCGCCGCCGAAATTCCCACCGCGGGAGGGTCTTTCTTCTTTGGGTCTAGCCTCCATTACCTTAATGTTGCGGCCTTCTACGGTCGCGTCATTAAGCTCTTCGATCGCTTTTTTGGCGGCTGCGTCGTCGCTCATTTCTACAAAGCCGAAGCCTCTGGATTGGCCGGTTGTTTTATCGTTGATGATCCTGGCGGAAGTTACTTCTCCGTAGGGGGTGAAAAATGCTTTTAGGTCTTCATCCTGCACGTTAAAACTCAGATTAGAAACATAGATATTCATACAATAAATGATTTAAAGAGTAAAAAAATGATCTGAGGGGTCCGGTGAAGGTAGGGCTTTATTTATCAATAAATGCCAAGGTTTTGGTAAAAGGACAAATATTTAATTATCTGTTAGTTAATTACCTGTATAGGGGGAGCCAGACTGACATGTCGGATGGGCCGCGGTTGGCCCAGGCGTAGTAGGGTATGAGGCGGATGTTGGCCGAAATAGGTGTTTGTTTGGAGAGTTCCTGGTAGAGATGACCGGAGGATTTGGGGAGAAGGCGAACGGAGCCTTCGAGGGCGGTCAGGTGGTTGTTGCCGATGGTGGTGGGGACGGGGTGAAAGCTGGCGTTGGCAGGTATAGCGATAGACGTAAGTGGAGTGTTGGAATCGAGGTCGGGGGATTCGAGACAGTAGACGACGGGACCGCGGCGGATGGCTACCTGCCCGCGGGTTTCTTCTACGAGGGGGTTGGCTTCGATGAGGGTGGCGGGCATGGGGAGGTCGAGGACGATGGTGTCGCCTGCTTTCCAGTAACGGGTAAGCTGGGCGTAGGAACCGGGGGCTGGGAGATTTGCCGGGGCTGCTCCGGGGGTGTGGGTGGTGTTGAGGGCGGGTTTACCGTTGATGGTGAGGGTTGCATTTTTGGACCAGCCGGGGATGCGGAGGAAGATGGAGTAGGATGCGGCGGGGATTTTTTTTATGAGGAGGGTGATTTTGCCGTCCCAGGGGTAGTTGGTTTGCTGGGTTAGCTCGATAGAGGGGGTGGTGAGGGTATTGCTACCGTATAGGTTGACGTAGACGCCGGGGTTGGGAGTGAGGCCGGGTGTGCTGAAGCTATAGGCGTAGTCGCTGACTTCGGCGAGGGTGCGGGCGAGGTTGGGGGGGCAGCAGTTGGATAGGGAAATATATTCTTCGCGGCCGCCGGACCAGCGGAGGTTGTAGGGGAAGTCGCGGGAGGCGCGGAGGGGGTTGGTATAGAAATAACGGTCGCCGTCGAGGCTGACGCCGGAGAGGACGCTGTTATAAAGAGACTGTTCGAGGATATCGGCGTACTGGGCTTTACCGGTGAGCTGGAGCATACGCCAGTTCCAGAGCATATTGCCGATGTTGGCGCAGGTCTCGTTGTGGGCGGTGGTATTGGGGAGCTGGTAGTCGCGGCCATAGGCCTGGTGAACCTGCTGGATGTCGGGTGGGCTATAGGAGATGGCATCGGGGGAGACGCCGTCGTAGAGGGCGCCGCAGCCGCCGGTGATATAGAGCTTGTGTTCGGTGAGGTCGGTCCAGATGGCGTCGAGGTTATGGTGGAGGGAGTCGTCTCCGGTTTCGGCGACGACGTCGGCCACTCCTGCATAGAGGTAATTCGCACGGACGGCATGGCCCATCGCGGTATATTGTTTACGGAATGGGGTGCGGTCCTGGTTGTCGTCAGTGCCGTTGTTTACGAGGCCGCGGATGTCGATGAGGTTTTTGGCCAGGTCGAGGTAGACGGGGTTGCCCGTGGTTCGATACAGCTCGACGATACCCATGTAGTGAGAGGGGCAAATGGCGTTGCGGGCCAGTTCGGGTGAGCTGCGCCGGTAGAAGGCGGCGAGGTAATCGGCGGCCTTGATGGCGACGGCGAGGAGGGTAGTCTTGCCGGTGGCGCGGTAGTGGACGCAGGCGGCGGTCATGAGGTGACCCATATTATAAGTCTCGAAGTTGAGGCGGTCTTCGCAGGCGGTGGTTTTGCCGGGGTTTTTGCGTTCTTCGATGAGGACGGGGGTGTGGATATAGCCGTCGGGGCGTTGGCATTTGGCGATGACGGTGATGGCGGCGTCCATTTTTTCGTCGAGGTCCTTGTCTTTTGTGACAGCGTAGACGGCTGCCATGGCTTCGAGCAGCTTATAAAAGTCGCCGTCGTGGAAGGGAGGGCCCTGGTGGGAGCCGGTGTCGAGGCCGGCGGCGATGCGGAAATTGGTGAATGCGTGGCTGATATGCGGGTCGTTGTAGATCCTCCAGAGGCGGGGGAGGATGGAGTCGTGAGTTATGGCGAAGCGTTCGGCCCAGAAGCCGCCGGTCCATTTGACGGCGTTCATGTCCGTCGATTTCAGGACGGCGTGACTGGATTTTTGGGCTTGGAGATGGAGGGTGCTAGCGAGTAATAACAGGATGAGGAACTGGCGCATATCAGAATGTTTTTATAATATCTTTTCTCCGGGATTCGGGTTCTACTTTGAGGGATTCGATCTTACCATTTTTTAGAGTGCATTCGATGGTAGTGGAGTAGGGGGCGTATAATTTAAAATGTACGTCCCAGTCGCGGGGCCAGGCTGGGAGAAGGTAAATCTTTTCGTCGTCGGTTTGGAGGAGCATTTCCTGCAGGCCGATCATTCCGCTTCCGCCCCAGTTGTGGTCGGGTGTCCAGTCGAAGCCGGGGCCCCAGAAGGCGGGGAAGCGGCGGGGGGCGTCTTGTAGCTTTTTTATGGTTAGGTCGGCGGCTTCGGTTGTCAGACCGAGGCGGGCGGCGAAGATATTGTCCTGTTTCCAGCCGATATGGGATCTGAAGCTGATAGCGTCGGTATCGTATTTAAAAGTATTGATGGCGGTGTCGAGACCGGGTTTACCGATGCCGTAGAGGCCCCAGGGGTAGACGGGATAAAGCTGTGTGGATTCTTTGTTGTTGATGCGTTCCCAGGAGCGGGCGGGGGCGATGGTGGGGTGGCCGTTGACCGTGCGGAAAGAGAGAGAAGGAAGACGGCCGAGCATCGTGGTATAGGTGTGACGGGCGGAGTCGTCGAGATAGGTTTTTGGAAGTTGGAGCAGGCGGGTGAGGATGGTATGGAGGCCGGCGATGGTGGAAGAGGAGTTATAGGCCATCTTATAAGTCTCTCCGCCGGAGCCGGGGTAGAGGATGAGGTGGCCTTCGCCGTCGAGGGAGCGGCGGCCGCGATGGGCGGCGAGGTATTGGTAGTGTTCGGAGAAGAAGGTGAGGCAGCTTTGGATAAAGGGGAGGTATTCGTGGATGTCGGCGCCGGTGTAGCGTTCGCGGTCGAGCATCATGAGACAAAATTCAAGAACGGTGTCCCATTCGTATTCGAGCCAGGCGTTGTATTCGACGCCTTTGTCGTGGTTGGCAGGCATATCCCAGCCGTATTCGGCGCTGTTGGGGAGGCCGAAATTTTCGAGCTGTTCGGTAAAGGAGGCGCCGGTGTGGTTCCAGTAGACGCGGGTGCGGGCTTCGGCTGCGGGAAGAAGATGGACGTAGTAGTCGAGCTGATTTTTTTGCAGGTCGAAGTCGCCGCTGCGGGTCATGGGGAAGTAGACCAGGCGTTGGTTTTGTGCGGTCATGGTGCCGCCGCCCCAGTTGCGGAAGTCGGGGGTGTAGTGCAGGCTGGTGTCAGTGAGGGAGGGGTCGTAGGTGAAGAGGCCGCCGTTGAATTTAGTGGGGTAGCGGCCGAAGGCGTTGCAGGCGAGCATGTAGCGGAGGAGCTGGTAGTTTCGGGCGGCTTGCCATTGGGGGGAGGTTGCGGCTTCGGGCGTGGGAGGGGAGCTTTCGGGTTGTATGTAGATAAAGCTGCGTTGCCAGAAGTCATGCCACCACTTCGTGGTGGCAGTAAGGGAAGAGGATTGGCGGGTTGTTGCTGCTAGGGTGTCTTCCCAGGATTGGGTGGTGGTGGCGAGGGTCAGGGTAATATTTTGGATGCGGCGGGCTTTTGTGCTGGTAAGCTGCCAGCCGGTGAAATCGGTGTCGAGGTAGCGGCCTTGTGTGGTGCCGGAGGGGTGGAGGTTTGTGCCGGACAGCTGGCCGCCGAAGGTGAGGTCTTTTAGAGGGTTGGGGAGGAGGGATTTGACGGAGTCGAGGCCTTGCTGGTGGACGGTGACGTCGAATATGTTGGGACCGGGTTGGTTGTGGTGATAGAAGACGACGTTGTTGTCCTGGAAGCGGATGCTGTCGCGGTAAGTGAAGACTTTGCCGCCTGGGGCGTGTTTGGGCGCCCATTTGTAGGAGTTGGCGTTGTTGGCGCGGCCGGTCATTTCGCGGTCGGTGGTGCGCCAGCTTTCGTAGGTGGCGGTGGTTTGGAAGGGGTGATCGCCGGCGCAGTCGATGTGGACGATGGGGTGGAAGACGTCGACCCAGATACGGATTTTGGTGTTTTTGGAGGTGATTAGGATGTGGCCGTCCTGGAGGAGCAGCTCCTGACGAAATTGGGTGTCTTGAAATGGGTTAGGATTTAATCGGATTCTAATACGACCGCCTTTAAGAAGAGCGTTATTTTCGTCGAAGCTTCCGCTGCGGCAGAAGTAGAGAAGGAGGTCGCCGTTTTCTACCCAGACGTTGAGGCCGATGTCGCCGCCGCCGCAGGGCATGGATTCGCTGGAATTGTGGCTGGGTGTGGTCCAGACGACGTTGTACGATTGGGGGAGAGAGGGTTGGGCTTGGGTGGAGATGGAGAAGAGGAGGAGGGTAATACACAAGTATTGACGTATCGAAAGCATGCTTATATTTATCTCGGAATTAACTATTCCTTTGGAATATGTTAGACTAAATTACGATAATGGAACAGAATAAAGTAGGGTCCCGTAAGAATATCTGGCACGGTGTGGGGCGGCAGCGTATTGAGATTCCAAAATCCGTACTGAAATCGCGTATCGAGAATAACGTAATGCTTCGCCAGCTGTATATCTGTGGTTTGGGTTATTATCCCAAGGCCACGAATCACTATACTTACCGGAAGAAGGGATTGCCGGAGAATTTCCTTTTTTATTGTGTGGATGGGCATGGCTTTTATAAGATCGGGGACAAGCGTTATGAGGTGGGGCCGAACGAATGTTTCATATTGCCTCAAAATATAGAGCATGCGTATGGGAGCTCGGAGGACAACCCCTGGACGATCTATTGGCTGCATTTTGGCGGTAGCCAGCTGCCGAATTTCAATGCGCTGCCGGTGATACAAAAACATTTCAAGCCGCATCCGGTCCGGAGCAGCAATGAAATGATTTCGTTGTTTTCAAAGATTTACAAGAGTCTGGAGCTGGGCTATAGTATCGACAATCTGCTTTTTGCGAATATGTGTTTATCACACTTTATTACGCTCTTTATTTACAACTCCAAGCATTTCGTCGCGCCGGCGACGGAGAAGGCCGATTGTATCGATAGTGCGATCCTGTTTATGCAGGAGCATATCAACGAGAATATTACGTTGAATGAGCTGAGTCATCGGTATAACTATTCGCCGTCGCGGTTTTCGAGCTTGTTCAAACAGCGGACGGGTTATGCTCCGATAGATTATTTTATCCAGATGAAGATGCAGAAGGCTAGTCAGCATTTGGGGATTACGGATAAGTCGATCAAGGATATTGCGCTTAGCATGGGGTTCGATGATCCTTATTATTTCTCCAAGCGGTTTACTAAGGTGATGGGAATGTCACCGAGCCGGTATCGCTCGGTGACAAGGGATTAGTCATCGTGATCGGTGCCGGTCACTACTTCATACCATTCTTTTATATCTTGTTCAAATTGCAGGGTCTTGGAGCGGAAGGCTGCGAGTGTGTCGTTGCCGAGGGGCAGGTGCACGGGTGGTCTGGAAGCGTTTCCCAGGCGGACGATGGCGTCGGCCAGTTTTTTGGGGTCGCCGGGTTGTTTTTTATTTACCTGTGTGGCGAAGGAGCGCATGTTGCCGACGGTGGCGGAATAGTCGCTTATTTCGTTGCCGGTTCGGGTGAGGGAGGTTGTGTCCAGGAATTCGGTGCGGAAGAAGCCGGGGGCTACGACGGTGGCGTGGATACCGAGGGGGGCGAGCTCCTGCGAGAGGGATTCGGTGATGCCTTCGACGGCAAATTTTGTGGAGCCGTAGATGCCCCAGCCGATGTAGCCGGTGAGGCCGCCTACGGAAGAGATATTAATGATGTGGCCGGAGCCTTGTTTACGCATATAAGGTAGTACGGCGCGGGTGACGTTGAGCAGACCGAATACGTTGGTTTCATAGTTGTTTCTTACTTCTTCAGCGGAGGCTTCTTCTACGCCGGCGAGCAAGCCATAGCCTGCGTTGTTGACCAGGATGTCGATGTGGCCGTATTGGGTGATGGCTGTGGCTGCGGCTTCTTTTGTTTGGACTTCGTTGGTGACGTCCATAGTGACTACGGTGAGGTCAGCCGGGTTGTTGAGCTGGCTGGCGAGGGATTCGGGTTTGCTGCGGACGGTGGCTACTACTTTATCGCCTGTTGCGAGGACTGCGTTGGTTATTTCGAGACCGAAGCCGCGGGAGGCGCCGGTGATGAACCATACTTTTTGCTTTTTCATACTGTTTGTTTTTGACAGTACAAAGCTCGTTCAGGAGTGGGGGGAGGACGATATGGGCAGCAAAGGGGTTTTTATGAATATCAAAGATGGGAGTAGGGGGTGGTGGAGTGGTGTTTTCTAAACTCTGCGGGGGTGGTTCCGGTGGCTTTTTTGAAGAATTGGGAGAAGTTGGGTTGGTCGGAGAAGCCGATGCTGAAGCCGATATCGCTCAGGGACCAGTCGGTTTGGAGGAGCAGGACTTTTGCTTCTTCCAGGATGCGGTTGCGGATATGGGTACTGACGTTTTCGCCGGTGTGTTTTTTTAGGAGGGCGTTGAGGTAGTTGGGGTGGACGGCGAGGCTGGAGGCAAATTCTTTTGCGGTCTTTAGCCGGATGGGGTTGCGGAAGTTGATGCTGGAGGTTTCTTTTTCGAGCAGGTCGAAGAATTGGTGGATGTGGTTGAATTCGTCGCTCACGGACTGTGGTTCGACCCATTGTGCGCCACGGACGCTTTCTACGAGGACGAGCTGGATATAGGCCTGGATGGCATCTTCGTTATAGGCGCCGCCTTCGATCTCCTCCTGTTTCATTCGTTCGAAGAAATTTTCCAGTGTAGAGGATTTGTCCGGGGGCAGCTTTATGACGCGCTTGTCTTTTTCGGTGAACAGCCCGTATTTTTCAATGGCTGTTTTTAATAGGGGATGTTTTTCGATGAAGTCGCGTTTGAATAAAATATAATAGCCGCCGACTTCGCCGGGGGTGATATTCTTCCAGGAAATGATGTCGTTGGGGTGGATAAAGATGATGGTGGGCTCGTCGAGGTAGTAGGTCTTTAGTCCGGTGGTGAAGACGCCGATGCCTTTCGTGACGAGGAGGATCTTATAGAAGCTGCGCCGGTTGGGAGAAAGGTAGTTTCGGCATTCGTGCTGCTCGCGATTGAATACCCGGACGGTCCAGCCTTCATAGAATTCCCGCAATACCGGAATCATGTCCGGGATGTCGCGGAGCAGATCTATTTTTTTTGCGTCCAAGGTATCCTTCATGGCATAACAATATTAGAAATTTAATATTGGACTACCCGAATTTTTTAGAATTTGCGGTCTATGAAACTCTTTATCACTGTTTTATTTGCGGCTGTTGCCGTGTCCGCTGTTGCTCAGACCAAGGTAGATGTTCAGGCTCACCGGGGCGGGCGGGGCCTGATGCCGGAGAATACCATTCCTGCTATGCTGCACGCGATCGATCTGGGGGTAAGGACGCTGGAGATGGACTGTGTGATCTCCGCCGATGGAAAAGTGGTAGTGTCGCATGATTTGTATATGGCATCGGAATTTATGCTGAAGCCGGATGGGACGGAAATTGCCAAGTCGGAGGAAAAGGGGCTTTTGCTGTATAAGATGTCGTATGATAGCATTCGTAAATATCCGGAGGGTGTGAAGACGCATCCGGGTTTTTCGAGCCAGGTGAAGGTTCGTACGTATAAGCCGTTGCTGGCCGATTTGATCGACAGTGTGGAAGCGTATGTAAAGCTGCATCATTTGAAGCCGGTTTATTATAATATCGAAACCAAGTGTGAGCCGCAGTATGATGATGTGGCGCATCCGAAGCCGGAGCCTTTTGTTGGGTTATTGATGGGGGTGATCAAGTCAAAGGGGATAATGCCGAGAGTGACGATCCAGTCTTTCGACTTTCGGACGTTGCGGGTAGTGCATCGGGATTATCCTTCTTTACCGACGGCGCTTCTAACGGGTAATAAGGCGGGTTTCGAGAAGAATGTGGCTGAGCTTGGTTTTATTCCGGCTATATATAGTCCTTCTTTCAACCTGGTCGATGCGGATCTGGTCCGGGTGGCGCACGACCGGAAGGTGGCCGTGCTGCCGTGGACGGTGAACGAGGACAAAGACATCAGGGCAATGGCTGCGTTGGGTGTGGATGGAGTGATATCGGATTATCCGGACCGGCTGATAGCGGTGTTTGGAAAGTACTAGGATTGGTATTCCAGGATATCTGCGGGTTGGCAGTCGAGGGCCTTACAGATGGCTTCGAGGGTGGTAAAGCGAATGGCTTTGGCTTTGCCGGTTTTGAGGATGGAAAGGTTGGATAGGGTGAGGCCGACTTTTTCCGAGAGCTCGTTGAGGGACATTTTTCTTTTCGCCATCATGACGTCGAGATTGATGATAATCGGCATGGTTATACGGTTAATTCGTTTTCGGTTTGGATTTCGATTCCTCTTTTAAAGATCTGCGCTATTACATAGAGTGTAATGGCCATGAACAGCCAGACGTCGGCTCCGCCTAATCGAAGGTGTTCTAAATTGGGCATCTTTACTCCTTTTTGGGTTAGCCATGCGACATAATTGCTCCCCATGTTCGAGAAAATTCCTATCAGGAGTGTTAGATAAGCTATTTTAAAGATGAAGCGCCTGACTTCATGGGTGAAGGGTTGGGACATGTCCAGCTTTTTGTCGTGGAGGATCTTTAGGATAAGGTAGAACATGATTGCCTTTGACACTTCTACGATGGAGATCATGAAAGTGATTACGAAAAAGTAGCCTTTGTCGTAGCCGTAGAGGCCTGAGAAGTCGATTTGCGGCCAGAAATGCCGGGCGTCGGCGGGGTTGATGGCAAGGGTATAAAAGGCGTTGAAGAGGAAGCCGCCGGCGTCGATGCAGACGCCGATGAAGATGATCCAGGAAAGGATGTATAATCCTTTCAGGATCTGCCTGGTGGTGATTTCCATAAATTTTTATTGTTTTTGGTTGTTACCCAAAGGTAATAAA
>JAFDYG010000135.1 GCA_018267545.1 Bacteroidota bacterium
GAAAAATGAGGGGGGAAGGGGGAGGGGGGGGGGATAGGGGGCCTGGGGTGGGGGTTGGTGTGGGGGGGGCTGGGGGGGGGGCTGGGGTGTTCGGGGTTGGGGATGGGGCTGGGGTGTCGGGGGGGGTAGTGGATGGTTCTTGGGTGGCGGTGAGCATGGGCATTGGGGCTGTAGGCGGATGGGGCTGCGGGTTTGGGGGATATGGGGTATTATGGGGGATAGGTGCGGGGAGTTCCATTAAATAGTTATCTTTCGGAATATGAGCTATGACTTGTACTTCTTCAAAAAGAAGAATACCCCCCTTACATCCCCTAAAATATCCGAATACTTAACTAATCATCTGGGTGAGCCAAACGTGGAGGCGCAGTGGTTTTTTCAGAATGAGGCCACGGGAGTTTACTTTATTATCGAGCGTGGTGAGCCGGAGGAGAGTCATGCTGGTTTTGAGAATACGGGTCTTGTCTTTTTTCTAAATTTTATACGGCCGAGCTTTTTTGGGCTGGAGGCGTTTCGGTTTATTCAAAAATTTATCACCGACCTGGATTTGTATGTGCTGAATCCGCAGTCTGACAAAGAGGAACCTTATAAGCCGAACTGGGAGGAACTGTTCGAGCAGTGGGACCGGATCAATCTGGATGCAAGTGCAGAATATTTTGGGAAGGAAAATGTGTTTGTGCCGCGGGAGGTCAGCAATTCGATTTGGGAATACAACTATAGTATCGAGGGGTTGCAGAAGCGGCTGGGGGATGAATATTATGTGCCGCGGATTTATTTTTTGACGAAGCGGAAGAAGAAGACGCCTTTTACGCTGACGGTTTGGTCGGAGCATATTCCTCTTGTGGTGCCTGATGCGGAATATTTTTTACTGGTGCATAAGGAGGGGGAGATGATGGAGAGGACGTTGATTTCGAGGGAGACGTTATTTCGGGAATTTGGTTCTTTATTCGAGGACTTCGATTTGTATAAGGGGTGTAAGATTATCCATCCGGATAATGCGGAGAAGGCTGGGAAGAAGTTTTATTCGGTCAAGGCGGATGAGGATTTCGAGCAGTTTGCGGAGAATGTGGGGATGGAGAATGTGTTGAATGTGCAGAAGAAGAAATAAGAGTTACGACGGTTTATTCCGGTTTGTGAAAGATAAAGCGCGCACCATTTTGTGGTGCGCGCTTTTGTTTTATGGCTGTGAGTAGCTATTTATGGCTGCAGGTAGAGCTGGTTGAATAAGAACTTGAATGTTCCGTGGGTTTGGGCGCGGAAAGTAATCTCGGGTCCGAAGGCGTAGAGCTTTCCTGCGCCGAGGGTGGCGACGAAGGCGGCTACGCCGTCGCGGAGGTAGGCTTGTCCCCAGGCCCAGCCGCTGCGGAGGGGGGAGGCATTGGGGAACCAGGCGATGGGCCGGACGGTGCCGTTTGCGATGGCGTCGGGATTGATATTGAAAACGGGGCTTTGGTCGAAGTAGACGTCGGTTTCGCTGCGCATGCCCCAGGCGGGCTGGGCGGAGGAGTCGGTGCTGACGCGGAGGACGCTGCCGGGGATATAAAACTTTTCGTTGGGCAGGCGGCGCTCTTTGCCGCTGACCATTTCCGTTAGGGCGTCATGAACGGGGATGCCGAGGTGGTAGGCGAGATTGGTGCTGGAGCCGATGGTGACGATATGGCCGCCAGCTTCGAGGAATTTCTTTAGCTCGGGGATGGATTTCTGCGCGGTGATTCGGCCGATGTGGGTGCGGTATTCGGCGGGCAGGCTGTCGGGGTTGGGGTCGGGGCGGTTGAAGCCTCCGCCGCGGCCGCCGTTTTCTGCGCCGGGGGGTGCGGGGATGGCACCGCCGACAAAGACGATCACGTCGTATTTAGCCTTTAAATTACCGGCGTCGATGTCCTTGCTATAAATGACGTCGAAGGGGAAGTGATATTGTTCCAGGGCGAATCGGATCCAGCCGGAGGGCATGGAGCCGCCGTAGGTATCCCAGAGTGCGATGCGAGCTGGGGTGATTCGCGTAGCGTTTTTCGTAGCTTTTGTGCTGAAGTTACCGTTGGTGTTGCTACGATAGACGGGTTTACCGGCTTTTAGCAGGTCGTTGACTGCGACATAGGATGCATTGCTGCGGGTGTCAAGCCAGCCGTCTTTGGGTGTTGGGGCGGTGGCTGTTTGTAGCTGACCGTAGGGAATGCGTTCGAAGGGGCCGTCGAAGGGCTCGAGGATGCGGTCGAATTGGAGGCCCATTGTATAGGCGAGGGTCCAGCCGGCAGCGTCGTAGGGGGGAATGGGCGGACCGCCTGGGTAGGCGAAATCGTTAGGATGGTCCTGGGGTTCGAATAGATCTAAGACGTGTGGGCGAAAGGCCTGGTCGGTTTTGACGATATAGGAGCCGGCGGGATAGGATTTGCCTGCGACGGTGAAGGGTGCGGTGGCTTTGGATACGGCGATGCCGTCGCCGATGAGGGCGTTGATAAAGCGCGTCGTGGTCGCGAAGTCGGGTGCGTCACTGGGCAGGATGTAGCCACGGGGATCGCGGAGGCTGGGGTTTTTGAGGACGCTATCGTAAAATTTAGTGGGGATGATGCCGGAACGTTCGGAGAGCATATCGGCGGGTGCGGTGCGACGGGCATTGGCTGTGTCGGAGCGACGGCCGTTGGTGGGCGGTGCGGCGGCTGCGAGGCGGCTGATCTCTTCGATGCGTTTGGGGGAAAGGGTCCAGTAGTCTTTCGATCCGCGTTCGATACTGTTGCGGCCCATTTTGTAAATATTATACAGGAGCTCGTCGCGGTAGCGGACGGCGTAGTCCAAAACGGCGTAGTTGAGCGAGACGGAATAGTCGATGGATTGGCGGAAAAGCCATTTCTGGGGCGTCACGGGATTGGGTGTGGCTCCATTGGGGATGAGGCGTTGGGGGACGAGGGGTACTTCGGTGGGATTGGGGCCGCCAATGATTTCGGTGAGCAGGCCGATCATGTTATGGAAGTAGGTGGTGGTGCGAAGACCGCCGTTGTACCAGGTGGAGTAGCTGGAGCCGGCGCGTTGGGTGTAGCCGGGTTTACCTTCGATGTTGAGGCGGTTGTTCATGGCGGCGCCGACTGCGTCTAGGCTGGTGATGACCAGGGGATCGAAAACATAATTGAAGGGGTCACGATAGGGGGGGCCTGCGAGGATGGAGCCTGCGGGACCTGCCTGGTGGTGGTTATACATGATCTGAGGTAGCCATTCCACGAAGAGCTGGCGGCAGATATTCTGTGTCTCCTTGAGGTTAAGCATGTAGAAGTCCCGGTTGTTGTCGTGACCGGCGTACTTCTCGTACAGGCGGGGTACCTGTTCAATGGAACGGGATTCGGGTCTGGAATTGCGCATATACCAATTGGATACCAGCTCCTGACCGTCGGGGTTCACCTGTGTTACGAGTATGATAACGTTGTCGAGTATGCGTTTAGTCTCATCGTCGTTCCGGCTGACGAGCTGATAGGCGATCTCGATGAGCTGCTGGGTGGCGACGACTTCGGTGGCGTGGAGGCCGCCGTCGATCCAGACGATTGTCTTACCTTCGGATGCGAGGGCGTGGGCCTGTTCGTCGGTGATGCCTTCTGCGTGGGCCAGCTGCTGCGAGATGCTTTTATACCGGTCGAGGTTCTTCAGGTTTTCGGGGGAGGATACGATGAGCATCATCTGGTCGCGGCCTTCCTCGGTCTTGCCGATCACGGTATAACGGGCTCGATTGGAGGCTGCGGCAAGCTTTTGAAAATAGGCCTGGGCCTGGGTATAGGTAGCGAGCTGGTAATTATCTCCGATGGAAAATCCGAAGTGTGACTTGGGAGTCGGGATATCCTGGGCTTGGATTAGGAAGGTCAGAAAGAGGGAAGCAAGGGCTAAAGCGCATTTTGCTCTCATGTGCAGGTGATTTTAGTAATTTGGTTGAGGGACGCGTCTTGTCCGCAGGGAAGACGATGCCCGTGAATATCGTATTTATTTAGTAAATTTCAACATGAGACTGCTTATCAACGTGCTTTTTGCCTCTATTTTTTCGCTTAGTGGCAAGGGCCAATCATTACTGCTATCGGACACTACTGCCAAGGACACCACGAAGTATGAGAAATTCACCAATCTGCCGCTGAAGCCTCAGCGGAGCATTCATTTTACCACTACAGAAGGGACCTGGACTTCCCTGGACGTGAGTCCGGATGGAAAGACGATCGTCTTTGATATGATGGGAGATCTTTATACGATCCCTATTGGCGGAGGGTCGGCGACTCAGCTGACCAAGGGCATCGCCTTCGATTCGCATCCCCGGTATAGTCCGGATGGGAAAAAGATACTGTTCTCTTCGGATCGGAGCGGCGCTGAAAATATCTGGTGGATCGACCTGGAGAAGAAGGACACCTTCCAGGTGACGAAGGAGCGGGACCAGAATTTTCCGAGTGCGGCCTGGACGCCCGACGGCGACTATATCGTGTATTCCAAGGGGAAGATGCTGGTGCAGCTATACATGGTGCATAAAGACGGGGGTGGGGGCATTCAGCTGATCAGCACTCCTGCTAATTTAAAGACGATCGATCCAACGGTGAGTCCGGATGGACGTTTCGTCTACTTTTCGCGTCGTATAGGGCCATGGGACTACAATGCGGATATGCCTCAATACCAGGTGGGTCGTTATGACCGGGAGAATAGCAAGCTTACGACGGTCACGTCCCGTTATGGTTCGGGTTTTACGCCGGTGTTGTCGAAGGATGGCAAATGGCTGGTTTATGGAAGCCGGTTCGAGGATAAAACGGGATTAGTTCTGCGGGATCTGGCAACGGGTGATGAGCGCTGGCTGGCCTACCCGGTACAGCGGGACGACCAGGAGTCGATTGCCACGATGGGGGTGTTGCCGGGAATGTCGTTTACGCCCGATAGCAAATACTTAGTTGCGGCTTATGGCGGGAAGATACATCGTATTGCGGTGGAAGGCGGCGCTGCGCAGGAGATCGCCTTTAGCGTCGACCTGAACCTGGAGCTGGGGCCGCGTTTGGAATTCAAATATCCGGTGTCGGATTCGGCTGCTGCGCTGGCCACACAGATACGTGACGGCGCACCTTCGCCCGATGGGAAGCGGCTGGCTTTTACGGTGCTGGACCGGCTTTATGTCATGGACTATCCGAATGGGGCGCCGCGTCGATTGACCACCAATAATTTTACCGAGGCACAGCCGGCCTGGAGTCCGGATGGAAAATCGATCGTCTTCGTCAGCTGGACTTCCCGTGGAGGTCAGCTTTGGAAGGTTGCGGCGGCGGGTGGGCCTGCCCAGCAGCTTAGCAAGGCTACGGCCTTGTACCAGGCTCCCGTTTATGACAATGGCGGAAATCGAATCGTATTTATGCGTACGCCCACTCAGCAATACAAGGATGCTTTCGATCAGCAGTACAATACTTCGCTGGACGAGATCTGCTGGATTCCGGCGGCAGGGGGTGACGTAACGTTGATCGACAAGGCAAGCGGTCGTTATAATCCCCACTTTGTACAGGGAGAGGACCGGATCTATTTGAATAACGGGAATGGAGACCTGCTTTCCATCAAGTGGGACGGTACCGATGAAAAGACCATTGCGCATGTCACGGGCATCACGACCTATGGCATCAGCATTTATAAAAATGGACAGCCCGTAGCCGACAAGTGCATGCTCGATAGGGTTGCGGAGGAAGCGGAAGAGATGAGCCTGCCTTCTCCTGCTGCAATCATACAGATGGCGCCCAATGGGAAGAGGGCGTTTGCGTTGATCCATAATGAAATTTATGTCGCTACTATTCCGAAGACGGGCAAGACTGTAACCTTGTCATTGGCCGATGCCGGTTCGTCGCAATTCCCGGCACGAAAGTTGACTGAGCTGGGGGGAGAGTTTCCTGCCTGGGAAGCAGACGGGAAGAAAGTGCATTGGAGTTTGGGAAACGCTCACTTCGTTTATGATGTAGATGCTGCGGAGGCCTTTGACGACAGTCTCAAGCTGGTCAAGAAGGCAGAGGCTAAAATGGATAGCGCGGCCAAGGTTGCTAAAGCCAAGGCCGATAGTATAGCAAAGAAAAACGGAAAGAAAGATCCTTCTTTCAAGGCGACGGAGACGGCAGTGAAGGTCTACTATCAGCGAGACCTGCCGCATGGAGTGGTGTTACTGAAGGGTGCGCGGATCATTACGATGGAGGGAGAGCAGATTATCGAGAATGGAGATATCCTTATCGAGAATAACCGGATCAAGGCGATCGGGGTCTCCGGTAGTCTTGGCGCGCCGGCTTCGGCGAAAGTCATAGATGTTTCGGGGAAGACGATCGTACCGGGATTTGTGGACACGCATGCGCATCTCTGGCCAAATTGGGGCGTGCACAAGAATCAAGTGTGGAAATATGCGATGAATCTTGCCTATGGCGTGACTACCACGCGGGACCCGCAAACGGCGACGACCGATGTGCTGACTTATGGCGATGAGGTGGATGCGGGTGCTGTAGTCGGGCCGCGTATTTATTCTACGGGTCCCGGGGTTGGTTTCTGGGATTATAATGTAAAGGATTCGGCGCAGGCGGAAGATATCCTGCGGCAGTATAGCAAGTACTATAATACGCATTATATAAAGATGTACCTGACGGGTAACCGTCAGCAGCGGCAGTGGATCATTATGGCGGCCCGTAACCAGCAGCTGATGCCGACGACGGAGGGAGGGCTGAATACGAAGCTGAATATTACCAACTTGCTGGATGGGTATCCTGGTCATGAGCATGCGATTCCCATTTATCCGCTGTACAATGATCTTATCAAGAGCATCGCTCAGTCTCAGATGTGTGTAACCCCAACTCTTATCGTTTCTTATGGAGGACCGTTTGCCGAGAATTATTTCTGGGAGACGGAAAATCCTTATCACGATGCCAAGGTGCAATACTTTATGCCATATGAAGAACTAGCCGGCAAGACGCGCAGGGATAAGGCGGGTTGGTTTATGCCGGAGGAGCAGGTGTTTCCAAAGCACGCCAAGTCGATGAAGGCGTTGGTGGAGCAGGGGGCGCTTGCGGGTATCGGTAGTCATGGCGAGTTCCAGGGCATTGGTTATCATTGGGAGATGCTGGCTATGCAGTCCGGAGGAATGAAGCCTTTGGACGTTTTGCGGACGGCGACCATCCTTGGGGCTACGGGGCTGGGTCTGGATAGGGACCTGGGTAGTCTGAAGGCAGGGAAGCTTGCCGACCTGGTTGTACTCGATCAGAATCCATTAGATAATATACGCAACACTAATACGGTCAAGTATGTGATGAAGAATGGCCGGCTGTATGAGGGCAGTACCTGTAATGAAATCTATCCGGCGACGCGTGCGCTGGATAAGAGCGAATGGATTTTCGACAAACCTGCCAATACGACCGGTGTAAAAGAATAGCATAAGTGGCTGCATCAGTGTTTTAAAGCGGGTTGGGGTTTTATGAAATATGTAGTCTATCTTATTCTTCTCCTTTCAGGTGGCCGGTTAGTTGCGCAGACGTGTACGGGTGGGCTTGGCGATCCGATTGTCAATATCACCTTCGGTCAGGGGGTAAACCCGGGACCGGCTCTTGCGCCGGGCGTTACGAGCTTGAACTGGCTATCCGATTATTGCCCCAATGACGGACAGTATTCCATCGTCACGCATACGGCGGGTTGTTTCAACGATACCTGGCAGAATATAAAGCAGGATCATACGGGGAACCAGGGCGGCTACTTTATGCTGGTGAATGCGTCTTATGATCCCAGCGATTTCTATGTACAGACGATCAATGGGCTTTGTGGGGGAACGACGTATCAATTTGCCGCATGGGTCATCAATGTGGTGGCGAGGACGGACCGGATACAGCCCAATATCACGTTTCAAATCGAGAAGACGGATGGGACCGTATTACAAAGCATCAATACGGGGGATATACCGCCGTCTTTCCCTGCGAAGTGGAATCAATATGCTCTTTACTTTACAACCCCGGCGGGAATTTCGTCGGTAGTAGTCAGGATGAGGAATAATGCGCCGGGTGGGACGGGGAATGATATCGGATTGGATGATATTACCTTTCGTCCGGCGGGGCCGTCGATGAAGACTTCGGTGACGGGTTTTTCGGCGGATACGGTCAAGATTTGCGAGAAGGACCAGCAGGTTCTGCATCTCAGCACGACGGTCGAGAGTTGTTTTGTCAATGCGGTCTATCAGTGGCAGGAGAGCAAGGATGGGGGGAAGACGTGGACGAATATCCCTGGTATGACGGGGACCACCTATGACCGGCCGTATTCGACTTCGGGATTATATCTCTACCGTATGACGGTAGCCGAAGCCGGCAATGTGGGGATCAGCACCTGTACGGTAGCTTCTTCTCCGACAATAGTGAATGTCATCAAGACGCCGCAGCCGGCGGTAACGGTCAGTCCTTCTTCGCCGGCCGGTTGCAAGGGGAAGCCGGAGACGTTTACTGCGACTCCGGGCGATGGGGGCCCGGGACCCGTCTATCAATGGCAGGTAAATGGGAGCAATGCGGGTTCGGGCGGGCCGTCTTTTACCACTTCGGGTTTGGAGGATGGGGACAAGGTTCAGTGTTTTATGACGAGCAATGCCGCCTGTGTGATCAATCCGTTGGCCATTTCGAATATTGCGCTTCCCCGGATCAAGCCGGTGCCGGTAACCGGGGTGGATATGACGGCTTCGGCCGATCATGTTTGCGAGGATAGTGTGGTGAAATTCACCGCTATTCCCAATAACGGAGGGAGTAACCCCAGCTTTGTGTGGCGGGTGAATGGCGCGACGGTAAAGCAGGATACGCCAGTATTTGTGACGGGTTCTTTAAAAGATGGGGACAAGGTCAGCCTGGTTATGACGGGGAGTGTCGAATGTAGTGAACCGGTGACGGCGTCCGAAGTGATCCAGATGGTCGTATATCCCATGCCATCGGTGGTGTTGCCACCGGATACGATCATTGCGTTCGGGACCTCTGTTCAGCTGGATCCGAGGCTGACAGGGACGATTGCCCGTTATGAATGGAGTCCGGCTGATGGGCTGGATAATCCGTCTGTGGCTCAGCCGGTGGCGAAGCCGGCTGCAACGACGCTGTACCGGCTGGAAGTGGAAACGGATCAAGGCTGTAAGGCGTCTGACAGTCAGCAGATAGGTGTGTTTTATGAGGTGCAGCTTCCGAATGCATTCTCTCCGAATGGAGATGGGAAGAATGAGCTGTTCAGGGTTCCTGCCTCGGTTACTGTGCGGGTGCATCATCTGGTGGTGTATAACCGGGTAGGCGCGATGGTGTTTTCGACAGAAGATGTCAGCAAGGGCTGGGATGGGCGACTGAATGGGTCGCTGCAGCCGGCGGGAGTATATATATGGGAGATCGAGTACGATAATCCTATAACCAGGAAGGTAGAAGCCAAGAAGGGAACCGTCATATTGGTTCGCTAATTATCTTTGGTGAAAACCTCTTTTCGATGAAATCTTTACTAACTTGCTGTCTCCTGCTTTTTTGTATCTGCTCCTATTCTCAAAATGATGTTCTACTGGTCCCGTCCGGGACAAATCTACCTCCCGATTCAATAACGCGTATTCAGCTTCTGGGAAGTCTAAGGGGCTTTCTGGGACAAAAAGATGGGGCATCGTATGTGCTGCCGGAGGATCTGGCGGCTGTCTCGGCTTTGAAGGATGAGCTTCGTGGGATGGAGCGCCGGGTTGGTCCGGGTCCGCATGACACGAGCTATTACAAATGCTATCTAACGAATGTACTCCCTGTCGATAGTGGTGTGTACCATGTGCAATTGGCGTATATGGGAGTCAAGGAAGCTGCTCCGGATTTGCGGATATGCTGCCGGGTAGTGGCGAAGCAGAAGGGGGAGCGGTTTTATTTTTCGACGCCTATCGAGGGTGTCGCCTTTGGCTGGAAGAAGAAGGTGATCGGGAATTGTGTCTTTCATTATAAAACGGAAATCAGCGAGAAGAGGGCCAGGGAATATCAGCAAAAGGTGGCGTATTATGATGGGAAACTGACTAAGCGGCCGCAGGCGATCGATTTTTACTGTTGTGATAATCTGGCCGAGGCGACGAGGCTGGTGGGGATTGAATATAAGGCCGACTACAATGGATGGGCGCACGAGGAATTGTCGGGTTTTGCTGCGGATCGGTCGGTGGTGTTGTGCGGGTTCGATTCGAAGAATGGGTTTCCCGACTGGGATACGCATGACACCTGGCATGGGCGGTTGCATAACATGGTTCCTGTGGAGACGATTAACCGGCCGGTGGATGAGGCCTGTGCGTATCTGTACGGAGGAAGCTGGCGGATTTATCAGTGGGAGGATGTGCTGCGGTTGTTCAAGGAATATGCGGCTGCGCATCCGGATGCGGATTGGGTGAGCTTGTATAAAGAGGGCACGAATTTTATTCCGCCGCCGAAGATCTTGAAGATTTCTTATGCGATCAATGCGCTGATCGTTAGACGGCTGGAGAAGGAGAAGGGGTTTGGAGCGGTGCGGGAACTGCTGATGTGTGGGAAGAAGGAGGTGGGGGACGCGAATTATTTTGCCGCGGTTCGCCGGCTGACCGGTGTGGACGTCGCGGGGTATAATGCGTATGTGTGGGGACTGATCAAGGCAAACAATTAACCAAAATATGAAAAAAGTGAATGCTGGCGGACGCCGTCAATTTTTGAGGGCTTCTGCAATGATTATGGTGGGTGGACCGGCGATGTTGATGGCTGGTGCATCGATGGCTGCGCCGATGGGATTTGCGGGCTTAGCGGGCCCTATGGGATTTGCGGCCGATGACCAGAATATTATTGGTCCGAAGGAAGGGTATACACCTCAGATCGGGACCCTTACCTCGATGATGGCGTGGCTGCGGCCGCAGGTCGTGAACTCGGTCAAAAAGCTGTCGGTGGAGCAGCTGGACTGGCTATTGGACGATAAGGCGAATACGATCGGGTCGTTGCTCTTTCATCTGGCTTCGACGGACGCCTTCTACCATGAGCATACGTTCAAGGGGCTTGAGTGGGGTAAGTTCAGCCCGGACGCCGAGAAGAAGTTCGGTGTCGCCATGGAATTAGGAGAAGGCGCTCGCAAAGAAATCAAGGGTAATAATGTTGACTTCTACTTAGATCTCCTGAAGGAGACCCGGGAGAGGACTTTGGCCGAGTTCAAGAAACGTGACGACAAATGGCTATTGGCTGTAGACTCCAAATGGTTTTGGGGGCCTACCAATAACTACTGCAAATGGTTTCATGTGTGCGAGCATGAATCGCATCACCTGGGGCAGATCAACTTCCTAAAGAGCCGGGTTCCCGCGGCCAAGACTTAAATATCTTTTTTGCAATTCTTCCAGTCCCAGCAGGAGCTGGTAAGAAGTCAGGATATCGGAGGCAAAATTCAGCTGTCTTTCGGACAGGCTGTTGGGTTTGCCCTGCAGGGCCTGCTGTGCGTTGATGGCGAGCTGCTCATTGGTCATGGCTTCTCCCAGTGAGCTATAGTAGCGCATTTGCTCCAGCAGGTCCTTCTTTATCGAAGCGGATACTTTGGCGGCTAGTTTCGGGTCGTCTGCTGCGTAGCAGTCTTCCAGGAAGTACATGGAAACCTGGTTGTCGAAATTGCCCTGCTTGCTGGTCATGCCGTATGG
Organism: Bacteroidota bacterium; assembly: GCA_018267545.1. Lineage (GTDB taxonomy): Bacteria > Bacteroidota > Bacteroidia > Chitinophagales > Chitinophagaceae > Puia. The sequence goes on from JAFDYG010000135.1 coordinate 11,609, forward strand.
GAAATTTTCGATGCTGACTCCTGAGTCATAGTGTTCGAGGACTTTCCGGGCTTCTTCTTTGCGACCGGCGGCGATGAGGCTGGAGGCGATCTCGGCGTGGTTCATCTTAAGGATATTCAGCTGACGGCGATTCTCTTCGTCGAAATATACGCCGGGTTTGGAGGCGTTCCCATACTTATACTTCGTCATTACATTCTGGTAGGCGGTATTGTTGTCGACGCGCTGATCGGCGACGGGCACGAGCTGGTAGACCATGCCTCTGCTGCGGGCGTATTTGCCGAGGCCGAGGCGGCCGATCTCTGCGGTATTGGTGAAGCAGATGGGGCGTTGCCATTTGTTGGCGGCGACGATGGCCAGGAGCGCGAGCTCGTTTTTGAGCAGAAAGCGTTTGTCCGGGGTGACGTCGATGTGCAACTGGTCGACGATGGGGTCGCCAGCGTGTACGGTGCCATTGGCGATCACCCGTGCCGTATCGACGGGTACAGAGAATTTTCGGGTGGGTAGTAAGTTAAGGGGTGTGCCGCCATCGGATTCGGTCATGTAGCGTGGGTCGTCATTGGCGAGAACGGTATGGAAAGTATCGTAGAGGTCGTAGTATTTGGTTTTGTCGAAGCCGAGACGGTCTTCGGCGAAATAGACGACGTTTTTCTTGTCGCCCATGATTTGTTCGGGTGTGAAGAGGACGTCGAAAGGAGCGCTTTTGTTTAGTTTATATCGAAGCTGGTTGAGGTACCAGTCGGTGCCGGTGAGCGTGTTGATCACGACGCGGACGTCGGGTCGGATGCCTTCTACTTCCTGGGCGTACCAGAGGGGGTAGGTGTCGTCGTCTTCGAAAGAGATGAGGAGGGCATTAGGTGGGCAGCTTTCGAGATAGTCGACGGCGATGTCGCGGGCGAGGGTCTTTTTACTGCGATCGTGGTCGTCCCATTCCTGGGTAGCCATGAGCAGGGGAACGGAGAGGATGCAGGCTGCGCCTGCTATATATGGGGCGAGATTTGTGCGGGATTTGATCATACGCGCGATAAGGTCGGAGACGCCGATGACACCGAGGCCGATCCAGATGGAGAAGACGTAGAAGGAGCCGGCGAAGGCGTAGTCCCTTTCGCGAGGCTGCATGCCCGATTGGTTGAGATAGAGGACGATGGCCAGGCCGGTGAAGAAGAACAGGAGACCGGTCACCAGCAGGTTACGCCGGTTGTATTTCCATTGTACGAGCATGCCGAGGATGCCCAATATGAAAGGCAGGAAGTAGAGACGGTTATGCGACTTGTTGTTTGCGCCGGCGGTCGAAGGCATATGGGCCTGGCTGCCGTAGAGCATTTTGTCTACGACGGGGATGCCGCTGATCCAATTGCTGTCGCGGGGATTGCCGAAGCCCTGCAGGTCGTTTTGCTTGCCGGCGAAGTTCCACATAAAATAGCGGAAGTACATCCATCCGGCCTGGTATTTCCAGAAGTACCTGATGTTGTCGGCCATGGTGGGCTGTTCGCCTTCGTCGAGGCCGGCGTAGCGGCGGTACATATCTATTTCACCCCGGTCATTGGTGTTGTTGTACATGCGGGGGAAGATGTGAGAAGAGGGAGTATTGGCCCAGTCCTGTGCATACTTCTTCCCTGCGATCTCGTAATGATTCGTTCCTTTTACATAGAGGTCTCCCGTTTCTTTCATTGGGGCCTGGTCGGTGAAGTCGGGGCCATAGAGCAGGGGCCAGTCGCCGTATTGTTCGCGGCTAAGGTAGCCGACGAGGCTGACGGGGTTATCGACGTTAAACATATCGACGGCGGTATCGGCGTTGCTGCGGATCAGCGTGGTGAAATAAGTCGAATAGCCGAGGAGCATGAAGGACGCGCACCAGAGGCCGATTCTCATATAATAGAAACCGCGTTTGACGGCAAAGCGAATGGCGAAGACGATGGCCGTCGCCAGGAGGACGAAGAAGGTGGTGAAGCCGGAGAAGAAGGGCAGGTGGAGGCTATTGACAAAGAAGATGTCGAATGCGCCGGCGCCCTTGATGGTATATTGGATGACAAAAGTCTGTACGATGCCGGTGATGACGCAGCCGATGAAGAAGGCGAGGATTGCGCCTTTGAGGCTGGGGGTATAGCGCCGGAAATAATACACCATCACGATGGCGGGGATTGTGAGCAGGTTCAGCAGGTGAACGCCGATGGAGAGGCCCATCATGTAGAAGATGAAGATGAGCCAGCGGTCGGCGCGTTTTTCGTCGGCTTGTTGTTCCCATTTGAGGATGGCCCAAAAAACCAGGGCCGTGAAGAAGGCTGAGGAAGCGTAGACTTCGCCTTCGACGGCGCTGAACCAGAAGGAATCACAGAAAGTATAGGCGAGGGCGCCGACGACGCCGGCGCTGAGGATCGTAAAGGTATGGTTAGTGAGCTTTCGGGCGAAATGGGTGATGGTCCAGAAAAGGAAGAGGATGGACAAGCCGCTGGCGATGGCGCTCATGAAGTTGACGGCGCGTGCGGCGGTGAGTGGGTTATCGCCGAATAAGATGATGAAGAAGCGGCCGAGCAGGATGAATAGCGGAGCGCCGGGAGGGTGGGGGATTTCGAGGTTTTTGCAGCTGGCGATGAATTCTCCGCAGTCCCAGAAGCTGCCAGTGGGTTCCATGGTCAGGATATACACGGTGCATGCAATGAGGCCGACGATCCAACCCGTGAGGGTATTGAGCCGGTGGAAACGGGCTTGTTCTTGCGTATTCATATGCTCGGTTTTTAGTGTGTTCGTTTTAGTGCTTGCGGTGCTATTGGGCGATCGGATGCTACTCGGTTTTTAGTGTTTCGGAGGGGTTTTTGCGACCTGCTTTGACGGCGTGGAAGCTAACTGTCAGGAAGGCCAGGGCGATGCCTGTCAGACCTGCGAGCAGGAAAACCCAGGGTTGCACGTCGATGCGATAGGCGAAGCTTTTCAGCCAGCTGTTAGCCGCGAGCCAGGCGAGTGGAACGGCGATCAGCAGACCTACGCCGACCATCAGGATGAAATTCTTCGCCATTAAGAGAGTGATGTTTAGCAGGCTAGCGCCGAGAACTTTTCGGATTCCGATCTCTTTGGTGCGCTGGATGGCGCTGATTGCGGAGAGTCCGAAGAGTCCAAGGCATGCGAGTAAGATGGCCAGGGAGGAGAAGATGGTAAAGAGTCCGGCGGTGCGGGTCTCTACCTTATAGAGCTTATTATAGTCTTCGTCGAGGAAGTGGTAATCGAAGGGTTGGCTGGGAAGGAAGCCTTTCCAGATGCCTTGCAGGGAAGAGATGGTCGAGCTCATTTGCTGACCGTTGACGCGAACCAGGATATAGCGTACGAACTGGGTGTCGGCGAAGAGCATAAGGGGGCCGATCTCTTCGTGCATAGAAGCGAAGTGGAAATCCTTTACGACGCCTTTTACGATACCTGTCTTGCCGCGGGAGACAGTTTTGCCGATTGCTTCCTGTGGTGTCCACCCGATTGCTTTTATCGCGGTTTCGTTGAGGATAAATCTATAAGGGAAAGCTGCGGAGTCATTGATATTAGTGGTGATAGGGAGGTCGGCCGCGGTGAAGTCGGAACCTGCCAGCAGCTGCATGTTCATTGTCGTCAGGTAGTTCAGGTCGGCTGGGATGGCGGTGATGTTCATCCGTACCTTTTCTTTGCCATTGTATGCGGTGAGGCCGTCTCCCCAATGAGCGGCGATGGGCAGGTCATAGGAGCCGGAGATGTGTTCGACGCCGGGCTGATTTAGCATGGCCGATTTGAGGGAGGCGTAGTGTTCGTGGAAGCGCCAGCTGAAGGGGATGACTAGGACGTGATCTCTGTCCAGGCCCAGCTTCTTGCTGCGGACGTAATTCATTTGCTGGAGGATGACGATCGTGGTGCTGATCAGGAAGAAGGAAATGACAAACTGGACAATGATGAGCGTTCTTCTCAGTCCACTTTTTCCGCCGGTGATGCGGAAGCCGGATTTCAGGACATTGATCAGCCGTGTATTGGCGAGAACCAGGGCCGGATAGGCGCCGGCGAGCAGTCCGATGGCGATGCCGGTTATCAGGAGGATGAGCAGGGGTTTGACCTGTAGGATATCCGAATAAACAAGGTGTTTGCCGGTTAAGTCGTTATAGACGGATAGCAGCTGGGTGCTGATGACGATGGCCAGGACCAGTGCGATAGCGGCGATGAGGAGGGACTCGCCGGTGAACTGGGTAAAGAGCTGGCTTTTGGCTGCGCCGAGGACTTTGCGGATGCCGATCTCGCCGGTGCGGCTGGAGGATTGTGCGATAGCGAGATTGGTATAATTAAAGCCTGCGATGACTAAGATAAGGACGGCGATGATGGTCAGGGCAATGATGTAAGTGATGTTGCCATTGGGGGTAAAGCCTTCCAGGCTGGAATAAAGGTGTACGCGGGTCAGTGGTTCGAGGTGGAAGTGGAGGTAGTCTCCTGGTTCGTCGGCGACTTCTGCGCGAACGTCGCGGCTGTCCATATAGGCGTTGATGCGTTGTTCGAGGTTGGGAATCTGGCCGGCGTTTCTTATCAGCAGGTAGGTGATGTAGTTAGCCGTGTTATAGATTTCGGTCTGTGCGGCTCCGAGGTTGGTGAAATTTATTACGAAATCGAATTGTATTTGGGAATTGGAGGGGGCGTCTTTGAGGATGCCGGCTACGCGATAGTCTTTGGCGTCGTTGAGCTTTAGGGTCTTACCGAGGGGGTCGGTGGTACCGAAGTATTTTTTCGCCGTGGAGGCGGTTATGAGAATATTTCCTCTGTCTTCGAGGGCTGATGGGGTTCCCTGGAGGAGGGGGAAGGTGAAGCTTGTCAGCAGGGATGGATCGGCGTAGAGTACGTTGTTTTCGTTGAATGAGGTATTATTATAGGTAACCTTTGATGGTCTTAGCTCGGTGCGGGTATAGTCTTCGACCTCGGGGAAGGTTCGTTTGAACTGGGGTCCGGGTTTGGTGCTGGTTACGGCGTAGGTGCGGACGGAGCTGCTGGTTTTTAGCTCGGAGGTTATGCGGACGATGCGTTGGGCGTTGGTGTGGAATTTGTCGAAGCTGAGCTCGTCGGTTATGTAGAGACCGATGAGGATGCAGCTGGTTAAGCCGAGGGTGAGGCCGAAGATGTTGATAAAGGAGAATACTTTCTTGCGGGCCAGGTGACGGAAGGCCAGCTTGAGATAGTTTTTGAACATGCAGACCGGTTTTAGAGGGAATGCTTCAAGGTTGGTGCCATATGCGTAAGTGGTTTTTTGTGAAGGGGTTACACGGGTGGGGTTTTAAAAGTGTTCGGAATCGGACAGTTTTTTGTACGGATGTGGGCAGACATTGATTATGATTTTGGCGCGTGCCAGTCGAAGGTGACGGTGCGGTTGTTGAGGCGCCATTGGGAGGGGCGGGGGTTGGAGAGCCAGTCGAGGGGTTCGCCGGTGGGCTGGGGTTTGGCGGCGAGGGTGAAGGAATGTTTGATGGCTTCTTTTTGCTGGGGGCCGGTGGCTTCGGGTTGGGCGGAGATGAAGAGGGGGGCGCCGCTTTCAGTGAGGAGCTGGAGCCATTGTTTGTTGAGGTTCCAGGGGATTTGGGTGGTGATGCCGATACAGTCGCCGTCGGCTGCGTAGAAGGTGTTGTGCTGGGGGAGGCGGAAGCCCATGGTATTGACGCCGAATTTGACGACGCGGTCCCATTCGCGGCCGCTGGTGTCGTCGCCGATGCGATTGAGTTCGAAGAGGCCGGCGGAGAGGTGGCTGACGGTGTTGCAGCCAATGAGGTACATGGGGCCTGCGGCTTCGCGGATGCTTTGGTAGAGGGTTAGGATGATTTCGGCGTTGGTCTTTGAGCGGTCGTTGAAGTGCCAGCCGGAGGTGGTGATGTCGGGTGACATTTGGACGCCCCATCTGCCGAAGAGGTCGAAGGTGCTATAGTCGTGCTTGACCATTTCGAAGCCCCAGTCGCGGTATATTTTTATCGTATGGGCGATGCGTTGAAGGTTTTCGGGGAGGGTGGGATCGAGGTAGCGTTCTTTGCCGTCGGTTTTGCGGGGTGTTAAAAGATTTTGTTGGTCGGCGGCGTTGGCGAGGAGGGGACGGGTCCACAGGCCGGGGTGTACGCCGAGCTTTTTTATGGATGAGGCGACCTGTTGCATGTCTCCGAATTTATCGTTGCATCGGGTAAAGACGTCGCCGTCTTCCCAGCCGTCGTCGATAACGGAGAAAGGGCGGTTGTCGGTATCAGGCGCGAGGTCGGCCATGGCTGCGGTGGTGGAGAGGATTAGGTCTTTCGAGTTCTTGCCGTAGGCGAAATACCAGTCGTTGATGCCGTAGACGGGTTTGGATGGGAGGAGGGGGGTTTCGCACATCATCCTGCAGAATCGGGTATCGGTTTGGAAGAGGGACTCGTTGGGAAGACTTTGGGTGGTGATGATTTGAGCAGCGTCGAGTATGCGGTCGCCGAGCTCGACACCCATTCCTCCGGAGTGGAGGTCGAGGACGAGGGAGAGTTCCTGTGAGCCAGCTTGCCAGTAGCAAAGAGCGCGGGCGCCTGTCTTTACGCCGAAGGCGTAGTTCTGTCTTCCGTTGTGGATGAGCAGGTACCAGGGGGCCTGGTTGGTGTTGAAGGACCAGGCGAGGTCGCCGTAGCTGCGTTCCCAGGCGTCGCCGAGGTAGCGGGCGGATGAGGAGAAGGTTTTGTTCCAGGTCAGCTTTATTTTTTCGAGTGGCATGCCGGGGGCGTGGAGGCGGATGTTTGTGGCGTCGTTGGTTTGCTGTAGTTCGACGGAGAGTTTTTCTATGGACCATTTTTCGTTGCGGCCTTTGAGGGGTTGCCAATGGCCATCGCGCCAGAGGGAGACGGAGGAAGGGTATTGGAGGGCGTATGATGGTGTGCCGGCGAGGGCGGATGTTTTTTCAAATAGGAGTGCGGCGGCGGAAAAGCCGGTTAGTTGGAGAAAATGTCTTCTTTGCATGTAGCAAATATAGACGTTTCGATCGAGCGGTGGTGAGCGGGGTGGGGTGAGCTACAGCGCTTCGATGGATAGACGGGTTTGTTTTTGTTTTTTGTCGTATTCGGAGACCATCACGTGTCCTTCTTTGGCGGGGAGGAGGGTGATGTAGCTGTTGGCGTCTTCGTGGGGGATGGTGCGGGCCAGCTTGTGCTGTTCGATGTTATAGATTAGGATTTTGCGGGAGTTGTCGATGACCAGGTAGTTGCTTTTGGTTTCGGGGTTGGTGACGGTATAGGAGTCGAGGTCGTAGCCGCGTAGTGGGTATTTGGCGGTGGCTCCCATAATGTTGGAGAGCGGGATGGCGCTTTCCAAGGAGAGCTTTCCTGCGGGCGTTTGTTTGACGATCACCATGTTGCGGCTGGAGAAGGTATGGGTACCGGCTGCCATGACTACGGCGGGTATGACGACGCTGATGGCGAAGACGGTGGAGACGATGACGGAGCCTGTGCGGAAACGGCGGTGGATGCCGGGGCCGAAGAAATAGGTATTGCCTTGATAGTCTTTAAAAGAGCTTTCGAGGTTGGGATAGGCGCGGGCTTCTTTATAATAGCCGCGCTTGTTGACCAGCTCACCCTGGGAACCGTCGGACCAGTAGGTGAAGACGGGCTGGATGTCGTTGCGGCGGTGGCCGTTGAGGGCGATGGAGAAGATGCCGCTATAGGTGCCGTGGACGAGGGCGCGGCCTGTGCCGTAGTTGTTGCCTTTGACGGAGTCGATGACCAGGCCGGATACGTAGGGTTTACCGGAGACGGGGTCGTTCTCGAAGGTGAGGACTTTTAGAGATCGTCCCTTCCGATCCTTTAGCAGGAATTTGGGGTAGGTGGAAGTATCCTTTGTGTTGTAACCGATGATGGCGTAGCCGCCTTCCTCCATCTTCTCCTTTTTCTTCAGGAGGAGGTCGACGTCGTCGCCGGAGGTCAGCATGAGGAAGCCGGTGGCTTCTTCGCGGACGGTCTTTTGCCAGGTCAGCTTACCGGCGGTGTTGAAGATCAGGAGGCTGTTCCGGCTGTCGTCGCCATAGAAGCAGGCGAAGCCGCGGCCGCTGATGTTGCGGAGCTGGATCTGCTGTTTGAGCCGGGCGTCGCCGATGACCTTACGGTTATAGTTGTTCGATTGTGATTCTGGTTTGATGTCCATTTTAACCGTATAGCGGTTTAGGATCTTTCCATTTAGGTTGATAAACTGTGCGAGAAGCTCTGCGCGGGCGTTGTCTTTTTCACGGCGGAAGTCCCTGCCGTTTTTATACTCGATGCCTACGAAATTGCTTTTTACATAGGTCAGGCAAAGGACGTCCTGTTCGAAGGATACGCCTTTGAGGATGAGCTTTTCGTCACGGAATTTGACGGCGCCGATATCGTTGAGGTTCTCGTCCATGATGGAGAGGCGGTAATTAAAAGAGTCGGCGCTGGCTTTTTCCAGCTGGGTAAATAGGAGATAGCCAACGAGGTTGCCATCCTGGCGGATAATTTCGAGCTGGGAGGAAATCTCGTCGGAGACTTCTTTGAAGACTTTTGTTTGAGCTTGTGTAGAAGCTACGGCCAGCAGGAGCAGGGCGAGGAGAAGGTGTTGACAGTGCCGGGTAAGGGAGAGAAATTTCATAGTGGTTATTTGTCGAAGTTTTTAGCGAATTCGCAGTACATGCTGTTATTGTTGCCGCTGGCGAAGGCGTGTGCGGCGCGGGCCTTGTTCTTATCCGAGTTGTCTGGGTCGAGTGCCAGGGTTTGGAGCAGGGTCCGAAGGTCTTTCTCGGCGGGAGGAAGGGCTTGCCAGAATGGATTCTCCTGCATGGCCTGGCAGTATTGTTTGAGTGAATCCCGTGGGATCTGTTCGAACAGGGTTTGGAGGGCGTAATAGTCTTTCGAGATGTACTCCTTCTGCAAGACACCGATGGCGTTGAACCGGGCGAGCTCGCGGTCGGCATAATAGAGGCCGGAGAATATATTGCTGACCATGAAGTCGTACCAGGGGTCGGTATTGCCCCGGTCCTTTATCAAAAGAATGCGATAGAGGCAGGAGGTAAGACTTTCACCGGACGTGTACATGTTCCAGATAAGCATTTTGTTCGCTTTCTCCATGACCGAAGCGGGGATAGGAGTCCAGCGTGCGTTTGGCGTAGACAGCGATTTTGTACGGGTATAACGGACTTCGCAGTCGGGGTGCGTTTTTAGGGAGTCTTCCAGCGATGTCGTATCGGTAAAAGAGTAAGCCCTTGAAGAGAGGCCTTTGGAACGTTTTTGCGTCCATGCTTCTTCGAAAGGAAGGTGGTATGCGGTGAAATATTCTTTCAGGGAACGTCTGAGGGGTTGTTTCAGCACTCTGTCGGAGCTGTCGAGGCGCAGGAAATAGCGTGCGTTAAAAGGGATATTGCATCTTTTCAGCAGCACGACGGCCATCGAATCGGCTTCGCTTTCTTTGAAACGTTGATGACGATTACGGCTGAAGGAATAACCTTCGTATACTTTTTCGAGGCGGGAATAGCGCCCGTATTTGGAGTCCAGTACGGAATTCAACGACTTTTTGTATTCGTCGGAGCCGAGCACTTCGGCCTGTACGAGCATAAAGTTCTCGATATGACGGAGGATATTATGAGAGAGCTCGTGTGCGATGATCAGGGCCAGCTCTTCGCGGGAGGTGGCGTAGGTGATGAGGCCGAGGTTGACGGAAAGTACGTAGCCTCCCGAGGCGTAGGCGTTTACGGCGGGGCTGCGGTCTATGAACAGCAGGGGCCGGATGGGGATGAGCTGTTTGTTGCCGTCTACGAGCTGACGGAGGATACCATCGATATAGTCATATACTTCCTTGTCGTGGATATAGTCATTATTGGCGATGGCGCCGGTGACTTCAGTGGTGCGTTGATCCCAGAGCTCTTTGTATTTTTTCTGCGCCGATTTTTCCTTGAAAGCGTCGGGGCAGATCCAGGCTTTTTTTAGGGAGTCTTTTTGCTTTTCGTAGTAGAAGCGGGAGAGGTCCTGATAGGCATACAGGTTTTTAATCTGTGCGTGCGCCGCAGAGGTGAAGACGACCAGCAGCAGGGGCATCAACTTTTTAAAGGACATGGATGCGTGTTTACATTTAGGATAGATAGAATAACGGTAAAACGGCCAAAATATTGAGGATTTTATGGCAATTTTAACCGGTCCGCAGGGAGGGGTAAATACGCTCCTGAAGGGCGATTAATTAAATCTTATCACTAAATGTTTGCTTATGAAACGCAAAACGCTCGAGCGAGCGATCCTATGCCTATGCCTGATCGGATTTCTGACGATCGGTTTTTTCTCCTGTAAAAAAGATGTGAAACCTTCTGCGGCTGCTTCGGGCGGCACGGCGCCCCGTGCGGTGACGTACCAGCTGGTCTGGTCCGACGAGTTCGATGGGACTTCTGTCAACACGAACAACTGGACCATCGACAATGGGAATCCCAATGTCAACCACGAGAAGGAATTTTATCAGGGTGCCAATGCCACGGTCGGAGGTGGCTTTCTGACCATTACCGCCCGTCAGCAGACGGTAGGCGGGCAGCCTTACACCTCTTCGAAGCTGACGACGGCGGGGCACTTTACGCCTACCTATGGACGTATCGAGGCCCGGATGAAGCTGCCGATGGTACAGGGTACCTGGCCTGCTTTCTGGATGTTGGGCAATAGCATCACTACGGGTACGCCCTGGGCGGCCTGTGGGGAAATCGACATCATGGAGCACGTCAACACCACCAACACCATTCTTGGCACTATGCACTGGGATCCGGGCAGCGGCCACGTCCAGTATGGCAGCAGCACTACTACCACTCCGGGCGACTTCCATATCTACGCGGTGGAATGGGATACGCAGGGCATCCGCTGGTATGTGGATAACACCTTGTACGTCACGGGGAATATCGCCAACAGCATCAATGGTACGGGGGCTTTTCATGCGCCCTTCTTTATCATCCTGAACCTGGCGATCGGGGGTGACCTGCCGGGGAATACCATTGACAATGCGTCGTTCCCGACCTCGATGGTGGTCGACTACGTGCGGGTGTACAACATGACCCAGACGACGGGTGGGGGTGCGCCGATCGGTCAGACCATTACGTTGAAGGGGAATAACGGTATGTATGTCAGCGGTGAAGACGGTCAGCAGGCGATGAACTGTAACCGTCCGACGGCGCAGGCCTGGGAGCAATTCCTGGTGGTGGACGCCGGCGGCGGAAAAGTCGAGCTACAGAGTATGGGGATGTTTGTCTCTTCGGAGAACGGAGCACAGGCCATTACCTGTAACCGACCGACGGCACAGGGGTGGGAGCAATTCACGTGGGTGAACAATGCCGATGGGACCATCTCGCTGATCGGTAGTAATGGAAAATATGTCTCTTCGGAAAACGGGGCCCAGCCGATGTCCTGTAATCGGGCGACGGCGCAGGGTTGGGAATCTTTTAGAGTAAATCAATAATATGGTGCTACGATATCATCCGGCGGGGAACCGCCGGATGTTTTTTTTACTGGGATTGCTGCTGACGGCAAGGGCTGTTTTAGGGCAGGTGGAGCTGCGTGTCTCGACGGGTTATCAGCAGGAGCGTTTTCGGTGGTCTATTGCCGGGAATAGCCTGGGACGGAATCCGAATGTGTATTCGGAATTGAAGTGGAGTGGAGTAGGAGGACTGGCGAGCTCGGCGTGGTTGAGCTGGAGGGTTTATCGGCATTGGGTCTTGTATGCGGAGGGAGGAAGGCAATTCACTTCGAGGGGGAGGGTATCGGATACGGACTATGCGGGAGATGACCGGACGGGGGCTGTATATCATGGAGACTTTTCGGCAGATAAAGGTTATGCCTATACGCTCGGATTGGGAGGGGGATATCGTTTTGAGCTGGGGGAGCGCCGGGTCTTGAAGCCGGTGTTGGGATATGGATGGAGCGGACAGCGGTTTTCGATATTGGATAGCCGTTATCAGGCGAAGTGGGAGGGGGTGTTTTTACGCTGTCTCGGGGAGTGGACGATTGCGAAGCGGTGGGCGGTGGAGTTTCGTGCGGCTTACAGGCAGCTGGATTATCATGCGGAGGCGGACTGGAATCTTATTCATACGTTCAGCCATCCGGTTAGCTTCCGGCATTGGGCGAATGGATATGGGGTAGAGGGGGGATTGGGTATGCGCTATGCGTTGAGCAAGCGAGTGGGAATCGAGCTTTTGGGGGATTATTTTTCTTCTCAGACGGGGAAGGGTGTGGATGAGCTGTATCTGGCTTCGGGTTCGACCAGCCAGACACAGCTAAACGAGGTGGTACTGGTGGGGTTTGCAGTCAGCGCCGGGCTTAGGATTGCCTGGTGAAGCGGCCTCCGCGTCTTCTTTGCATCGTTTTCCTCTGTTCCTCTTTCCATTCCTGATATAGTTTTTTCTGGTCGTCCGTGAGGAGGGCTTCGATCTTGCTGTCGGTGTCCTGTAAGACTTCACGGCGGCCGGTCATGTCCGAGCGGCGGTTGCCGGAGGGATGTGTACGGAGGCTGTCCATGGTCATTGCCTGGTTCAATAAGATAGGACGGAGCTGGGTGACCTGGTCGGGGGTGAGGTTCAGTTTTTTTGTGAGGGTATTTAGCTGGCGGTCGACCCGTTGGGTTGGGGTGCCCATGGTTTGGGGCTGATTTTGGTCTGTATTAGTGGAGTCGGTGGATTGTGCGAGGAGGGTGGTAGATAAGGCGGTACCCAGGATGAGAGAAAGTAGGAATCGTTTCATTTTTTGTAGTTTATGGGTATGAGACGAATGGCGGGGGTGGAGGTTTAATTTTCGTTAAAGAGGGATTAAACTTTTTTAATGTGTGTTTGTCCAACCCTCGGGTTGGGAGGCCCATTTGCATGAAAATCATGATAGTAGTGCTGTCTCTCGCGTTTGTGGGGGGGAGTGTAGGGGTTCGGTTCCCTTATCGGCAGGCGGGGTTGACGGAGCGGCAGGCGGCGGCGCATTTGCTGAGCCGGTTTACGTATGGTGCGGGGCCGGGAGACGTGGATGCTGTGGTGAAGATGGGGTTGGAGAAGTGGTTTATGCAGCAGCTGGATGGAAATTTGCCGGACGATTCGCTGAACCAGGTTTTGAGTCGTTATGACGCGTTGAAGCTGAGCAATGAGGAGGTGGTAAAAACCTTCCCTAAGGGAGGACAGCTGATCCGGATGGCGATCCGGGATGGGGTAGTCAGCAAGGACTCGGTGAAGGTGGACCGGAAGGAATATCGGGACGCGTTACAAACTTATCGTCAGGAGAAGGGGTATAAGCCGGAGCAGGAATTGTTCCGGCAATTTATTTGTCAAAAGATTTTGAGGGCGGCTTATTCGCAGAATCAGCTGCGGGAGGTGCTGACTGATTTTTGGTTCAACCATTTCAACGTTTCCATTACCAAGAATGATTGTGCGCAATTTATTCCGGCTTATGAGCGGGATGTGATCCGGCCTTCGGCCCTGAGTAATTTTAGTGAGCTGTTGTTGAAGACGGCGAAGTCGCCGGCGATGTCGTTTTATCTGGATAATTTTTTGAGTGGGGGAAAGGGGCTGAACGAGAATTATGCACGGGAAGTGATGGAATTGCATACGATGGGAGTGGATGGTGGCTATACACAGCAGGATGTGACGCAAGCGGCGAAGGTTTTGACGGGTTGGGGGGTATATCCGATGAGAGATCAGGGGCGTGGGATTGTCGAGAAATTTAGCGATGAGCAGCTTGCGCGGCGTGGTTTTGTGCATGAGGGGGATTTCTTTTTTAACGCCAACCGGCATGACGGGGAAGAAAAGAAGGTGCTGGGGCATACGTTCGCAGCGGGTGGGGGATATACTGAAGGGGTGCAGCTGTTGGAGATGCTGGCGCATCATCCTTCGACGGCGGCATTTATTACGAAGAAACTTGCGGTACGGTTTGTTAGCGACAACCCTCCGCAGTCGCTGCTGGATAAGATGGCCAAGACTTTCCGCGATAAAAATGGAGATATCAAGCAAGTGCTGATTACGATGGTGGAGTCGCCGGAGTTTTGGAGTGAGGGGGCGGTAAGGGAAAAGACGAAGTCTCCGTTCGAGCTGGCGATTGGCGCCGTTCGTAGCTTGCATGGGACTATTTATCAGCCGTATCAATTATACAGCTGGGTAACCAGGATGGGGGAGAAGAAATACTTCTACCAGGCGCCGACGGGTTTCCCGGATAAGGGGTCTTACTGGATCAATACGGGGTCTTTATTGAACAGAATGAATTTTGGATTGGCGTTGGCGTCGGGGCGTATTCCGGGGATTAGCATCGACCTGGCGGCTTTGAATAATGGGCATGAGCCGGAGAGCTCGGAGGCCGCGTTGACGACTTATGGGAAGATCATCTTGCCGGAGCGGAATCTGGATGCGACGATCAAGCGGCTGACGCCGATGTTGAATGATCCGACGCTGGCAAAAAAGGTGGACGAGGCCAGTTCAAAAACGGCAACAGAGAAAGGGGAAGCGGTGATGACGGCCGAGGCAACGGGAAATCCTATGCTTGCGCAGGTGGTGGGTATTATCATTGGTTCACCGGAGTATCAGCGGCGATAATCTTAAAACTATACGATTATGGTATCGAGGAGAGGTTTTTTAAAAGGAGGCGGTCTGGCCTTGTTTGGTATCGGACTGATGGGAGGGATTCCGGCTTTTATGGCCGAGGCGGCTGCCAGCGATAAGATAGTGTCGCCGTATAAGCGGAAGAGGGTATTGGTTTGTATCTTCCAGCGCGGGGCGATGGATGGTCTGATGGCGGTGACGCCGTTTACGGATAAATATTTGCAAGCAGCGAGGCCGAACCTGTTTATGCAGGGGATCGACCTGGATGGGAAGTGGAGCCTGCATCCCGGCATGAAGGCTTTTGAGCCGATGTTTCGTGAGGGAAGGCTGGGGATTGTGCATGGTATCGGTTCGCCGAATAATACGCGCTCGCACTTCGATGCGCAGGACTATATGGAGTCGGGGACTCCTTTCAACAAGGGGACGGCTAGTGGGTGGCTGAATCGTGCGGTGGGTTTGCTGGGGCATGATGCACAGACGCCTTTCACCGCGGTGAGTCTTACTTCGGCGTTACCGCGGAGCTTTTATGGCGATCATCCTTCGGTGGCCATCAGCAATTTGCAGGACTTCGCTATTCAGCTGCGGGGTAATCCGGCGGCGGCCAATACGGCGGCGAAGAGTTTCGAGGACCTTTACGACGCAACCTCTACCGGGCTATTGCACGAAACGGGGAAGGAAAGCTTCGATGCGATGAAGATGCTGCAGAAGGCGGACTTGAAGAACTATCGTCCGGCGGCCGGGGCGGTATATCCTTTCTCGCCGCTGGGAAATTCGTTGCGGCAGGTAGCGCAGCTGATCAAGATGGATGTGGGACTTGAAGTGGCGTTTACCGAGTCGAATGGCTGGGACACGCATTTCAATCAGGGGACTGACAATGGGATCTTCGCGAGGAATGTGGCGGATCTTAGCAATAGCATCACGGCTTTCTGGAAGGACCTGGAGGGATACCAGGATGATGTGACGGTTATGACCATGACGGAATTTGGTCGCACGGTTCACCAAAATGGAACCGGTGGGACGGACCATGGGCGGGCCTCCTGTAATTTTATCCTGGGGAATAATGTGGCTGGGGGCAAGGTGTATGGGAGTGTAGGAGAGTTGGCGGTGGAGAACCTGGAAGACAGGAGGGATCTGCCGGTGACGACGGATTTCAGGAGTGTGTTTAGCGCGGTGGCGGATGCGCACCTTAAAATATCGGATGACAAGGCCCTGTTCCCGGAGTGGAGTGGGAACAAGGCGGAGGTTATGAAAGCTTAGGCGTTTTTGGCGTAATTTTGTAGGAAACTAATCACCATCGGCGCGTTTTCGATTCTAACTGACAATTTCAAGATTCTTTCCAATCGGGATATTCGTGTCTATCTCTCGGGGAATGCGGTGAGTCTTATCGGGGACTGGATGCAGCAGACGGCGCAGGCCTGGGTGGTCTGGGAGTTGACGCATAGTACGACCGCCCTTGGTGTGGTCGCTTTTTTCTCCCAAATTCCCTTCTTTCTTTTTGGTCCCTGGGTGGGTGTGGTCTCGGACCGGTATGACCGGCGTAAGATATTGCTGGTAACCCAATTTCTGATCATGCTTTTCGCTTTTATCCTGGCGGCGTTGGTGCAGTGGCACTGGCTGAAGCTCTGGCATGTCTATGTGCTGGCTTTTCTGCTGGGTATTGTCACGGCGTTCGACGTGACGGCGGAACAGGCATTTATGAGCGACATTGCGGGGGCTGGGAACATCCGGAAGGCCGTCGCGTTAAATAACTCGCTTACGCAGCTGACGAGGCTGGTAGGCCCTTCGATTGCGGGCTGGCTGATTGCGCAGGTGGGGGTGGCGCCTTCTTTCTGGTTGAATGGGCTGACGATCATTATTACGATCCTTTGCATTGCGGCTGTGCGTGCGCATAGGGATGGGCCGGCGGAGACGGGCAGTGGTCTCCAACAGTTTCGGGAGGGCTGGCTTTTCTTCCGGAAGCATGGTCTGCTACAGCTCATCATGATCTTTGCGGCGGTACAGGCGTTTTTCGGTCTGTCGACTATTCAGCTGCTGCCTGCTGTGGCTTCGGATATTTTGAAGGGGAATGCCAGCACTTTGGGGCTGTTGCTGGGGGCTGCGGGTGGAGGAGCGTTGATCGGGATTGTCGTTGTGATGCCTTTTGTCGAACAAATCAAGCGGCCTTGTATGGCGATTGGCGGGGCTTTGATCTGGTCGGGGGTGTGGTATATCTTATTCTCGCGTAGTCATGGCCTCTATTTTACGATGCTCTGCCAGTTTATGGCGAGTCTTGGGGCGGCCAATGTCGTTACGCTTTCGATCGGGTTGTCGCAGGAGCTAACGCCTCCGGGCATGCGCGCTAGGATTGTGAGCACTTTTCTGATGATTATTTTTGGACTACAGCCGGTGGCTTCTTATTTGGTGGGAGCTGGGGCACACCAGTTTGGCTTGCAGCCAATCATTCTTGTAAATGGGATATCGATGATCCTTATTCCGGCGGCGTTATTGACTTTGCCGCGATTGCACCAGCTTCGGCGACCTGCCGGGGTGGAGAAGCCGAAGGACCATTGTGTCGGGTTTTAATTATCGATGGCGAAGGAGGGAATTTCCTTTAATAAGACGTGTAGTTTGGCGAGCGACTTTTGGAGGTCGGCTTCCATCTTCTTCTTTTGGTTGAGCTTGAAGAGGAGGGGAGTAGGGAAGCCTTTTTTTACGTAGAAGTCGATGGTGAGCCGGGTCTTTTGGCGGTCTATCGTTTCGAGGGTGAAATAGAGGGTGCTTTTTTTCTTCTCGTCCGTTTCGCTGAACTCGATCTTGTCGGATTGATAAGTATAGCTGCTGGCATATACGAAAGACTGGCCGTTGTCGAGGGTGAATTTGGAGCGCATGCCGATACGGGGAAGGTAGTGGCTGATCTCTTCGACTTTTTCCACGCCGATCTGCCAGCGGCTGCGATAAGTGAAGTCGCCCGTTGCATGAAAGAGCGTAATGATATCGGTATCGTAGGTATCTGTCAGGGAAAGGACTTTTGTTTTTTTCGAGAGCTCGAGCAGGGGCATCGAGCTGGCGGGGACTTCATTTTTTAGCTGGGTCAGCTGGGTATAATGAAAGGGGATTTCGCCCTGGTCCGTTTTTTTGGCGCTGCTGCTCCATTCCATCCAGTTAGTGAGATTGGAGGGTGGCTGGTCCTGTGCCAGGCTGTGGGTGACGAGCCAGTATTCGTGCTGCTCGATGTCATTCTTCAGCAACTGGTGAGCGACGATGATATCCTTGCCGATGAGCTTATTGAAATTGCGGACGTTGTATCCGGTAAATTCTCCGTAGTGGGTGATTACCTTGAGGGTGAGCTGGACGGCCGATTTGCAGGCGTGGCATTGACAGAAGCGGCTGTGCTCGTAGGCGACGAGGTGTTTATGGAACTCGACGAACATCTTCTCGACCTGTTTATAGAGGGCTTGCAGGTTGGGTGTCTCGCCGAATTTATAGAAGAGGATGGCGTCGCCTTCGATCTCGGAAATTTCGAGACCCAGCTCATTTGTGTTGATCAGGGTCTCCAATAGTTCCTGGATGATCAGGCGGCTGTGATCGATTTCCGTTTCGTTGACGAATTTCGTGAAGCCGCTGATATCGGGAATAAAGAGTAGCCCTTTGTTCTCCATATTTTTCTTTTAAAGGTAGGCCGTTTTTTGGCTAAATTACTACAAAATGGATGTGTATGCGATTGGGGCTGATACTCAAATTTTTGTTGTTGTTGCTGGGCATTTCCATTCTGATTTTTCTTTGGTCGGCGTTGCCGATTATCAGTGGATATGGGGCGAAGATTGCGGCTTCGGGTGTATTTGTCGCGGGCCGGGGAGCCGAAGATGTTATTCGGGAAGATTTGGGAAACTTTCCGGTGAGGCTGGCTTCGGTGAAGGTGAATCTTGCGGATAGCAGCGTGACGGCCTCGGTGTGGGGACTGGCCGAGCGAAAGGCGATCTATCGACGTGGGCTGGGGGTGACGCTGGTGAGTGGATTGCCGGAAGAGGAGATCAGGGCGCAGCGCATGGTGTTGGCGGAGGTTCCGGTGGTGAACCAGGATACGGTGGATTGGCCTTTGGGTGATGGAGGTTCGGATAGCCTGGTGCGTTCTGTCGAGGATGTGGTGGATAGTGCTTTCGAGGGTGATTTTGGGACGAGGGCGATAATTGTGGTGTATAAGGGGAGGATTGTCGCGGAGAGATATGCCCGGGGATTCGACCGTCACACGCGATTGCTGGGTTGGTCGATGACGAAGGGTATTCTCAATGCGATGGTGGGGATATTGGTGAAGCAGGGCAGGCTGGATATCCGGCAGCCGGCGTCGGTCGATGTGTGGAAGGGGGATGACAGGGCGCGGATTACTACGGCGGATCTGTTGCAGATGAATAGTGGCCTTAGCTGGTGGGAGTGGTATGCGGGGCCGGGGGATGCGACGAATATGCTATTCGAGTCGGCGGATATGGGGGAATATGCTTCGCGGTCGGCTTTGCGGCATCAGCCGGGAATGGTTTTCAATTATTCGAGTGGAACGGCGAATATCGTTTCGTCTATAGTTAGGAGTAAGCTGCCCGATAGCGTTTACTATCGATGGCCGTATGAGCAGCTGTTTTATAAGCTGGGGATGTATAGTATGGTTTTGGAACCGGATGCCGGGGGAACTTTTGTGGGGTCGTCGTATGCGTATGGGACGGCGAGAGATTGGTCGCGATTCGGTTTATTGTACTTGCGGAATGGGGAGGGAGTGCTGCCGGAGAGTTGGGTACGGTATACGCGGACGGGAAGTGGTTATGGCGCTTTGTGGTGGAATAATGATCAACAGCGGCGTTATCGGGGTGTGCCGGAGGATTGCTTTTCCTGTGAGGGCTATGAGGGGCAGGATATATGGGTGATTCCGTCGAAGGAGCTGGTGGTGGTTAGGCTGGCGTTGGAACATGGTCAGCGGCTGAAGAGGGGGGCTTTTTTGCAAGGGATCATCGGGGCTTTGCGGTAGTGGGGGGAAAGCGGTTATGGTAGTAGGGGATGAAGCGTTGCGGCATGGATAAAAAAGAACCGACCAGGATAACAGCCGAATAGTCGGAGTATCCCAGCCGGTATGGGTCGGGGTATAATAGGGTGACTGTTGTTCTGGGAAAGTAATAAGAAAGGTTAAGTGGAAATATATATGCGTAGGCGCGTCAAATCTACAATTATTTTTATTCTAACCAAGAATTGTAGATTAAAATTCTGACGGAACCTATTCGAGAATGGACGGAAGGCGTTGTTCTGCTTATAGTGGTATGCGCCGTCCTTCTTTAGCCGACTGGGTAGCGGCTTCGAGGATGCGAACCACGATCAGATTATTGGGTAGAGACGACAGGTCGTTCGCCGGGTCGAGCTTACCGCTAAGGACGTCGGCGAGATAGGGGATATTATCCCGGTAGAGGGCTGGATGGACGGCGACGCTGTCATAGGTGCGCTGGGTTCTTTTTTGGAGAGATTTGTCGTTGAGCGCGTGTAAGTAGCCGGTAGTTCCGAATACTTCCCAATCTTTTATGCTGTAGGGCCAATTCCAGGAGGCTTCGATGATGCCGGTGGCGTCGGGATATTCGAGGAGGATAGTGGCGTCGTCTTCTACTTTCGGATATATGGAAGGCTTAATGTGATGAGTCATGGCTGTGACGGCGATGGGGGCTTTTCCTTGCATGAGCCAGGTCATGAGGTTGGCGCCGTAGCAGCCGAAGTCGCGGAGGGCGCCGCCGCCGTTTTTGATGGGGTCGGTGAGCCAGCCGAGGAAGTCGGGGCTGCAACCGATTTCTTTGGGTCCCTGGTGGCCGTCATGGACGATCATCTTGCGGGGAGCGCCGATGGCGTTATTATTTACCATTTCAAAAATCTGCTGGTTGGTATCGTACCAGGTCGTCTCGTAGTTGGTGAGGACGTGGATATGGTATTGTTTTGCCAGGGCGGCGATGCGGTTGGCGTCTTTTACCGTTGTGGCCAGGGGTTTCTCCACCATGACGGAGATTCCCTTGGGGGCGCAGGTCTCGACCACGCTAAGGTGCTCGGAAATGGCGTTATAGGCGAGCACGGCGTCGGGGTGGGTATGCTGGATGAGCTCGGGAAGGTTGTTGTAGAAGAGGGAGTCGGGGAGCTGGTAGCTTTTTTTATAGCGGGCGATCAGCTGTGGGTCGGACTCGGCGATGCCGGCGATGATGACCTCGCCGCGCTTGAATTGGTGCATAATATTATGAACGTGGTCGTGGGTGAGTCCGGCTACGCCGACGCGTAGAAGTTTTTGCCCGAAATTTGTGCTGATAATCAATAAGTTGACTGCTAAAAAGGTGGCTAATTTTTTGCTCATATAACTAAAGGTAGGACCAAATTTAATATTATGAATAAGACCATTTTGTCACTCAGTTTATTGTTAGCCATTAGTGTGGTAGGGGCCTCTGCGCGTGCGCAGGTTAGCGTAGGTATTTCAATCAATATAGCTCCGCCGGAGATACCGGTATATGAGCAGCCGCCGTGTCCGGTGGAAGGGTATATCTGGATACCCGGGTACTGGGCATACGACGACGGTTATTATTGGGTGCCGGGTTATTGGGAGGCGCCGCCACGGGTAGGGTATTATTGGACGCCGGGTTATTGGGGTTTTGTGGGCGGTGTGTATCGTTGGAATGTCGGTTATTGGGGGCCTCATGTGGGGTATTATGGAGGGATCAACTATGGTTGTGGTTATGGGGGTAGTGGATATTATGGAGGCCAGTGGTATAATGGGAGGTTCCGGTATAATACGGCGGTGACTAGGGTGAATACGACGGTTGTGAAGAATGTTTATATTAATAAGACGGTGGTTAGGAATGTGACGGTGAATCGGGTCAGCTATAATGGGGGGCCGAATGGGGTTACTTATAGGGCTAGTGCGAGGGAGCAGGCTGCGGCGAGGGACAGGCATATTCAGGTGACGACGCAGCAGCGGGAGCATCAGCAGGCGGCGAGGGGGGATAGGAATCAGTTTGCTTCTGTCAATCATGGGAGGCCGGGGAATATGGCGGTTAGCAGGCCGATAGCGAGGCCTACGGCGAGTAGGCCGGAGTCGAGGCCGGCGGTAAGACCGGCGCCTGCGGCACCGAGACCGGAGTCGAGACCTGCGCCGAGACCGGCGCCTTCGCCTGCGGCGAATCGGCCGGCGCCGAGACCACAGCAGCCGAGACCTCAGCCGCAGATGCATAATCAGCCGAGGCCGCAGCAGCCAAGGCCCCAACAGCCAAGACCGCAACAGCCGCATCCTCAGCAGCCGCCACATAGAGAAGGTGGTGGAGGGGGAGAGCGTCATGGTGGTGGTGGTGGTGGAGAAAGGCACCACTAATTGTTAATACGTTACTTTGTTTATATTTACAGGCATGAAATACTGCCTGTTTTTTTTTGCTTTAATCTTTATTGTGAGAATGGGTGCGGCGCAGCCGGTGGCGTATCCTTCTTCGTTTACGGTGGCGCAGGATGGCAGCGGTAACTTCAAGACTATACAGGAGGCGGTGAATGCGGTGAGAGATTTGTCGCAGCAAAGGGTGATTATACATATCAAGAATGGGGTGTATAAAGAGAAGGTGGTGGTTCCTTCGTGGAAGACGATGATTACGTTGTCGGGGGAGAGCAAGGATAGTACGATCATTACGTGGGATGATTATTCGAGCAAGCCGAATCCGACGGGGAAAGATGCGTTTGGGAAGCCACAGTTTTCGACCTATACTTCTTATACGGTGCTGGTGGCGGGGAATGATTTTTCGGCGGAGAATCTCACTATCATAAATTCTTCGGGAAGGGTAGGGCAAGCAGTGGCTTTGCATGTGGAGGGAGATCGGTGTGCTGTCAGTAATTGTAACCTATTGGGGAATCAGGATACCTTGTATGCGGCGACAGAAGGAAGCCGGCAATATTATAAAGACTGTTATATCGAGGGGACGACGGATTTTATTTTTGGTGAGGCGACGGCGGTTTTTAGCCGTTGCGTGATTCGGGGGCTGGTCAGCTCGTATGTGACGGCGGCGGCGACGACACCGAGGCAAGCGTATGGATTTGTCTTTTTGGATTGCAGATTGGAGGCTGATACGGCGGCGAAGCACCTCTATCTGGGAAGGCCCTGGCGGCCTTATGCGCGGACGGTATTTATCCGGACGGAGATGAATGCTCCGGTACTGGAGGTTGGGTGGGACAACTGGCGGAATCCTGAGAACGAGAAGACTGTTTATTATGCTGAGTATGAAAGCAGGGGATTGGGGGGGAATGTTTCGAAGAGAGTGGGCTGGTCGCATCAGCTGAGCGGGAAGGAAGCGAAAATGTATACTATAGAACATATTTTAGGGGACTGGGTACGGAATTATCTTTAAGTTAAGTCTCCCTATCTTTGTATAAGGTACATTCGTTTTATTGCAAATTGCACGCTGTATGGAAACCCAACTGCTTAAAGAAGGTAGCCACGAGACCTTTCTTGATGTGTATCAACGTATGCACATTAAGCTGTTTCGATTTTTCCTGAAGCATATTTCTCTCCACGATGCGGCAAAAGATCTTACGCAACAATGTTTTATTCGGCTTTGGCAGTATAGAGAAAGTCTTTCTTGCGATCATCCGCTGGAAAAGCAGATTTTTATTATTGCGCGGAGCATTCTAATCAACCATATCAAGAAAGAAACGACTCAGAAGAAGGCTTATGCGGCGCATCAACGCTTCTCTATGACGGCGGTAGCGCCTGCCGGGGACATCCGTCTGGAGCAGGCCGACGAGGTGAATGCAGCTATCGAGAGCTTGCCGCCTGTGCGCAAGCGGATTATGATCCTGAAGGCCATGCATGGGTACTCCAATAAGGAAATCGCCCAGAGCATGAAGATCTCGGTAAAAACTGTGGAAGATCATATTACCAAGGCGTTTCGCCACATCCGGCAGGTTACTGCTATGCTCCTCTTAATCTTTTTTCACAAATTTTAATTACCGAGCAGGGGTCCAGGGTATGGATCGCTGTATATAACTTTATGTCTGCGATCAGCGAAGAATTGTTAGATAAATTTTTGAAGGGTCTTTGTACGGAAGAAGAAGCGGAGATTGTCGAAGCGTATTTTCAACAACACCCGGAGGAAATATTCTTATTGGATGCGTATGAGGCGGCAGATGGGGCGGAGCCTTTGCCCGAGGGGTATTCGGAAGAGATGTTGGAGGCTATTATAGCGGAAACGGGTGGCGAGGTCGAAAGGCCTGCCAGGGTTAGGGCGATGCGGGTTTGGGTAGCGGCGGCGGCTTGTGTGCTGGTGCTGGTTACCGGGTGGCTGCTCCTGAAGGTTCGCCAAAAGAACGAGGGGCAGGAGAAGGCGCCGCAGGTGGCGGCAGTATGGGTTGCAAAGCACAATGCGGATAGCAAGAAGATACGTCTGCAGCTGCCGGACAGCTCGGAGATGATCCTTTCGCCGGATGCCACTATCCGCTACCGGCAGGATTTTGGGAAATATGATCGGCGGGAAGTGCATGTGGATGGACAGGCTACTTTTACCGTCATCAAGGATAAGAACATTCCATTTGTCGTATATAGCCAGGGGCTCAGGACTACGGTCATGGGCACTATCTTCGAAGTGACGGCGGAAAAGAGCAGCGACCAGATCAAGGTGCGTCTGATGGAGGGGAATGTAATTATCCGGGTCGATTCTTTGGTAAAGGACAGTACGAAAAACTATTTCTTGTCGCCGGGTGAGGAATTTATTTATGGGAAGTGGAATAAGAGCGTTGTCATTCAACAAATCAAACCCATTAACGGCGGGGGGTATGCTTTAAGCCGGGTTAGCCGGCTACCTGGAAGTCCCGACAGTCTTTCCAACTGGTATATGTTCAACAATCAACCGTTGGCCGATGTGTTCGACCAGCTGTCCATCTTATACAATACAGACATCCAATATTCTAGCGGGGACCTTCGTAATAAGTACTTTATCGGAAAACTTGAAAAGAAAGATTCACTAACTAAGATCATGAGGGATATCGCTCTATTAAACCATCTATCCGTGACCATCCTTAACGGTCGGTATGTTGTCGTCGCCAAAAGACGATAAAAAATTCTCTCGATTACACTAAAAACTAAAAAATGCAAAAGTTGTTTTACGGCTTAATGCTGATCCTATGCGCCTGCGTGGGACTTCAGCCCCTGCGTGCCCAGACGCCAGGTTCCGGGAGTGTCAGTGGTATCGTTCGCAATGAAAATGGGGAACCGCTTGGGGGTGTTTCCGTCATTGCTTTGAATACTTCGACTGGCCTATCGGCGGGTACGCAGACGGATACGGCTGGTGTTTTTAATTTCCCAAAGCTTCCTGTAAATGGTCGATATAGTTTTTCCTTCAGCAGTGTAGGATATGCTCCGCAGACGCTGTCGGGGTATGCTGTAAAGAACGATGCCTCCATCTCGATTTTAGTAAAATTAAAAGGCCAGGCCGGGTCGATCGGTGAAGTAGTCGTAGTTGGTTACGGCACGCAGAAAAAAGCCAATGTGACCGGGGCCGTTTCACAGATCACCGGGGATGTGCTGGACAGGAGGAGCATTCCCAACCTTACGCAAGGGTTGGAAGGACAGGTGCCGAACCTGAACCTGCTGCCAGGGGATGGTAAACCGATCACTTCGGCGGCTTTCAATATCCGTGGGTCTACCTCTATCGGCCAGGGGGGTAATGCGCTGGTGCTGATCGATGGTATCCAGGCTGACCCTGCCTTGTTGAATCCCAATGACGTAGCTTCCATTACCGTTCTGAAAGATGCTTCCTCGTCTGCCATTTATGGTGCGCGTGCGGCTTTTGGTGTGGTGCTGATCACTACCAAAGATCCGATGAAAGGCAAGACGACTATTACCTGGTCTTCTAACTATTCGTTGAAGAGTCCGACGGCGGTGCCCAAGTTCGTTACGAATGGGTATCAATATGCGCTTGGCTTCGACTCTGCCTGGTCGGCCTGGAATGACTATTCCCAGGTTCCGCAGAACATCAACAAGACGCAGCCCTTCTCCAACGCCTATATCACGGAATATGCGAAGCGGAACGCCGATCCCTCTTTACCGAAAGTGGATGTTGTGAACGGTAACTATGTCTATTACGGGAATACGGACTGGATGAAGCTGCTCTACAAGCAACATAATTCGGCGATCGACCAGAACCTGTCCGTTTCGGGTGGCAGCGGTAAGACGAGCTACTATCTCACGGGCCGGTACTATGGTCAGGATGGGCTCTTCCGTTACAACTCCGACAACTACCACATGTACAACTTTCTGGCCAAGGGTAGCATTGAGCTATTACCCTGGCTGGTCGTCTCCAATACTACTCAGTTCTCCAGCCGGTTCTATCACAACCCGCTGAACGTCGGTGAAGGCGGGGGGATCTGGCGGAATATTGCGGATGAGGGGCATCCCTCTTCGATGCTTCTGAACCCGGATGGTTCGCTGACCTATTCTGCGGCTTATACGGTAGGGGACTTCTATTACGGGAAGAATGGTATCGACTTCAATAGCCAGGTGATCCGTAATACGACGGGCTTTGTGGCTAAGTTCTTCAACAACAGGGTTCGGGTGAAGGGTGATTTCACCTTCTCCAATACCGACTCGAATGCCCGTCAGCTGCGGGTACAGGTGCCGTATAGCGTCGCACCCGGTGTGACCAATTTCGTCGGTACGGCCTACAACGATATCCAGCAGCAGGATAACTCCACGAAGTACCTGGCTACGAACATCTATGCCGAATACGAAGAGCGGTTCGGCGATCATTCCTTCAAGGCCCTGGTCGGCTATAACTACGAACAATCTACCTTCAGCTCGCTGACGGCTTTGCGCAATGGCCTAGCGTATAGCGACGTCAACAATATCAATCTGGCGTTGGGCCAGAACGTGAGCACGAGCGGCGGCTATGATAAATGGGCGATACTGGGTGGTTTCTCCCGACTCAACTACTCCTATAAAGACCGCTATCTCCTGGAGCTGGACGGCCGATATGACGGGTCTTCCAAATTCCCTTCCAGCCAGCGTTACGCCTTCTTCCCATCGGGTTCTGCCGGGTGGAGGATTTCCAAGGAAGGTTTCTGGCACGTGGATCCGAAGGCTGTTTCCGATCTGAAGATCAGGGCTTCCTATGGCGCGCTGGGTAATGGCAGCATCGGCAGCTATCTGTTCCAGGAAAACTTCAAGATCCAGCAGTCGCCCAGGGTTGTCGGCGGTGTGCGTCAGCAGGAGACCTCTCAGCCGAACGTGCTGCCTGACGGGCTTACCTGGGAAACCGCGACGATGAAGGATCTGGGTATGGACTTTTCGGTTCTGTCGAACCGGCTGACCTTTACGGGCGACATCTACAGCCGTGTAACGACGAATATGTTCACCGTTGGAAAGACCCTTCCTTCAATCTTCGGTACGACGGTGCCCAAGGGCAACTATGCCGATATGACGACAAATGGCTGGGAGGCCACTCTCAGCTGGCATGATGAATTCCGGGTTGCTCATAAGGCTTTCCACTATTCGGTCAGCGCCTGGATGTCCGACTATACGACGGAAGTGACGAAATACAACAACCTGACGAAGAACCTGGGCGATTACTATATAGGTCAGAAGCTGGGAGAGATTTGGGGTTATACCAATGATGGTTACTGGACGGCGTCGGACGACCTCGTAAAGGCCAGGACTTTCCAGTCTACCCTGAAGGCTTCGAATACGGGGCAGTTCCTTCCGGGTGATATCAAGTTCAAGGATATCGGCGGCGCGAATGGTAAGCCCGATGGCGTCGTCAACAATGGCGACAATACGGTAAGCAATCCTGGAGACATGCGTATCATCGGGAATACCACTCCCCGCTATTCTTATGGGTTCAACTTATCTGCGGACTGGAACAACTTCTTCTTCGGCGCCTTCTTCCATGGTGTGGCCAAGCGTGACTGGTGGCCTGGCTCTGAAGCCGATGGGTTCTGGGGACAGTACAACCGCCCATACAACAACCTGCCGCAGTACCAGGTGGGTAAGATCTGGTCGGCTTCCAATCCGGATGCTTATTTCCCCCGTTATCGCGGCTATGTAGCGCAGAATAGCGCCGGTGAATTATATGCCAAGCAGACGAAGTATCTGCAGAATGCGTCCTTTATCCGGCTGAAGAATATCCAGCTTGGATATAATCTGCCTGCCGGTCTGGTGCAGAAGGCGCATCTCACGGCGGTCCGTTTCTATATTTCGGGTGAAAATCTCTGGACCTATTCTCCTATGTTTAAGCTGACCAAGGATGTGGATCCGGAGAGCATTGGTGGCTCGGATGTGATTCTGAATACGAATGCTACCGGTACGTATAGCAATTCTGGTAATACAAACAACTACCCGATACTGAAAAGCTGGACGGTAGGTCTGAATGTCACCCTCTAATTAATTTTTAAAAAGAACTTTATGAAATATTCGGTAAACGTCTGTGTTCTTTTTCTGTACGCGCTTGTTTTGGGTAGTTGCAGCAAGAACCTGGATCAGAAGCCGCAGGCGACGGCGACCAATTCCGCCATATTTAGCAGTGAGCAGGGTTTGAAGCTATATTCGGCATCCTTCTATGATGCTCTTCCTTTCACGGCTGCCAATCCGTCGACAGGGGAAGCGGTGCGTGGAGACGACCAGTATGCGGGAGCCGATTTCGGTGCGCGTAACTCGGCGCCCACCTATCTGCAGGATGGTGCTTTCAACTCCAGGCAGGCTACCGGCTGGTCGACGACGAACTGGACCCCTTTGCGGAACTTTAATTATTTTATCGCTAATCTTGGGGCACCCCGTACAGGCATTACGGAACCTATCAGACTGAACTATCTCGGTATTGCCCGTTGTTTCCGCGCCTGGTTCTACTATTCGATGGTTCAGAAATTCGGGAATGTACCCTGGGTGGGGAAGCCGCTGGAAGTTAGCGACAGCTCTTTATATGCTACGCGGAACGACAGGACGCTGGTGATGGATTCCATACTGGCGGACCTCAACTTTGCCGCTGCGAATATCTCGGCTACGACGGATGCTACCTCGAGCCAGATTACCAAGTGGGTAGCTTATGGCTTGAAGTCCCGGATCTGTCTTTTCGAGGGTACGTTCAGGAAATATCAGACCAACTATAACCTGGCTAGTACGGCAAATACCTGGTTACAGAATGCTGCCAGCGCTGCGAAGGCGGTCATGGATAGCAGCGGGCTTGCGCTGAGCACGGCTGGCGGGACTAGTTCAGCCTACCGCAACCTATTCATCAGCGCTTCTCCGATCAGCAGCGAGGTAATGCTGTCGGTGGTGATGAACCAGTCGCTCTCGGTGATGAATGATGCGAACTGGTACTTTACGAGTGCGACCTATGGCAGCCGATATAGTTTTACCCGCGATTTTATCAATACCTATCTCACGGCTGCGGGTACTCCATTTACGGATATTCCGGGGCACGACACTCTTCCTTTTGCGAAGGAGACGGTGGGCCGGGATGCGCGACTGGCTCAGACGATACGTACACCGGGATATACCCGTATCAGCAGCAACAAGACAGTGGCTGCGCCTCCGGTGTTTTCCTATACCTACACCGGTTATCAGCCGATCAAGTGGTGTCTGGACGATGTTTACTATGATGCGGCCAGCAACAATACGAACTCGCTTTCTCTGATGCGGTATGCGGAGATTCTGTTGAACTATGCGGAAGCTGCCCGGGAGCTGGGTACGTTGACTGCGGGTGACTGGACGAAGACGGTTGGAGCTATAAGGGCAAGGGCAGGATTGACGGGTGGGCTTACGCTGCCGACGACGGTAGATCCCTATATCCAAAGCTATTATTCTCCTGTGGCGAGCGAAGACTATGGCGCGGGACTGACGATTTCCGACCCGGTCCTGCTGGAAATCCGTCGTGAGCGGGGTATCGAGCTGTGCCTGGAAGGGTTTCGTTTTGCGGACCTGACGCGCTGGAGGCTGGGAACCTTGTTGCAGCGTTCCTGGAACGGGATGTATGTTCCTGCTTTGAATCAGCTGATGGACCTGAATGGAGATGGCGTGATGGACGTCTGTTTCTACCAGGGCACTCAACCTTCGAATGTCAGCGGGGTTACCTATATCAACGTTTCTCCTACGCTGAACGGCACTACGAATCCCATGCTGCTCTCGAACGGCACCTATGGAGAAATCCACTGGCTGGATAATGTAAAAAGAACCTGGCATGATTATAAGTATCTCTATCCTATTCCTTATAGCGAGATCTTACTGAACTCGAATTTGGGACAAAATCCGAAATGGCAATAAAACATTTTATGAAGAAGACTTTGATTGTTACGATAACCCTGCTGGCTCTTTTGGCCGGCAGGGTTTCTGCTCAGGGATTCAATATTGGAAGCTATAATCTGCGGTATGCCAATCACGGCGATTCTCTTCATGGGAATGGCTGGGGGCAGCGACTGGAAGTGATCTCTCAGCTGATCCGTTTTCATGACTTCGACATCTTCGGTACGCAAGAGGGGCTGAAGCATATGCTTGACGGGCTGCGGGACAGCCTGCAGGGGTATGCCTATATCGGCATCGGCCGGGATGACGGGAAGGATGCGGGAGAGCACTCCGCGATATTCTATAAAACTTCCAAGTTCAAGCTGCTGGAGCATGGGGATTTTTGGTTATCTACGAGAACCGATACGCCGAATAAGGGATGGGATGCGGTGCTGCCCCGGATCTGTACATGGGGTAAGTTCAAGTATCTGCCGACGGGCTTTGTCTTTTATATGTTCAATCTGCACATGGACCATGTGGGTGTCGTGGCGAGGGCGGAGAGTGCGAAACTTATTCTGTCCCGGATAAAGGACATGCCTGTGGGAATGCCGGTGATCCTAACGGGTGACTTCAATGTGGATCAAACCAGTGAAAGCTATGCGTTGATCAACAACTCGGGGGTTCTGAAAGATTGTTACGATTTGTCTCCGCTGAAGTATGCTTTGAATGGAACCTTCAATAATTTCAAACCCGACGGTCGTACGGACGGGCGGATCGATCATATGTTCGTGACGAAGGAGTTTTCGATTCAGCGATATGGGATTCTTTTGGATACATACCGGGATAAGGCGACTGGTGCGCCGAGGGTGCCTTCGGATCATTTCCCGGTGATGGCGGCTTTGACCTTTAAAAAATATAAAAAATGAAAAGATCGATCTTATTAGCCTTGGTGTTGATTTTAGGGGGATGGGCTGCCCGTGCGCAGAACGTCAAGCACGTAGTCATTATTACAGTAGATGGCTTTAGACCGGATTTCTACCTGGATAGCAGCTGGCAGGCGGTGCATATCCGGCAGCTAATGGCAGAAGGCACCTATGCGAAGGGTGTCAACAGCGTATTTCCTTCGATGACCTATCCGTCGCATACGACGATCGTGACGGGTGTGCAGCCGGCGCGGCATGGCGTATATTATAACGGCATGTATGAACCGAATGGGTCTACGGGTAAGTCATATTGGAACGACAGCTCGATCAAGGTCCGGACTATTTGGAAGGCTGCCCAGGACAAGGGTATGAAAGTGGCGGCTTTATTTTGGCCGGTGTCTGCGGATGCGCCTGTTCAGTATAATATCCCGGATATCGGGGGGATGGGGGAGACGGTGCGGGAGAAATATTCGAAGCCGGAGGGTTTTGTGGACGAGCTGCGTAAAAATGTTTTTAATGGCGAGGCGAAGATCGAATATGGGCATGACGTCAATGTGGGTAAGATTGCTGCTTATGTAATCAAGAAAGACCAGCCGAATCTGATGACGATACATTTATTCTCGGTGGATCACTTCGAGCATCAGCAGGGGCGGGATGGAGAGCTGGTACGTGCGGCGGTGCGTGGTGCGGACAGTGCGGTGGGAATCATCATGGATGCGTTGAAGGACGCGGGGGTATGGAAAGAGACGGTGATGATCGTTACGGGCGATCATGGATTTGTCGACGTGAAGACGAGCGTGAACCCTAATATCTGGCTGAAGCAGGCGGGATTGATTACGGATGTAAAGACCGATAACTGGAAGGCGCAGTTCTTTTCGGTGGGTGGGTCGACCTATCTGTATCTGAAGGATCGTCGCGACGTGGCGACGCTGGATGCTGTTCGGAGGATTCTCGATACGGTGAGCAATGGGAAGCAGCTGTTCCGGATGATCGACCGGAAGAAACTGGATGCGATTGGTGGGAATCCGGAAGTGGAATTTGCGTTGAGCGGGGAGAATGGGACTTCGTTTGGGAATGCGATGACGGGGGATGCGGTGAAGCCGGGTCATGGGGGTTCGCATGGATATTTTCCGGATTTTTTCGAGATAAGGACGGGTTTTGTGGCGGCTGGGCCGGGTGTGCGTAAGGGTGGGGTAATCAAGGAAATGAGTGAGCGGGATACGGCGCCGTCGGTGGCGCGGTTGCTGGGGCTGGATATGCCTGGAGTAGAAGGGAAGGCTCCTTCGGAGCTTTTCAATAAATAGTGTTCAATTAGCAGTTCGTTAAAATTAAAATCCCGCCTTTCCAGGCGGGATTTGTTTTATATTGGGGGAAATAAATTGCTATATGATAAGAAGAAAGTTTTTACAGTCTGCGGGAATGGCGGCGGTGGGATTGGGTTGGAAGGGAGGTTTTGTGGAGGAAAGCGTGTCTTCTGCCGTCGCCGGGAGTGCGGCTGCGGGGGCGTTGCAGCTGGGGCTGGCGGGGTATACGTTTTTGCACGTGCCGCTCGATCAGGGGATTGCGATGATGAAGCGGGTGGGGGTGAATGCGTTATCGATCAAGGATTTTTATCTGCCGTTGGATAGTGATGGAGCGAAGGTGCAGGAGGTAAAGGAGAAATTTACGTCGGCGGGTTTGAAGATTTATGCGGCTGGGGTGATTTATATGAAAACGCAGCAGGAGGTGGACCGGGCTTTCGAGTATGCGAAGCTATTGGGGATCGATATGATTGTGGGGGTGCCGAATCCGGAGCTGCTTTCTTATACGGAGCAGAAGGTGAAGGCGTATAATATCAGGGTGGCTATTCACAATCATGGGCCGGAGGATAAGCTGTATCCTTCGCCGGTGGATGTTTATGAACATATCAAGGGATTGGATTCGAGGATAGGTTTGTGTTTGGATATCGGGCATGCGGCTCGGGCGGGGGCGGATCCGGTGGAGGTGATCGGGAAGTATTCGTCGAGGCTTTTCGATATGCATATAAAGGATCTATCGGTGATTGTGCGGGAGTCGAAGACGATTAATTTGGGAAGGGGTGTGTTGGATATTCCGGGGGTTATAAAGGCGTTGAAGAAGATCAAGTATGCGGGGTATTGTAGTATCGAGCATGAGCTGGATATGAATGACCCGTTGCCGGGGGTTGCGGAGTCGGTGGGGTATTTTAGGGGGGTGGATAGGGTGGTGGGGTAGGTTATTTGCCTTTAGCTGGTGGAACGGGCATGAAGATGGTCTGACGAATCAATTCGTGCATTTCTTTGATGAATTTGCCCGTGGCATCATCTCGCAGGTAAACGCCTTCATTCGACACGAGGAGCTCGTTTTGCTTTTCCTCTTTGGAGGGGGAGTTGTTTGTATTTTCTTTTGTGAGGGACATTCGGTGTAAAGTTAATTTAAAATTTTAATATAAAAGCCGCGATATTCTGTTGTTGAGGATGGGTCAAAGGGGACTTCTGAAAGCCTATTTTTTACTTGTATAATTGCGCTGATAATGAATTTTTTACTGAGGGTCGAGTAATTGTTTTTCAGAAATCTTTGATAGTAAAGGGTGCGATTAGGGGCGCTGCCAATAAAAAAGATTGTTGCGTAGGGATGTTCTTCTAAAAATTGATTTAGTATATTAATTATTGTTCTTAAAACTTTGAACATATCGCCATTATTCGAGTTTTTATCGGTATCTAAACTGCCATCGCTTAATGTATCTCCAAATGTAAAGGCAAAGACATCCACTCCAGGGGCTGAGATAAATATTGCGCTCTTCTCAATCCTTTCTTTACCGTAACTCACAAATTTATACTGGTAAGCATTTTGTCTGATATAGGGATATGCCTGGCTCACGGTCCTGAAGTAAGAGGCGAATTTAGTGAGCTGGTGAAATCTCGAGGGAGGAACTTTTGAGGTGTTATGGGTGGGGTGAATAGGGGGAGGGATACGGGGTAATTGGGTAATGTTTGGCGCAGGCAACTCCTGCCGGATGCGCGTCGTTTTTTTTATTGATTCAGATTTTTTCCCGTAGAAAAAGCCGGCTTACCCCCTCTTTGCTCCTATGGCCATAGGAGTGGTCAATCTATTTTTTACAACTTAAACTTGCTAATTATGAACAACTTTAAAGCAGGGCTGGCAATTATTGCCTGCCTGGCTCTAGCGCTGGGTTGCCGGAGGATGGTCCTTGATAAAAAAGAACTTCGGGATTTTCAACAAGTCAATTTAATTGCCAATAATGGGGAGTATGGTGCGAAGCTGCAGGATCCGACGCTTCTCAATGCGTGGGGATTGGCTTTTTCTTCCAATGGGATTGCGTGGGTGAATGCGCTTGGCGGGCATGTGAGCGAGCTGTATACGGCTGAGGGGGCGATCGTGCGTGCGCCGGTCAAGATTCCGTCGCCGACGGATACGGTAGGTGGGTTGCCTACGGGTATCGTGTTTAGTGGTGGGAAGGGTTTTAAAATTTCTAATGGACAGGCTTCCAATTTTCTGTTTGTGGGAGTAGATGGGGTTCTTTCCGGATGGAATGGGGCGGCGAATACCAAGGCGCTGGTGATCAAGAATAATGCGGCTACTTCTTCTTATACGGGGTTGGCTTTGGCTTCGAGCGGGGGTGCGAATTATATTTATGCCGCTAACTTCCGGACGGGGAAGATCGATGTGTGGGATACGACGTTTGCGTCGGTTTCGATGGCGTTCCGGGATCCGGGTTTGCCGTCGGGTTATGCGCCGTTCAATATTCAGGCGGTTGGCAGCTGGTTGTATGTTATGTATGCGAAGGTGGGGCCGGATGGAAGAGATCAGGCGGGGCCTGGAAATGGGTTTGTCGATATTTTTACTACTGATGGCGCTTTTGTGAAGAGGTTTGCCAGCAGGGGTTCGTTGAATGCGCCCTGGGGGGTAGCGATGGCTCCGGCTGGGTTCTTGCAATCGCATGATATGGAGGATGATGACAAGAGTCACAATAGTGGACGGGGTGGACATGATGACTTCGATGGGTCACAGCCTGTTATCCTGGTAGGTAACTTTGGGGATGGCCGTATCAATGTCTATACGGTGGATGGAAGCTATCAGGGACAGTTGCAGTCGCATAACAAGACGATCGTTATCGATGGTCTTTGGGCGCTTTCTTTCCCGCCGTCTACGGCTACCACGATCGATCCCAATCGTCTTTACTTTACGGCAGGGCCGGATAAGGAGACTGATGGGGTCTTTGGGTATCTGATCAAAAATTAGCTTGTTTCGCTTGTGGATTAGGGCCCCTATATATTGTATATAGGGGTTTTTTTCTATATTGGCGACATGAAAAAAATACTCAAAACCCTGCTGTTTATCATCGCCGGTCTTGTCGTCGTAGTGGCAATCCTGGCTCTTTATGTAAAGATGGGACTGCCGAATGTCGGTAAGCCGGCGGATCTGAAAGTGGAGGCGACGCCCAAGCGGGTGAGTCGTGGGGAGTACCTGGCGAAGTCGGTGGCCGGTTGTATGATCTGTCATAGCGAGCGGAACTTTGCTTTGTATGGTGGTCCGGTGAAGGAGAACAGCCTGGGTATGGGTGGGGAGCTTTTTGGGCGTGACCAGGGTTTTCCGGGGAACATCTATGCTCCGAATCTTACGCCGTATGCGCTTGGCAAGTGGACGGACGGGGAATTGTTCCGGGCCATTACAACGGGGGTGAGCCGGGATGGGCGTGCTTTGTTTCCGATCATGAACTATCCGGCTTATGGTAAGATGGATCAGGAAGACGTTTTCAGCATCATCGCGTATCTACGGACGCTGAAGCCGATCGAGCATGACGTGCAGAAGACGGAGCTGGATTTTCCGTTGAACTTTATCGTCAATACGATCCCGGCGAAGGCGACGCTGATGCCGATACCGGACAGTAACAATGCGATTGCATATGGGCAGTATCTGGTGCGGACGGCGAGCTGTGTGGAGTGTCATAGTAAGGCGGAAAAGGGAAAAATTGTGGCGGGGTCTGAATTTGGCGGAGGAAGGGAGTTTGCGTCGGGGGATGGGAAGGTGTTGTATTCGGCGAATATTACACCGGATAAGGAGACGGGGATTGGGAATTGGACTCGTGAGCTGTTTATCAGGAGGTTCAAGCAATATTCGGATAGTGGGTATCAGGCGAGGCCGGTGGCGGCGGGTGAGTTCAATACGGCGATGCCGTGGATGGCGTATACGGGGATGAGGGAAAGTGATTTAGCCGCAATATATGCGTATCTGCACTCGGTGAAGCCGATTAGCAATGCGGTGAAGAAACTGCCGGGGCAGTAGTATGGCTTGGTGAGCTGGCCGGTTGGTTCAATGATAGAAGGGTTCGAGGAATGTGCTCCTGACCTGGTCTGAGCGCCAGATATAGTAACCCCAGATGATGGAGTATGCTGCTGTGCGGATTAGGCCGGGTATGATGGCATCCTTGTAGGGATGGAGGATCGCGGGAATGGGGTTCAGGTAGAAGAGGAGCATGATCAGGAGCTTGCCGGTGAGCAGGATGGCGATGTGCCACATAAACATACGCGGAAAGATATCTCTTCTTTTTACAAACCAGAATAGGGTGGCGCCGGTAGTGGCGATGATGACCAGCTGGATGGCCATCTTGCCGAGGTAAAGATTTTGCAGGGAGCGGCCGCCGGCGTCGGCATAAGCCGTCCAGTTGTCATAGCTATAGTAGTTGGAACCGAAGAAGGAAATTACGTTTATTCCCAGACTCATTATTATGCTAAGGCCCAGCAATAAGAGCCAGCCGCCCAGGGGATAGCCTGAGCCGGGGGCATAGTATATTGCCGCTTCGCGGCGATTGAGCCAGATGAAGATGCGTGAGAAGATAAGGGCGAAGAAGAAAGTGAGCCAGATGGCGGGCCAGCAGGCCTTGGTGCTGTTGGTGCTGGGTGCGGACAGGTTGTCCTGGTCGCTGGCGTTATCGCTGGCGCTGCTGCTGGCTTCGTCGTTGCCTACCTCTTTATAGAGCTTGAAGTAGAGGAGGCCTTCCATATTTTTATAATCGCTCTTGTATTTCGCTACGGCGGAAGCGGGGATATGATCCTTAAAAGTTCGCAGGGTGAAATAGAGTGTCATGTTACCGCCGTTGATGTCGGGCATGAAATCAAACTGGTAAGCGTCGTTTTTGATGTGTAAGGAACTGAACGTCTTATCCCATCCTTCGGGGAGGGTGAGGTTGAGCGTATAGTGAATATTACAGGGGTAGGTGAGTGAAAGAGGCATATCTGCCGGGGCGTTAGACGGATCGGGAAGGTGCTGTCCGAGAGTCTTTATGGCAAAATGAAGGGCCTTTGTATCTTTTTCGGTCGTATCCCATATCGCCGGGATCAGGTAGCGCTTGGTCACCTTGAACTCGTTCTTGAGGCTATCATCCTGAAAGACGATGGCGCCGTCCTGCTGGATGCCGTCGACATTGTTAAAGACGCCGGCGTAATAGTCGAGGTAATATTTCTCCAGGTCCTTTACGCTTTTCTCTTCATAGGCCTGCCGCATCTCATCGGCGATGCCGCCTGCGTATACGCTGCTGATGGTATAATGGGAGGTATCGTAAAAGGGGGCGTCGAGCGTTTCGATGATCGTATAATTATAAATACGGCCGGGGGTGATGGGCTGTAATTTTTTCTCTCCGTCCTTGAGTAGGAGGGCGTAGCCATAGTCGGGGATATAGAGGCTGGTCAGCTCGCCTCTTTGTCCTGCGTTTGTGGGGTCTACGTAAATGTATTCTCCGCCTGGTCGCTGGATGGCGGTGATGGCGTGGTCGAAGGCGGCTGGAGATGGCGCAACGTCGAGCAGCCGGCTGCGAGTCGAGGTATTGACGAGGGCGACGTAGGCCGGGATGCCCTCGTTTTGCAGGATGGTGGTGAGCAGCAGTGCCTTGTCCTTACAGTCGCCGTAGCGATGGGTAAAGACGTCGGCGGGGGCGTGGGGCCGGTGTGTATTGGCGCCGATCTCCAGGGCGAGATAGCGGACGTCGTTTTGTACGAACCGGGTGGCCAGGTTGGCAAAGAGGTCTTTGTCTCCTTTTGCGGTGGAGCGCCAGGCGGCTATTTTTTGCTGCAGGCTGGCCGGAAGGGGGTAGTGATAATTATTAAATGTGGCGAGGCCCCATCCGACGACGTCCTGCCAGTCGGGGTATTCGCTGATATAGGCGACGGGATTGGCGTCGTACCATACGGGAGTTTCGGACTCCAACTGCCAGGATTTCAGGGGTGGATTATCCCAAAAGTAAACGAAGGTATTGCCCTGGCTTAGCGTTACCGGCGCGGTGGCTTTGTTGCCGTATCGGATATTCAGCTTGCGGGTGGGGGTAGTGATGATTGTCTTGTAATAATTACAGACGGCCGTATTGTTGATGAAATAGGCTTCTTCCGAAAACTTGTTTGCAAATACGGGGTTGAAGCCGACCAGGGAATAGGCGACTTCGATGCGGTCGCCTTTGCGGACGTCCTTGAGAGTGAGGTAGGCCCGTTTGAGGCCGTTGTATTCATAATTACTCGCTTCCTTCTCCTCCTGTACCACTTTTATTTCGTTGGGTTGCAATTGGTTGAGAACGGCGCCTTCGCGCATGATGGTGATGCGGTGAAAGACTACCTGCTGGAATTGGGGGGAAAAGGTGACCGAAATCTCCGAGGCGTCTTGTACGCCGGTTTTATTGATGATATGTTTTATGTAATGTGAGTAGGTAGTATTGTTCAGCAGGCTGGTCTGTTCTTCGAGGAGCTCGTAGTAGTAGCCGTCGCTGATGTCGCGCTGGATGGGTTTTTTGCCCAGGTCGGGATAGATGGGATGTAGCCAGGAGGGGATGGGGGAGGTCCGGACGTTTGGCGCAGCCGGGAGGTTGATCGCGGTGAATAGGAATAGGATAAAGGAGACTAGAATACGCATGGACTTGTTTGCAATTAGGTGGTCAAACTTAATAATATGTGGGTTAAAAAAAAAGGGCCCGGATAGAAATCCAGCCCCGTTTTTAAATCCAATATCCTATGAAAAACCGATGATGTAAATACAAGCTACGTGCCGGACCGTGCGCTCGGACCCTAGGGTCCGAAAAAAATCATTATATCATTGATTACTATACCCTTATAATTTAAATATTCTTGATTTGGCCGATTGGCTTTTGGCCCGGGGTTTTGGTTTTAGTCCCAGGTCTGGAAAATTTTTCCATGAGGTGGAAATGAATATTGAATGATGGGAAAACCGATAACCCAAATTTGTCGTTCATATTATATAATTCGCTTGAGCGAGGGTGACAGTGCAGTAAAATAGTAGGATAAAAAAACATCACACAGGAGAAACACTTTATATATAAAAATTACGTAACTTCAAAAAGCTACTGCTGTCGCTATGGGATGGAGGATTACAATACTACTATGTTGCTGCGTCATCATGAGTTCCTCAATTTCCGCCCAACGGGTTTATTACTGTGAACCTTACAGTGATAGATTTACCCTGAAGGAGGAGCTGCTGGGGAAGGTAGGGAACTACTATTGGGTATCGACTATCACCAGGAAGAAAGTTCCCCGGCGCTCGATGGACGCCAGCTCTTCGGAAGAAAGAAATCTCGCGATCTACAACACGAGAATGAACCTTGTCAATCTTATCGGTGAGGCTACTTTCAAGGGAAAGGAACCGATCAAGGAATACATGGTTACGTCTTATGATCATTTCGATCAGGTACACCTATTAAATAACGGGAAGAAGCAGATTGAAGTATGGCTGCAGCGTTTTGAATCGGATGGGCAGCCGACGGAGCCGTCGCGTCAGATCGGATTATTTCCTTTCAACGAACCGGGGAACAGCTTTATGCTGGTGCGTTCGGAGGACCAGAGCCGGTTGATGCTGGTGGGTTTCGAATTCAATCCTACCGGTGCGCCCCGTATTCATACGAGGCTGTTCGACCAGGACTGGCAGCCTGTTTCGGAACGGGTTTTCAGGCATCAGTGGATTACCCAGCCGATGATCCAGGATGACTATACCAGCTTTCCGCTCGAGGACTTCAATAATGCGCCGGTGAAATTGGCCAACAATGGAGAATGGCTGATGATGTCGCCTTCGCGGAAGGATAAAAATTTCCTGCTTTTTCATTTTAGCGCGACGGACACCTCGATCGTGTGTAAGAACATATTATTGCCCGGTACATCGGAAATGGAGGATGTGTGCCTGTCGATCGACAATCACAATGGAGAGGTGGTGGCCGGAGTGCTGTCGACCTTCCACTATTCGTCCTTGAAAAATGTGCAGGTCGTGCATTATTCCATGGCTTCGCGGTCTTTCGATTTCGATTCCTCTTACCGGTTGACGACGCTGGGGGGTAAGCGGGTGAAGAATGGAAACCTGGTGAAGGAGAATTTTATGGC
Organism: Bacteroidota bacterium; assembly: GCA_018267545.1. GTDB lineage: Bacteria > Bacteroidota > Bacteroidia > Chitinophagales > Chitinophagaceae > Puia. Next base: position 51,656 of record JAFDYG010000135.1, read on the forward strand.
GGTCCCGGGGCGGGGATTTTTGCTGATGAAAGAATATGGGCGGCCATTCGAGCTGGATTATGACCAGGATGCGTTCGATGAAGGATGGGACCCGTCTTTATTGTTTTCAACCAACGACATACCCGATCGTAGCGAGGGTATGAAGCGGCTGCGTTTTCCTTCGCCGAAGTATGGATATTCGCGGTATCAACTGCCCGTGAATCCTCAGTATCATGACCGGGGGGATCTGAGTCTTTACTATTTTCCGGCGAACAGGAAAGATACTTGCTGGATGGGGATGATCAACCAGGAGCAGGTGACGGAGATGAACTCGCCGAATCTCTCGTATATGGTGGTGCCGTTACAGGATAAATTATTCTTTCTCTATAATAGCTTCGTCCATGGTCAGAGCATGTATGCGTCTACGACCGTTATCAATCAGCAGGGCGAGCTGATCTCCGACGAGGGGATATTATTCTGGGGTTTGAAGAACACGTTGAACTTTCAGCAGTCGCGGCAGATGGCGCCGGATCAGATCGTGATTCCGTATGACCGGTATGCGAATGGGAATGGGAGTGTGCAGGGGCGGATTGGCTTTGCGGTAGTTCAGTTTTAAAAAAATCGCCCGGATGGCGAGGCTGGTGTTTGCTCGCGACCCGGGCGATAGTTATCGAAGCTTGCGTGGACTAGGAGTGAGCGCTTGCGTCGAGTAATTCTTTCAGGTAGTCTCCCCAAATGCTAGGATTGGAGTGTGTTCCGTGACCGGAGGTCTTTTCGGTGATGGGGAGCAGGATATATCTTCCTTTTGGTACTTTCTTGATTTCGGTATCCAGTACGCCCATTTCGGGGGGATTGCATTCGTCGTCTGCGGAGTTGCAGGCGTAGAAAGTGCATTTGATCGTGTTCAGCTTGGGCTGGGGGTTATAGAAGCGGGAGGCTTCCATGGCGTAGATAAAGTCGTTGGCGTCCTGGCGGCGGATGAAGCCTTCTACGGCCTGGTCCCATGCGCGTTCGGATTGTTCGCGGGTGGGCATTCTTCTTTGCATCTGCCAGGGGCTGCTGGTCATCCACATCATGGAAGTTTCTGCGCCGCGCAGACCCTGTGCGGGAGGCTCGGTGTATTCGCCATTTTTCCAGGCCGGGTCGTTCTTGATGCATTGGATAGCGGCGTAGCGGGTTTGACGGTTACGTCCGGCGATCTCGATGGGCAGGCTGGCGTTGGCCATGCAGGCGTCCATATAGTCCGGGTACATTTCGGCCCATACCCAGCAGTGCATAGCGCCCATGGAGGTGCCGATGATGAGACGAAGGTGATTGATGCCCATCTTTTCGGTCAGCACCTGGTGATCGGCCATTACCATATCGTCGTACGTGTACTTCGGGAACTTCATGTGCAAGCCGTCGCTGGGTTTGCTGGATTTACCGTGTCCGATGCCGTCGGGGAGGATGATAAAATATTTTGTGGCGTCGAGCATACCGCCTGCTTTGAACAGGTAGCCGCCGAAGCCCTGATTGACGAAGTTGTGGCTGTTTCCTGTGGTGCCGTGCATGATGTAGACGGCGTTGATGACTTTGCCTGATGCGTCTTTTTTTGGTTTGCCGAAAGTCGTGTAATGGAGCTTTAGTGATGGCAAAGTTTCTCCGCTTTGGAACTTGTAGTCTTTGAGCTCATAATCTATTTCGGTAGAGTCGGGCAGGTTAAGCGGCGCTGATTGGAAGCGCTGCGCTTTCGATGAGAAGCTAGCCATCGCCAGGAATGAGATGACTGCTAGTTTTGTAATCTTGTACATGCTGCAGATGGTTGATGATGAACTGTGAATGTATAGAATAAACCCTTAGGCTGGTTGACAAATTTTAATCCTGAGTTCACGGATTTTGCCTGTGGGATGGATGGGTGTATCTTTAATTTCAAACAACGAAATATGAGAAAATTGCTATTTGTATTGGTTCTGGGGTTGGTCCTGGCGGGGTGTGGGCAGTCCGATAAGGGGGGGATTTCTTTGGGGGATTATTTTGTCAACCAGGATTCGGGGGTACAGAATGGAAACATCAAGCTAGTGCCGATTACTACGCCCAAGGGGACATTCCGGGTTTGGACCAAGCGGTTTGGGAATAATCCGAAAATCAAGGTGCTGCTGTTGCATGGTGGTCCGGGCGGGACGCACGAGTTTTTCGAGTGTTTCGAGAATTTTCTACC
>JAFDYG010000136.1 GCA_018267545.1 Bacteroidota bacterium
CGCATTTGAGGTATCCGGTGTACCGGGTGGAATAGGCCCTGTTGTGGTTGTACCGGGTGGAATAGGTTCGGTTGCGGTTGCGCCGGGATTATCGGGTAGATTGAATAATGAGGAGGCTGGTGCTTCCCACGGTTTCTAATTTATCGAGAATGGGCTTGCCGTTGAGCTGGATGTTGGTGAGCCGGGCGGCTACGGAGCAGCAGCTGGGGTTGAAGTATTCTTCGTCGAATTGGAGGGTATCGGGTATATTATCGGCCATCTTCAGGTAGATCATCTTGTTTTTACCCGGAGATGGGGCGGGGATGAGGAAGCTATGAATAGGGGTATTGACGAAGGTGTCGACGATCATCTGCACCTGTCCGGAAGAGTCCGGGACGTTGACTTTTAGCTGTGAATAGGCATAAACAGGTGGTTGTGAGAAGAAGAAGTCGCGGTTGTTTGCGTCACGGAGGACGAATCTGAGGATAGGCCTAAACACACTGAGAGGTGGGTCGCAATAGACGTCTTCGCAGGGGTTCTTTTCTTTATGCTTACAGGCGGCGAGGGTAAGGAGGATAGTACAGAAAAAGATAAGGGTGGCTAGTTTCATTTCAAGGAGTTTGTACCACCCTGACAAGAAAAGCTAGCCACCCGTTGTATTGAGTCCAATAATTTTACTAAAACCTTCTGTCGCGGTCTCCGCCACGATCGCCTCTGTCGCCGCGATCACCCCGGTCTCCTCGGTCACCACCTCTGTCGCCGCCGCGATCGCCACGGTCTCCGCCGGGACGATAGCCGCCGCCACCGCCTGGGCGATAACCGCCACCACCGCCGCTGCCGCCACGGTATCCACCGCCGCCGCCGCCACCACGGTAACCGCCGCCACCGCCGCCGCGGTTGTCGCGACCACCGCCGCCGCCGCTACCGCCTCTGTTTTGTTCTTCGGCTTCTTTTACGGCCATTTTCTTGCCACGGATGGAGGCGTTGTCGAGGGTTTCTATAGCCGAGCGGGCTTCTGTTTCGTCTGGCATATCTACGAACCCGAAGCCTTTACTCTTCCCAGTTTCCCTGTCCATCACAATTTTTGCAAAATTTACTGTGCCGTACAATTCGAACATCTCTTTCAGGTCCACGTCGTCAAAGTCATTAGGAAGACCTGCTACAAAAAGCTTCATGCCGATAGATTTAAGAGGTAAAAATACAAAGATAAAAACTATATATTCTAATTATCTGACAATAAGTTCCACTAAATTTTTCGTGTGTTACGATTTCCTGGATAAAAATAGAGCTTTACAACAATATTCCCTAACAATAAATGGATGAGATAGCTTTTTCCGTATACCCAACAGGAAAAGAAACCTCTTACGAAGATTGGAGTTCGCTTTGCGAAGCGGTTTTTACGATGGACGAATGGTATGCGTTGGGATATTAATGGCGGAACATTAGACTAGTCGACTTAGTTGGTATGTTATTTAGCGTTGAAGGGTTGGAGAAGTGAAAGCTGCGACGGGGTGGAGTTTTGGGCGGCGGGGCTCCGGCAAGGAGAGAGGCATGGATCGAGAAGTGAGGGAATGGGATTTGCTGGTTTCATCATCGATGTGGTTTTCTGCAATGGGATTTTTACGATGAAACTAAACCTGCCGGCGGAGGTAAGCCGGTTCTTAACTATGGCAAGAGAGGTAAAACGTATTCCGGTAAACAGCCAGGAGCAAGCGGCGATCATTATCAACCGGCTGTGTCAGCAGTACGACATGAAACAGGATACTACGAGACATCAGTTTCATGTGGCGAACGAAAAGTATGCGGCGTATTATGATGCGGAGGAGGGAGTGGTGAAATTGGACTCGATACATCCTTCGACGACGGAAGATGAGATCAGGGAATTTTTGATGGAGTTTCCGCCGTTTTTTTGATACTACGAATAGAAAAGAAGCAAGCCCGCAACATTCAAAGAAATGTTGCGGGCTTGCTATTTAAGTGCGGGCAATGATTATTGTACGACTTTGATGGTGCCGGCTCCGTTGTAGGAGTGGTATTCGCCGTTGTACATGGCGTCTGCGCTGACGGGTCCCATGTGGTAGATACCTGGGGAGACGGCGCGGACGGCGTAATAATAAGTTTGGTGACTGGACGTGGAGTTGACGAAGAGGTTGATGCGGTCGTCGCGGACGTCGAGGGCGGTGGGGCTGCTTTCGCCCTTGATCCAGTCCATACCGGGCAGCTCCTTGGTCCGGGGGTTTTCGATTTCAAAGCCGGCGGGGAGCATGTCGGTGATGACGATGTTTTTGACGTCGGTATTGAAAGATTTGTCCAGGGTGAGCTGAACGATGATGAGATCGTTTTGCTTGAAGGTGTTGCCGGTGAGGGGACGGCCGTAGCGGTCGAAGAAGTGCTTACGGATTTTCAGGAAGTTGTCTTCTTCTTTATAGGCGCCGCTGGCGCTGATGCCTTCGGCTTGCCAGAAGTAGTAGAGGCGGCCGGAGCCTTTGGTGGTGATTTCGACGCGGGGGGCGGTGGCGCTGGCGTTGGACGCGTTGCCACGGAGCTCTTTTGTCGAGAGGCTGAGCGGGTTGCCGCCGCCGTCCATTGCACCGACAGTGCGTCCGTCTACGCGGACTTCGGCGAGGGCGGTAGAGCCGGCGGCTTGCCGGGCCAGCTTTCCCAGCGCGAGGAAGCTAAAGGAAAGCTCCTGGGTGCTCCACCAGTAGCGGTGTTTTAGCTTGTCCTTCACATGGGTGGCCATCACGGGAATCTGGGGATTGCCGGGGTCGGCGTCGATGAGCATGTTGAGGGCCAGGGCTTCGTCGCGGATGTCGGAGTAGAAGCTGCCGCCCGTTTGGGGTATGGATTCTTCACCGGCAAACTGGGAGGGAAGGAATTCGCGGAAGCTTTTCCTGTCACCTGCCATGGCGTAGGTTGCGGACAGCAGGTATTTACAGTCGAGGGCCAGCAAGGCGGGATTGGCCTTGTAGTAGTTCATGACGCTGACGTTGGGCTGGCCGGCAAGGGCGAGGACGTACAGGCCATAGACGACTTCCTTCGGAACGATCTTTTTGTTTTGGTCCCGGTTATAATAGTAAGTGATCGTCTCGCGATTCTTGAGGCGGTTGTTGATATAGCCGAGCATGGTGCTGATGAGACCTTTGTCGACGTCGAAGCCTGCTTTTTGCGCTTCGATGAGGAAGTGCGCTGCGTAAATCGTCGCCCACCAGTCTTCCG
>JAFDYG010000137.1 GCA_018267545.1 Bacteroidota bacterium
AGACGGTGTCATCATCATTTCCGCCCGCAATTCCCTCGACGACAAAATTACAGGGCTGGACTACGGCGCCGACGATTACCTGACGAAACCCTTCCACCTGCCCGAACTGAGCGCACGGGTCAAATCCATTATCCGCCGGAAACTTAACGACGGCAACGCCTCGATTGAACTCAACGCCCTCCACATCGATCTCGCATCCCGCACCGTCACCACTGAAGGCCACACCATCGCGTTGAGCAAGATCGAATACGACCTTCTGCTCTTTCTCGCCACCAACAAAAATCGTGTCGTCAGCCGCCAGGCCATCGCCGAACATTTATACGACGGCCCATCCGACCAGGCGCCAGGCCCCGAGTTCGTTTATTCCCATATCAAAAATTTGAAAAAGAAACTAAAGGAAAAAAACAGCCCCGACCTTATACAGACCGTCTACGGGCTGGGTTACAAACTTATCGTATGAGCCAATCCCTCCAGCAAAAAAACACCCGTTCTCTGATGACCTGGCTCCCGCTGGTCATGCTGGCTGGTTCCGTCTTCTTCTACTTCCTCATGCGCGGCCACATTCTCCATGCCCAGCAGCACCAGCTGCAGCTCAAACAGGACAATATCTGGCAGGCCTTCAGCCAGGCGCCCGCCGGCATTCCCAGACATATCTACGGCGAATACGACATCCTCCCTGCCAATACAGATTCTTCCCGCATTACCGAACAGCTGGGTGATACGATCATCGCTTATCCCGACCACGGTGCTGTAGCCTTCAACACACTTACCCGCCGCCGAACACTTGACAATAATTCCTACCTCGTTACCACCTACATTTCGTCCAAGGAAATCCGCCACCTGATCATAAAAGTGGCTGTCGCAGAAGCCCTCATCTTTATCGGCCTGCTGGTCACCATCACCATCGTCAACCGCCGGGCCTCTTCGCGGCTTTGGACACCCTTTTATAAAACCATGGGAGCCATCCGCGGCTATGACATCCGCCAGAATAAACCACTGCTCCTGGAGAACACTACCGGCGTCGAGGAATTCGACCGGCTCAACCAAACCCTCCTCGCGCTGATCGATAACGTCGACCAGGCCTACCGCAACCAAAAGCAGTTCACCGAAAACGCCTCTCACGAGCTGCAGACCCCGCTCGCCATTATTCGCAATAAGGTCGAGCTGCTGATGGAAAACCCCGCCTTGAATGAAGACAACGCCCAGCTGCTGCAGGAAATTACCGAGGCTAATGAACGCCTTAGCCAGATGAACAAGAACCTTCTGCTGCTGACCAGGATCGAAAACGGTCAATTTCCCGAAGTCTCCTCTATCGCACTCTCCCTGCTGGTCGAGCGTCTGACCAGCTTCTTTAAAGCATACTATGAAGACAAAGTCGACCTCTCCGTCCTCGTAATTCAACCCGGCGTCCATATCGACGCCAATCCGGCTCTTATCGAGATCCTTATCAATAACCTCTTGCGCAACGCCTATATCCACAACGTCCCCAACGGCTGGGTGGACATACGCCTCACCCAAACGACCCTGATTATAGAAAATACCGGCCCGGCCATCGAAGACGATCCCGAGCGCCTCTTCGACCGTTTCCGCAAAGGCCGCGTCGACAATCGCACCACCGGTCTCGGTCTCGCCCTCGTCCGCCAGATCGCCCAGCTCTATCGCTATAATGTTCGCTATATCTACCAGGACGGCCGCCACAGGCTCTGCGTAACCTTTCCCTAACATTGCGTTCTAAAAGTTTTCCAAATCGGCTTCTAGATTTACCCTCACAAAGAAAGCCGCATGATACTACGCTGCCTTCCGTTCCTCCTCCTCCTGCTGTTAGGCTGCACCGCACAGGCACAGCAGCACGATCTCTCCGTCAAAGAGGTGCTGAACCTGATCGAGACCGGTCAGCCCCGCCTCCGCGCCTTCAAAGACCAGGCAGCCGCCACCCGGGACAACATCGACCTGACCCGCAATACCCTGATGCCGAATCTCACCGCTGGGTACCAGGCAGGCTACGCCACGGATAATAACATCACCGGCATGAGCTACCCCGGGCTACTGATGCCGATCTCCGGTCCCGTCGCCGCCCACAGCAGCAACACCCTGATCCCCGGCACAGCCCTCGCCGCCTTCCTGCAATGGACGCCCATCACCTTCGGCCAGCGGGCAGCCGCCGTAGAAAAGGCCACCGCGGAATACAAGCTATCCGGCAGCGCATACGATAATGCGCTTTTCCAGCAGCGCTATACCGGCATCCTCACCTATCTCGGCATCGTATATCTACATCGCCTGCTCGGAACCCAGCAGGCCAATATCAACCGAACCGAAACCGGTCTGCAACAATCCCTGGTGCTCGCCAAACAGGGCCTCCGCCCCGGCCTCGATACCGTCCAGTTCCAGTCCCTCCTTGCCCAGGCCACGATGGAACGCCTCAATACCCAACGCCTCTATACCGCCCAGGTATTGGAACTCTGCCGGCTCACGGGAATGCCGGACCGCCCCGAAGACCTTCGCTTCATAGATACTACGCTGGCGCTGCAGCTCCCGTCATTACCCGACACCACCGGCGCCTATACACAGAATCCAGCCTACCGGTACTACCAGGCCCGGGTCGCCCTCAGCATGGCCCATCTCAAAGAAGTAGAACGCGGTTGGCGCCCGAAATTAGACGTATGGGCCAATACGTATTCCCGTGGCTCCGGTATCGACGCCAGCGGCGCGATCAACAAGGCAGACGGCTGGATGCTCTCCCGCACCAATTTCGGCGCAGGTCTGCAATTGAGCATTCCTATTCTTCAATTCACAAAAGTCAACATACAAAAACGACAATACCGCAATCTCCTGCAAGCCGATCAGGACCAGCTGGCCCAGGCAGATGTCAACCTCCACCGCCAGGTCGAGACAGCCGAATCCAACTACCGGCAGAATCTTCTGGTCGCCCGGCAGGCGCCCATTCAATCGAAAGCCGCACGGCTCTCCTATCAGGGCCTTGAGCTCAGCTACAGAAACGGCCTTGTCGATTTCACCCGGCTCACCCAGGGCCAGTATCAGCTGTTGAACGCAGAAATGACCGAAGCCGACGCCAACCTCCAGGTTTGGCGGGCCCTGCTCGACATAGGCGTAGCAAAAGGAAACCTCAACCTGTTCACCGACCAATTAAAATAGGCCAGACATGAAGCTCATCATATCCGCACTGCGCCATCCCATCACGATCATCGTCAGCGTCATCGCCATCCTTTTCTTCTCGGTGCTGGCCATCCAAAACAGTAAGATCGATATCTTTCCCAAGCTCGGCCTTCCCACCGTATACGTCGCCCAACCCTATGGCGGCCTTTCTCCCGATCAAATGGAAGGATTCATCACTTCCTATTATGAATACCATTTTCTATATATCACCGGTGTCAAATACGTCGACTCCAAAAGCGTCCAGGGCGCTGCGCTCATCAAGATAGAATTCAATGAAGGCACCGATATGAGCCAGGCGATGGCCGAAGTCGTCGGCTACGTCAACCGGGCCCGCGCATTTATGCCCCCGGGTACAGTGCCTCCCTTTATCACCCGCTTCGACGCCGGCAGCGTACCCGTCGGTCAGCTCGTCTTCAGTTCCGACACCCGCTCCCTTAGTGAAATCTCCGACCTGGCCCTATTCCGCGTACGGCCCATGTTCTCCACGTTGCCCGGCGTCAGCGCCCCTCCTCCTTTCGGCGGCAATCAAAAAACCGTCGTCGTTACCGTCAGCCCGCAAAAGCTACAAGACTACCATCTCTCTCCCGACCAGGTAGTCCAGTCGCTGATCAAATTCAACAATATCACACCCGCCGGTAACGTCAGTATCGGCGATACGACCTATCTTACTCCGCAAAACAGCGTCATCGAAGATGCGCAGGATCTTCAGAAAGTTCCACTACAGCTGGGCAGCGGTCCTTCTGTTTACCTCCGCGATATCGCCACCATCAGCCTCGGCGCCGACATAACCACAGGTTATGCCCTGATCAATGGGAAACGCTCCGTTTATATCCCCGTCACCAAACGCGCCGACGCCTCCACCTGGGACGTCGTACAGCGAGTCAAAACCGCCCTCCCCGATATGCAGGCCGCCATTCCAGGCGATATAAAAGTCAGCTATGAGTTCGACCAGTCCGGCTACGTCATCAACTCACTAAAAAGCCTGTTGTTCGAAGGTGGCCTGGGCGCGCTGCTTACCGGCCTGGTCGTCCTACTCTTCCTAAGAGATTTTCGCAGCGGCCTCATCGTCATCATGACCATCCCGCTGGCGCTGCTCTCTGCTGCCACAGCCCTTTTTCTCTGCGGATCATCGATAAATATCATGACCCTCGGTGGCCTGGCCCTCTCCGTCGGCATCCTGGTCGATGAAGCCACCGTCACCATCGAGAACATCCACCGGCATCAGGAAATGGGAAAAGAAAAAGCACGCGCTATCGCAGACGCCTGCCTGGAAATCGCCGCCCCCAAGCTGCTCATCCTGTTATCCATTCTCGCCGTCTTCGTCCCGGCGCTGTTTATGAACGGTGTACCCAAAGCCTTGTTTCTGCCGCTTTCCCTGGCAGTAGGCTTTTCCATGATCGCCTCTTTCCTGCTATCGCAAACCTTTGTCCCTGTCATCTCCAGCTGGCTCCTCAGACACCACATAGCCACCCAACAACCTGAAGCCACCGCTTTTTCCCGGTTCAAAGCCTGGTATATCCGGTCGGGACAACGAATACACCACCGATATGCTATAATCACCATCTTATTCCTGGCCGCAACCTCGCTCCTCGCCGTCATTCTTTTTCGCTTCACCGGTACCCAATTGTTCCCCGACACCGATAGCGGACAAGCGCAGGTTCGGCTTCGCCTCCCCGCTGGCTCCCGCTTCGAACGTACCGAAGACGCCACCCGGACCCTGCTGGCCCTCACAGACAGCATCGCAGGAAAAGGCAACGTCGAGATAACCTCCGCATTCGTCGGCACTCAACCCTCCAGCTACCCCGTCAATCTAATCCATCTCTGGACCAGCGGCCCCCATGAATCCGTCATCAAGATCAAACTGAAGCCCGGACTGATGCACATCGCCGATTTCCGCGAACGGCTGCGCGCCGCCGCCACCCATTCCCTGCCCAGGGCCAAACTCTCGTTCGAGCCCGGCGATCAGGTAGACCAGGTCCTTAACCTCGGCAGCAACAACCCCGTCGAGATCGCCGTTCTCAATCGAAACCTCGACCAGGGCCAAAAGACCGCCGCATCTCTGATGCAAAAGCTCGCCGCAATACCCGGGCTGCTCGATCTTCAAATCACCACACCCCTCGGCTACCCCGCCATCAAGATAGACGTCGACCGGATGCGCGCCGGCCAGCTTGGATTATCCGGGGACCAAATCGCACGGTCCACCGTCGCGGCTACCTCGTCCTCCCGCTTCACCGCCCCAAGCTACTGGCTGGATAAAACCACCGGCACCGCCTATCAGGTACAAGTCCAATACCCCGGCTACCAGATGAACAGCACGGCCCGGCTGGAAGCCATCCCGGTCTCTTCCGGAACGGGAGGCCAGACACACTATCTCGGAGAGATAGCCAGCTGGAATCGCACTACCGTCCCCGGAGAATACGACCGCCTCAACCAGCAGCGTTACATCACTATTACCGCCAACATCGCGCAAAAAGACCGCGGCGCTACCTATCGTAAAATCCACCAGGTCATCGACGGAATGGGAAAATTGCCCAACGGCGCCCGTATCCTCCTCCGTGGCCAAAGCGACCTGCTGCAGCAAACCCTCCAAAGCCTGCAATTCGGACTCGTGATCGCTATCGTGGTGATCTTCCTGACTATGTCCATCTACTTCCAGTCGTTCCGCGTCGCCCTCGCAACCTTGTCGATCATCCCCGCCGTCATCGCAGGCTCCTTATTCCTATTGTTCATTACCGGTAACACCCTTAACATACAATCTTACATGGGCGCCATAATGGCCGTAGGGGTGGCAATCGCCAACTCGGTACTGCTCATCACCAATGCTGAAGAGCTTCGGCGTACCGGTATCATCGACGCCCAGCTCGAAGCTGCCGGACACCGCCTCCGTCCCATCCTGATGACCACGTTAGCCATGATCGCCGGCATGATCCCGATGTCGCTTGGCCTTACCGAAGGCGGCGACCAAACCGCGCCTTTGGGTATTGCCGTTATCGGCGGACTGCTGTTCTCCGCACTTGGCGTCCTTTTCTTTCTGCCCCACACCTATCAAGGACTGGCCGGCCGGAAGCCTTACAAATCTGTAACCCTATACTCGGACGATATTCAAATCAAATCATAACATGCGCAACATTTACCTCCCTGTCCTCGGATTATGGCTGCTCGCATCGTGCGGCCAGTCTTCAACCAACCCTTCCGGCAGCAGCGCGCCGGCCGCTTCGACACAGGACACCGTAGCCGTATTTCTGCTCCACGCAGATACACTGAAAAAAAGCGTCGATCTCCCCGGCGAGCTGCAACCCTATCTGCAAACCGATCTCTTCGCCAAGGTTCAAGGCTATGTCCGTCAGATAAAAGTCGACATCGGCGACCGCATCCGCAAAGGCCAGACATTAGCCATTCTCGAAGCCCCCGAAGTAAACACCCAGGTATCCCAATCCGAGGCCGCCCTGGCCTCCCTGGTTTCCAAATACACTGCCAGCAAAGACAAATACCAGCGTCTCTACCAGGCCTCCCAAAGCGAATCCCCCGGTATCGTCGCCCCCGTCGACCTCGTAAGCAGTCATGACCAGATGGCCGCCGACAGCGCCGCTTACGAAGCCATGCGTCAGCAGTCCAAAGCCTACAAAGAAGTTTCTGGCTACCTGTACATCACGGCTCCTTTCGACGGCGTAGTCATCGCCCGCAAAGCCGACCCCGGAGCCCTCGTGAGCGCCAGCAACATGCTCCTCACAGTACAAGACAACGACATCCTCCGTCTGCGTATATCCATCCCGGAATCCTACGTTGCCGCGTCTACCGGCAAACGCGACCTTTCATTCGCAGTTGACGCCTATCCCCAGCAACGATTTACCGGGACCCTGACCCGCAAAACCGGAGCCATCGATCCCATCACCCGAACCGAGCTATGGGAATACGAAGTAGACAACAAACAGCACCTCTTGAAAGCCGGCGCCTTCGTATACGCCCGCCTCAACCTCGAACGAAATACCCCGTCCCTGGTCCTGCCGCCTACCGCCATCGCTACTACCCTCGAGCGGAAGTTCGTCATCCGCGTCCATAATGGCGTCACTCAATGGGTCGATGTTCGCCAGGGTATGACCACCGACGCCGGCATCGAAGTATTCGGAGAACTTCATCCCGGCGACACCCTCCTGACTAAAGCTTCTGACGAACATAAACCCGGCACATCAGCGTACTGGAAATTCACCCGCTTTTAAGATTTATCGCTCTTCAAAAATGTATCTTTATGCATGTTTTTTGAATTTATACCCAACCCCCAGTTCGACTTCCTCACCAGCTTCGCCCAAAAATTCAACATCCCCCTCGAAGAAGGCGACCACCTGACCATTCCCCAAAATCTGGGCACAGGCAGCATCCGAAAAATCGCCCTTTCCGCCGGCTTGAAGCTCCTCATCCACCGCTATAAGCTCAACCAGGACTTCATCCTGAACCGCATAGGAACCGACACCCCCAACAACCTGATAAGCATAATATTCCACAGCAACGAAGCCACCGCCAGCGTCGACACCGGCGAAAAACCCAACCCCCTATCACGAAGCAGCGATTTTGCCATCCAAATCGCCTCCACCGACCTCAACTCGCAAATCCGCTTCCCCGCCAACACAGACATCTACTTCGTAGTAGTAGGCATCATGAAAGACGTCCTGAAAGACCTCCTCGCCATAAAAAGCCCCAACAGCGTCGTACAAACAATCCTAAACGCAGAACCCGGATTCCTCTTTTACGAAAGCATAACGGTCCAAATCCACAAGCTCCTCAAACAATTAACAGACGCACGCGAAGACAACGACCTCGGCGGCTTTTATCACCGGCTCAAAGTAGAAGAGCTCCTTTACCTGGTATTCGAAAAAGTGCAAAAACGCGAAACCCAACCCCACGGCCCAATCCATAAAGATGACGCAGAGAAG
>JAFDYG010000138.1 GCA_018267545.1 Bacteroidota bacterium
AGGGCGAGGTCGGCTTCGCCGATGATGGCGGTCAGGGGGGTGTTGAGCTCGTGGGAGGCGTTGCTGACAAAGTTGTTTTGGGTTTCGAATGCGGTCTCAAGGCGGGAGAGCATGTCGTTAAAGGTTGCGGCAAGAACAGATACTTCGTCTTTGCCGTGGACGTCGAGGCGTTCGTGCAGGGAGGTGACGCTGATATTATTGACTCGTTTGGCGATGTTGCGGATGGGGGAGAGGACCTGGCGGGCGAAGAGGAGGCCGATGCTAAACAGGACAATGGCCGAGACGATACAAACTGTGGTGAGAATATTTTTCAGGTCGGTGAGGAAGTGCTGGGCATAGCTGTGTACGGCGGTGATGATAATCAGGTAGTCGCCTTGAGGGGCTTTGTGGCGGATGCCGGCGTAGAATTGAAACTGTTTGCGGCCGGAGGCTTTGCCTTTTTTTAGCACTTCATCAAAGAACTGGGGGCCGGTAGTTTTATAGAGTGTCGTGTTTTTTGCGCGGTCGAGGGTATCGGTGCGGATGATCCATTCTTCCTCTTCGGGGAGGCGCTGCAGGTGCTGATTGCGGAGGGATTCGTAGACTTGCTGGATTTGGTCGCTTGCGTCGAAATTGGCGCGGGAGGCGACGAGGGCGCGGAGCTCGAGACGGACGTAGAAGTCTTCGAAGGCTTTTTCGTTGGCGAAGAAGTAGATGGCTACGCTCAGCAGGATGATGACGGCCAGGCAAAGCGCGGTGAAGAGGAGCGTTATTTTGAGCTGGATTTTCATGCGGGCTTTTTTGGTCGTTAGGTGAGTTGGGGGTTAGCAGGTTTTGGCGTTAAGAGGTTAGGTGGGCTCTTCTTTTAGAATATAGCCCATGCCTACGACGGTGTGGATGACGCGGGCGGAGTCGGTTCCTTCGAGCTTTTTGCGGAGGTAGTTGATATAGACGTCGACGGTCTTGGTGTTTAGCTGGAAGTCGTAGCCCCAGACTTTTTCGAGGATATCCATGCGCGACAGGACCTTTCGCGGGTTGCGCATCAGGTATTCGAGGAGCCGGAATTCGGTAGCGGTCAGGTCGATGGTCTGGTCGCCGCGGCGGGCGTTCTTTTCGTCGAGATTGAGGGTGATATCGGAGAAGGTGAGGGCGTTTTGGGTATTGTTGGATAGAGTGGAATGCCGTCTCAGCAGGGAGCGGACGCGGGCCAGCAGCTCTGCGATTTTGAAGGGTTTGGTGAGGTAGTCGTCGGCGCCGGCGTCGAGTCCGGAGACGACGTTGTCGGTAGAGCCGAGGGCGGTGAGCATCAGAATGGGGGTATGGAAGTCGGCTTTGCGGAGCTGTCGGGTAAGGTCGATGCCGTTGATACCGGGGATCATGACGTCCATGACGAGGAGCTCGTATTCGAAGCGGGTAGCGTGGTCACGCGCAGAGATTCCGTCCATCGCGATGGAGACTTCGTAGCCTTCCTCCGCCAGCGCTTTTTGGATGACGGAGGCAACGGCGGGTTCGTCTTCTATTACGAGTATACGCGTCAGAGCTTACAAATTTTTTCGATGATACCTGTGGTAGAGAAGCCGGGGAGGATGGGGTTAATGACTACTCTGCCTCCTGCGGCCATGACTTCTTTTGCGCCTACGATTTGTTCGAGGGTATAGTCACCGCCTTTTACGAGCACATTTGGTTGAATGGCGGTGATTACGTCCAAGGGCGTGTCTTCGTCGAAGAGGACGACGGCGTCGACCATAAGGAGGGAGGCCATGACGGTGGCGCGGGCTTCCTGGCTATTGACGGGGCGCGTGGGGCCTTTGAGGCGACGGGTGGAGGCGTCGGTGTTGAGGGCTACGACGAGGAAGTCGGCTTCACGGGCGGCATCGGAGAGAGAGGCGATATGTCCCGAGTGCAGGATGTCGAAGCAGCCGTTGGTGAAGGCCACGGTCTTGCCGAGGAGCTTCCAGCGGCGGACCTGGTGCTGGAGGGCCGGGAGATCAAATATTTTTTGCTGAATGATTTGTGTTTGGTTCATAAGCTGGCTCTGTAACGATTCTGTTTCTGTTGATCCTTGGCAAAAGTATGAAACTAACGGAACCGAAGAGGATAAAGCTGAGGAATTGTCCGAACCATAGGAGCCATCCCAGGGCGTTGCCGGAGGGATTTTCCGGGATTCCATAGAGGGCGACGGTTTGGGCGACGAAGATGGTGTAGGCGCCGATGCCGCCGGGGGAGACGATCATGCCGACGCTGCCCATGGCAAGAACGGCGAGGGCGGCGGTGACGCCGAGGTGGCTGGTGGCACCGATGGCAAAGAAGCCGAACCAGGTACTGAGCAGGTAGAGGCCCCAGATGGCGATGCTGTAGAAGAAGAAGAGGGGTTTGTTTTTCAGGTCTTTTACGCTGGTGAGGCCGTGCCAGATGTTGGAGATAACTCCTTTGATCTTTTGGACGATGTTGATATGACCGAAGCGTTTGAGCGCCCATTTTCCGATAACAAAGAGGACGATGAGGACGGCGATGAGGACGATTATCTTAACATAGGAAGTCTGGCCTTGTCCGTTACGCAGCCACTTTGCCATGAGGGCCTGGATGATATCGAACTGGAATAAAAATGTCAGTCCGAAGACGATACCGAGGCAGATCAGGTCGAAGGCGCGTTCGGCGACGATGGTCCCGACGAGCTTATCGGCGGGGACTTTCTCGTAGCGGGCGATGATGGTGCATTTTATGACCTCACCGAGACGGGCGCCGAGGTTGACCAGGTAGCCGATCATGACGGCGAGGAAGCAGTTGATGACGGAGGGTTTGTAGCCCATGGGTTCGATCAGCTGACGCCAGCGGAGGGCGCGGATCCAGTGGCTGAGCAGAAGAAAACCCAGTACGGGTATGAGCAGCCAGTAATTGGCCCGGTGCAGGGCGTCTTCGAGCTGGATACGTTGTTCACGGGTCATTCCTCTCAGACTGAGCCACACAAAAAACGCTGCTAGCGCAGCGAAAAAGGCGTATTGTAACAGGGTCAGAATGGTCTTCTTCATAACCCGCTCAAGTTACAGTTTATTTCCTTCTTTTGGAAAAACGATCCAGGGTTTAAAGCCTCGGGCCGCTTCGAAGTTCATGCGTGCGTAGGAGATGACGATGACGATATCGCCCACTGCACCCTGCCTTGCAGCGGGGCCGTTCAGACAGCAGGTGCCGGAGCCGCGTTTGCCTTTGATGAGATAGGTTTCGATGCGGGTGCCGTTGTTGACGTTTACGATCTGTACTTTTTCGCCTTCGATCATGTTGGCGGCGTCCATGAGGTCCTCGTCGAGGGTGAGGCTGCCGACATAATTCAGGTTGGCTTCGGTAATGGTAGCGCGGTGAACTTTGGATTTCAGTATTTCGATGTCCATGGTTAAGCTTTTTTGAAAAGTGGCCGCAAAGTTAAGCTAAAATCATATTATCTATTAGCCGGATCTCTCCCTGGAAGGCGGCGATGAGGGCGACGGCTCCTTTTTTGGGGGGAGAGGGTTCGAGGGTTTCGGCGTCGGCCGTTTCTATGTAGTCTATTTTGAATTGGGCGTCGGTCAGGATTTTTTGGGCATTGGGGAGGTCTTTGAGGGCGCGGTAGATGGCGGTGGCGCGCTGGCGCTCGTCGGGGCTGAGGCGGAGGTTGCGGCTGCTCATGGCCAGGCCGTCGGGTTCGCGAACGATGGGGCAGCGGTGGAGGTGGATGGGCCAGGACATGAGCTGGATTAGGCGTTGGACGACCATACACTGCTGGTAGTCTTTGGAGCCCATGAAGAGGTCGTCGGGCTGGACGAGCTGGAGGAGGCGGCGCATGACCTGGCAGACGCCCTGGAAGTGGCCGGGGCGGAATTTGCCTTCGAGGATGGTTTCGAGACGGCCCAGGTCATATTTTTCGAGGTTGTTGGTCCCATCGGGATACATTTCGGCGACTTCGGGCAGGAAGAGGACATCGGTACCTGCTTTTTCCAGTAATATGATGTCTTTTTCCAGTGTAATGGGATATTTCTGAAAATCTTTCGGATCGTTGAACTGGGTAGGGTTAACAAATATGCTGCAGACGGTGAATGGGCAGGTGGTTTTAGATATATTAATTAGTGATATATGTCCTTCGTGGAGGGCTCCCATGGTGGGTACGAAACCGATAGCCTTACCCGAAGCCTTTTGCTGGTCCAGCCAGCGGTGCAGGTCGGCTGTTTTTTTAAATAAAATCATTTTTTTTAGTGATTTGAGCGTCAAAACCGGCACTAGTGCCGATTTTACAATAAAAATTGTACCTTTGCAAACTATTTCGTTATTGACGGCGGCAATTGTATTGCCGGTTAGGGTCTCAACAATTATTGCAAAATAATGGTACAAAAAAAGCGAATTTTATTTATTGCCAACGAAATGTCGCCTTATTTAGAGCTGACAGAATTTGCAGAGATCATCAATAAGCTGGCAATTAAATCAAATGATAATGGGTTCGAGGTGCGCTGTATTATGCCGCGTTTTGGTGTTGTGAACGAGAGAAGGCATCGGCTTCATGAGGTGGTTCGACTTTCGGGTATCAACGTTTCGATCGATAATGACGATTATCCCCTCCAGATCAAGGTAGCTTCTCTTCCCAATGCTCGTTTGCAGGTCTATTTCCTGGACAACGAAGATCTTTTCAAGCGCAAGTTTATCTTCCACGACGAAGGTGATAAGTGGTTTGACGACAATGGATTGCGTACTGTATTTTATTGCAAGGGTGCGCTCGAGACCGTGAAGAAGTTCGGCTGGCCGCCCGATGTCATTCATTGCAGCGGCTGGATGACGGGTCTTATTCCGCTATACCTCAAAACGGTCTACAAGAAGGAGCCCGTTTTCGCTCATAGCAAGTGTGTCTTTACCATTGGACAGAATACTTTCAAGGAAAAGCTGGGGTCGGATTTTCTGAAGACGGCCAATATCCACGCTACCATGAAGGAAAAGGACCTGGAGCCTTATAAAGAGGCGAATAACACGGCCTTATTCAGGGGCGGAGCCACTTACGCCGATGCTATTACCTTTGGAGCGGAAAAAGTGGACAAGAAGCTGATCGAGGAGTTTGGGAAGATCAGGGGTAAGAAGGTGCTTTCCTTCAATGCCGAATCGGATCTGACCGACTATTTACAGCTCTACACGGATCTGAGTAAATAACACTTTATTGTTTTGAATTAGCGATTTGGCAATTATCTTTGCGCGCAAGAATATTAATCCATTAAATAAATCTTTAAAACAAATGCCTTACTTATTCACCAGCGAGAGCGTTTCTGAAGGACACCCGGACAAAGTGGCCGACCAGATTTCCGATGCATTGATCGATCATTTCCTTGCTTTCGACCCTCAGTCGAAGGTGGCCTGTGAAACGCTGGTGACTACCGGTCAGGTGGTACTGGCTGGAGAAGTAAAGTCCAAGGCGTATTTGGATGTACAGGATATCGCTCGTGAGGTGATCCGCAAGATCGGCTACACGAAGAGCGAGTATATGTTCGAAGCAAATTCCTGCGGTATTTTCTCGGCTATCCACGAACAGTCTTCCGATATCAACCAGGGTGTCGACAAGAAGAAGAAGGAAGAGCAAGGCGCCGGCGACCAGGGGATGATGTTCGGATATGCGAGCAATGAAACCGAAGACTATATGCCGCTGGCCCTCGACCTGGCTCACAAGATCCTGCTCGAGCTGGCTGCGTTGCGTCGTGAGAATAAAGCGATCAAGTACCTGCGTCCCGATGCCAAGAGCCAGGTGACGCTCGAGTATGACGACAATAACAAACCCGTTCGGATCGATGCGATCGTTGTCTCTACGCAGCACGACGATTTCGATACGGAGGCCAAGATGCAGGCCAAGATCAAGGAAGATATCATCAACATCCTGATTCCCCGCGTCAAGAGCAAGTATAAGAAGTACGCCAAGCTGTTCAACGATAAGATCAAGTATCACATCAACCCCACGGGTAAGTTCGTAATCGGTGGTCCGCACGGTGATACCGGTCTGACCGGCCGTAAGATCATCGTAGACACTTATGGCGGCAAGGGTGCGCATGGCGGCGGTGCGTTCAGCGGAAAGGATCCCTCGAAGGTGGACCGTTCTGCGGCATATGCTACGCGTCACATCGCGAAGAACCTGGTTGCTGCGGGTGTAGCCGACGAGATCCTGGTTCAGGTTTCCTATGCTATCGGTGTAGCCCAGCCTACCAGCATCAACGTAAATACTTATGGCACTGCCAAGGTGAAGCTCACCGACGGCCAGATCGCCAAGAAGGTAATGGAGCTTTTCGATATGCGTCCTTACTTTATCGAGACTCGTCTTAAGCTGCGTAACCCGATTTATAGTGAAACTGCTGCTTATGGTCATATGGGCCGTCAGCCGCAGGTGATCGAGAAGAAATTTATCGCTCCGGGCGGTAAGGAGATCAAGAAGAAGGTCGAATTGTTTACCTGGGAGAAGCTGGATTATGTTCCCAAGGTGAAGAAGGCGTTCAACATCAAATAGTTTATTGGCTATATAATTTAAACCTCCCCCTGTGGGGAGGTTTTTTTATTTTTGTTGGATTATGGAGAATCCCTGGACGATACTCGCTGAGCGGGTGATATACGATAACAAATGGATTGGGTTGACGGAATATGATGTGCTTAATCCCAGTGGCGGGAAGGGCATTTATGGGAAGGTTCGGTTCAAGAATTTTGCTATCGGGGCTTTACCGCTGGATGAAGAGGGATATACCTGGCTGGTTGGGCAGTACCGGTTTCCGTTGAATCAGTATAGCTGGGAAATTCCGGAGGGTGGGGGCGAGCTGGGGGTGGCGCCGGTGGATTCTGCCAAGCGGGAATTGTTGGAGGAGACGGGGCTGGTGGCTTCGGAGTGGACGCATATCCTGGATATGCATCTGTCCAATTCGGTTACGGATGAGAAGGCCATTATTTTTTTGGCCCGGGGACTGGAGCAGCGGGAGGCGCAGCCGGAGGAGACGGAGCAGCTGGTGGTGAAGCGGGTGCATTTCGACGAGGTGTATAAGATGGTGGAACGGGGTGAGATTACGGATTCGATGTCGGTAGGGGCGATTTTGAAGGTGAAATTGATGTTGTTACAAGGAACTCTAAAGTTTTAAATGAAGAAGAACAATCTTATAATAGGGCGGCAGCCGTTGATCGAAGCGATTCGGTCGGGGCGGGAGATCGATCGAATTTTATTTGGACGGACGACCAGCGGGGAGTCGATCGGGGAGATACGGAAGCTGGCGAAAGAGCATCATATACCGATACAGATGGTTCCTCCTGAGAAGCTGGGGGCGTTGACAAAGGCGAATCACCAGGGGGTGATTGCTTTTGCGGGGCTGGTGCAGTATATGGATTTGCAGGAAGTGATCGATCATGTGGTGGGAAGCGGCGGAGTTCCCTTGTTCGTAATGCTGGATGGGGTGACGGATGTGCGCAATATCGGGGCTATTGCAAGGTCAGCGCTTTGCTGTGGGGCACAGGCCCTGATTATACCGGATAAGGGAGTGGGGGCGCTGAATGAAGAGGCGATGAAGTCGTCTGCCGGGGCATTGGAGAAGATACAGGTGTGCAGGGTAGGGAGTTTGCTGAAGGCGGTGGATTCGCTGCATTTGAATGGGATTAAGGTTTTTACGAGTGAGATGAATGCGGCGGCGCGGGTTTTTGAACTTCCGTGGGTGGAGCCTTGTTGTATTGTGATGGGGAGTGAGGATAATGGGGTGGCGCCGCATCTTCGTAAAGCGGCGGATGTACATTTTACGATACCGATGACGGGGGATTTTGACTCGTTTAACGTGTCGGTGGCGGCCGGGATTATTTTATATGAAGCAATGAAACATCGTTTGCCATGAGTGAAAAAAATCAGCAGGGGCGGGGCGGGGTAGCCCTGGTGGAATGTCCGAGGGATGCTATGCAGGGTTGGCCGCATATTATTCCTACGGCTAAGAAGATAGAGTATCTCAATTCGCTGTTGCGGGTTGGGTTTGATGTATTGGATTTTGGGAGTTTTGTGTCGCCGCATGCTATACCGCAGATGGCGGATACGGCGGAAGTGCTGAAGGGATTGAAGATGAAGGGGGCGAAGACGAAGCTGCTGGCGATC
>JAFDYG010000139.1 GCA_018267545.1 Bacteroidota bacterium
AACTGATAGTATACACCCGGGTCGTAGGGATTACCGAAGTTCAGACAGTTGGTGACGCCAAGCGGCTGCCCACCACTGCAGACGATGTTGCGCGCAGCTTCCGCTACGGCGATCATCGCGCCTTTATAAGGGTCAGCGTAGACATACCGGCTGTTACAGTCGGTGGTGACAGCCAGCGCCTTACCCGTACCCTTCGCTAATACTACCGCCGCATCAGTCGGCTGATTGGTAGAAGAGTTTGCAGCACCTACCGTGCTGTCGTATTGAACAGAAACCCATTTCTTCGAAGCAATGTTCGGCAGAGAAGCCAGCTGCTGCGCTACCGCCAGCAGGTCGGATGGCGTTTCGATAGACGCCGCATCAAAAGCCTTCACCTTCGCCAGGTAAGCCGGCTCGCTATACGGACGATCGTACTGCGGAGCACCACCGCCCAGCACCAGCTCGTGGGCAGGGATTTCGGCTTCCAGCACGCCATTCATATAGAACTTCAACAAACCATCACCCGTTACCTCGCCGATCGTAGCGGCAGGCAGGTCCCATTTTTCGAATATGTCGATGACAGCCGCTTCCTTTCCTTTCTCGACGACCATAAGCATCCGCTCCTGGCTTTCGCTCAGCAGCAGCTCCCAGGCCTTCATGTCCTTCTGACGGGCCGGCACCTTGTCCAGGTCGATACGCATCCCCGACTCGCCCTTGGCGCTCATCTCCGCCGTCGAGCAGATGATACCCGCGGCGCCCATATCCTGCATACCTACGACCACACCGGTCTTGATTACTTCCAAACAGGCTTCCAACAGCTTCTTCTCCTGGAAAGGGTCGCCCACCTGAACCGCAGGCAGCTCCTTTGTGCTTTCCCCTGTAATATTGGCCGAGGCAAAAGACGCCCCGCCGATCCCATCTTTACCGGTAGCGCTACCGACAAAAATAACCGGGTTTCCTACCCCATGAGACGTAGCCGAAATGGTTTCGCCTTTCTTGACGATACCCACGCTCATGGCGTTGACCAGGGGATTGGTATGATAACATTCTTCAAAATAAATCTCGCCACCCACCGTCGGCACGCCAAAACAGTTGCCGTAGTGACCGATGCCATGGACGACACCGGAAAGCAGATGCTGCGTCTTGGCCTCTTTTAGATTGCCAAAACGCAGGGAATTCAGGGACGCAATCGGCCGCGCACCCATGGTAAAAATGTCCCGATGAATACCCCCTACCCCGGTAGCAGCCCCCTGGAAGGGCTCGATGGCAGATGGGTGATTATGTGATTCGATCTTGAAAACGACGCCATGCCCGCCGCCGATATCCATCAGACCGGCATTTTCTTCCCCAGCCTTGACCAGCATCCTCTTTCCTTCCCTCGGCAGGGTCTTGAGCCATTTAATCGAGTTTTTATAACTACAGTGTTCGCTCCACATGGCGCTGAAGGCGCATAATTCGGTAAAATTGGGAGTTCGACCTAACTTTTCCTGGATTAGTCCAAATTCCTCCGCAGTAAGACGGAGTTGTTCGGCTGTTTTTACGCTTATTTCCATAATTGTTACAAAGCGCAAAAGTACGAACCCCATCCCAATCTCCCGAACTTTTCCGTAGGTTTGTCTCTCTATGACCGCAAAACGTAGCATCGCTTTTGTAGCCAACACCAGCTGGAGTATCTACAAATTCAGATTATACCTTATAAAAAAACTAATTGCAAAAGGATTTTCCATCTTCGTGCTTGCCCCCCGAGACTCCTATACCTCTCATTTCGAATCTATACCGGGTCTTCAATACACCGAGCTGACCAATTTGAAAGCAAAAACCTATTCCCCCCTTCACAATCGTCTCCTACGCAAAGAATTACAAGACCATTATAGCCGCCTGAAACCGGACCTCATTTTTCACTATACCATCAAAGCCAATATTTTCGGTTCGATCGCCGCCCAAAAGACCGGCATTCCGTCGATCAGCGTCATCACCGGCCTCGGATACACTTTTGCAAAAAAAGGCTGGCTCCGGTTTGCAGTAAAGCTTCTATACAAGAACGCCCTGAGAAAAAGTACCGAGGTCTGGTTCCTCAACCAGGACGACCAAAATGTATTCGCCACAGAACGCCTCGTTCCCGAAACAAAGACATTCCTTTTACCCGGAGAAGGCGTCGACCCCGAAACCTTCTTTCCCGCCCCATTCGAGGAAACAAAAAAAGAAATCACC
>JAFDYG010000013.1 GCA_018267545.1 Bacteroidota bacterium
CGGTCAAACTGCATACCTTCAACCACGTCAACTGTCGTATCGGTACCCTTAGCTTCTTCAACGGTGATGACGCCTTCTTTGCCTACTTTATTGAAAGCCTGGGCGATCAGCTTGCCGATGTTGTTGTCGTTATTGGCGGAGATAGAAGCAACCTGCTCGATCTTGTTCTTGTCGATCGTCTGCGATTGAGCGTTGAGGCTTGCTACTACTTTCTCAACGGCCTTGTCGATACCGCGCTTCAGGTCCATCGGGTTGGCGCCGGCAGCAACGTTCTTGAGACCTTCTGCGATGATCGCCTGAGCAAGGACTGTAGCGGTGGTCGTTCCGTCACCAGCGATATCCGCGGTCTTGGAAGCAACTTCCTTTACCATCTGTGCGCCCATGTTCTCGATGGGGTCTTCCAGCTCGATTTCCTTGGCAACGGTAACACCGTCCTTGGTAACGGCAGGAGCGCCAAATTTCTTTTCCAGTACTACGTTACGTCCCTTGGGGCCGAGTGTAACCTTAACGGCATTCGCCAGTGTATCTACACCCTTTTTCATTTTGTTGCGGGCTTCGATATCGAAGAATAGTTGTTTTGCCATATTGTAAATTATTTAGAGTTGTTGTTGATGGAAGAATCAATAGTCTTAAACGATTGCTAAAATGTCAGATTCCCGCATGATCAGGAAATCGTCACCTTCGATCTGGATCTCAGTACCGGCATACTTGCCATACAATACCGTATCTCCAACTTTTACAGTTACCGGTTCGTCCTTTTTACCGGGACCAGCGGCTACTACCGTACCACGTTGCGGCTTCTCTTTCGCTGTATCGGGGATGATGATACCGCCGGCGGTTTTTTCTTCAGCAGGAGCTGGCTTCACAATTACCCTGTCAGAAAGTGGGGTAACGCTTAACTTTTTGGCCATAGTTGTATTTGTTTATGTGTTTTGATGATTGGTCGTTCCCTGTCAGAATTTACAGGTTTGCAAAGCTACACGAATATTATACCAAATGGAGCCGTTGTGTCAATTTTTCAGCCGACAAAAAAAAAGGGCGGCCCCTTTGGGCCGCCCTTTTTATCTAATAATCTTAAAATCAACGCTGTACGACTGTAGTCTTCAGGGTGTTGAGCAGGGCCCCTACCCTGGCAATGATCGGGTCAGAAAGTCCGTTTTTCTTTGCAGATGCCGCTACGTCCACGACAAACTGGTCAAAGTCGGCGCTATTGACGGTCCCCGTCATCCGGGAGTTGCCGGTGGGATTGTGTGCGTCCTTCATATTTTTGCCGCCATAGCTGAAGTTTTTTGCGCCGGTAGCCACACAAAGAAAATCTGTCAGGTTCTTGCTCAGCGCCTGGAATCCGCTCAGGTTCCCCATTCCCACTTCCTTCAGCAGGACCGTGAAATAGCCGTTGATCTTGGAGTCCGCCGCGATGATAAAGATCGCGCTGTCTACTACGGTACGAAGCCCCAGACGCCCCTTCTCGATATTCGTACCGGAATGCGCCGGGTCATTGACCATGGTCGTCCCGCCCAGCGTGTCATAAAGCGTCATCGTGGCCGGCGTGCTGTCATGGTTCTTGCTGCAGGACTGAGTCGTCAATACCAATAGCCCCAGCGCCAGAAAAGCTACAAAAAATGCTCTTTTTTTCAGGTTCATGTTTTTTTGTTTTAAAATAACTGTTTGATAAACGAGTAGGCCTTGTACGACATCGAGGTCGTGGCAACAGGGCATCCATTCTTCATCTCCTCTTCAGAAGGCAGGTAACGCTCCGCCTTGTAAGGCAGTTCCTGCTTGAATCTCCCGACGATCTGCGTGGCGTTGTTCTGCACCGGCGCAAAAGAAAAGACGGCAATGTTCGACTCCGGGTTGACCAGCACGTGGTCCACACCCTTTTGCTGATACAGCCAGGCCGTGATCTTACCGGCGTCGGCAGAGTCGATATCCTGCTTCATGTCGATCCGCACCAGCACGCGGGTGCCTGCGTCGACACGCGGACGCGTCACGATGTAGATATGAATGGCCAATACGATCACACCCAATACGAATACACCGAGTACCGTAAAGGCAATTCTCTTCCATGTCCTTTTTGTCATAAAAAAAGATGAATGATGAGTTTAATAAATGATAAACCTGGAAATGATAATACGTTAGGG
Organism: Bacteroidota bacterium; assembly: GCA_018267545.1. Lineage (GTDB taxonomy): Bacteria > Bacteroidota > Bacteroidia > Chitinophagales > Chitinophagaceae > Puia. The sequence goes on from JAFDYG010000013.1 coordinate 2,142, forward strand.
GGCGCGCAATAAGAGATACGACAATGCGATGACAATAGATTGAATTGCAGTAAAAAATTGTGAAAATGTAATTTTTTACCGCAATTCCATAATGTCGGTACTTTCGGCCTTAGGGCCTCAAGTACAACTGGACTATGTCCAGTTTGGAGATTTCCATTTAATTTATAAATGCCTATCTTTGCCCCCGCAATTGGGCGGAGCCCAACCTTAAATACGCTCTTATAATATAATGATCAGCAGAAGAAATATCCGGGTGAAAGTGATGCAGACGCTTTATACGCTGGAAGCCCAGGAACAGCAGCCGGATGAATCCGCTCCAAAAGTGGTAGATCCCGTACGGATTTTGCAAAAGCATTTCGACCAGTCCAGACAATTATTAACCTATCTCATCTATTTTATCACGGAAGTAATGCGGTACGCGGAGACTGATTCGAGACTGCGGGCATCCAAGCACCTCCCCAGCCACGAAGACCTGAACGTGAATATAAAGCTGGCGGGCAACGAGTACCTCTGGAAGATCCTGGAGGACAATAGCTGGAAGAAGGCCGTGGAAACGGATAAGCCGCACCTGCAGGATAACCAGGAGCTGATCCGCAAGCTCTACCTGGAGCTGGTAACAACGGAAGAATACAAGAATTATATCACGGTTGAAGGAAGGGAGCGCCGCCAGGAGAAGGAAATGCTCGAATTCATCTTCAGCGGTCTGATGCTTCCCAACGAGACCTTTGTCGCGCACGTCGAAGAGCTCTTTACCAACTGGGACGACGACGGAGAGATGATCAGCCAGATTCTCATGGGTTACCTGGCTAAGCCTGGCTCGGTCCATTTTCAGGAAATCATCAGCAAGGATAAGTGGGAGTTTGCAAAAGGTCTGTTAGTGACGGTCC
>JAFDYG010000140.1 GCA_018267545.1 Bacteroidota bacterium
ACACGTCCAATACACCCATCCCACCACGGTCACTCTCTGTAATCCCCACTTCACCCGACTTCATCTCCCGATTCAGCATAAAATGACCGAACTCAAACTTCTCTCCACTCTCTACATAATGCTCCGTCTTACGAATGACGTATACATCTCCCGCTGAGCTACCCGTCTTGAAATTAGCCTTACCCCCCGGCTCAACCGTCTGCACGTCTTTTCCGACGGCCCAGCTGTACTGCGGATTACCCGGCGCGCCTGTTTGGCTATCCAGTAGTTCGATATACTGCCGGTCCTTTACCTCCTGCCCATATTTATCAGTGGTCGTCGCCTCGGCTAAATACCATCCCCTCGTCAGCTTTCCAGCCGGAATCCGCAGAGAACCTCCGCCCGTACCGGCCCCCGCAACATCAGCCGTCGCTTCCCAAACCATTCCCCCCTTCTCCCAGCTCTCTTTCACTAGCTCGTCCTTATATTCATCCTTTGGAAAACTATCCAAAAACTCTTTCTCCGGCATCACCCACCGGTCCGGCCTCGTCCAAAGCCGTTCCCTGATCAACCGCTCCGGCGCCTTCAACGGATAAAGGACCACTCTAATGGTAGACCCCACTACTTCTCCCGACAGATTCGTCGTCTTCACCCGAAGCTCCTTCAAGCTATCCGCCGGCTGATGTTCTCCTCCCACTACCTCCATCGCCAGATTCAACACCGTATACCCGGCCACGATCGTCGTAACACCACTCCTCGTCTCACCGTTGATATCCGTTACATCCGCCGTTACCGAATATTCGAACCGCGGGTCCTGCTTCTTATCCGCACTCCGGTCCGGTACCGCCAGAAAACGCAGAGAAAAGTTACCCTTCGAATCCGTCTTTACCTGACCATGCGCAATCTCCTGTTCCCCCACCGCCGGCTGCACGCTCCTCGAAAAATACCAGGGGTGCTGATAGCGCGCCCTCCGCACAATCCGATACTTCACCATCGCTCCATCCAGCACATTCCCCGCATACGCCTTGGCGCTGCCCATTACACGAATACTATCGCCAACCCTGTAGCTGCCAGTCTGTTTCTCATAATCGACATAAAAATTGGGACGCTTGTACTCTTCGACAGAAAAACCAATGGAACCATACTCATCGACATCCTTCACCGCCTTCGGGCCCGCCGCAATGCGGAAGGATCCGTTCAATTGCCCGTCCGGTAATCGGAAGCTCCCGTGATAGGAACCATATTCATTGGTCTCCACATCCACCGAATCCACCGCTTCTCCATTTGCATTATATAACCGGATTCGGGCCGGCATCGCCGTACGCGTTTGTCTCTCTCCCGTCCCCTTGTTCTTCGACACCGTAATCCCTTTGAAATACATCGTCTGTCCCGGCCGGTAGATCTGCCGGTCCGTAAACAAAAACACCTCCGTATGCTGCTCCAAATAGGCTTCATCCGAGAGCTCGGGAACCGTCGCCTCGAAGACGGGACGAAGCAGCGACCTTTCCTGGACCCAGAGATGATCGCCCGCAGTGGTCAATTCAATCCACGTGTCCCCATATACTGCCCGTCCCTTCTTTAATTTATCCACTACTCTCCGGAAATGCCCCTGCTCATCCGTTTGATAAGCGTCCGTCTTCACCAGGTACTCTTTGCTATTTTTATTATCGTATTCCTGCTTCCATAGCTGGACCTTCGCCCCGCCGATTGGCTTACCCGTCTCCCGGTTCAGCACAAAGAAATCATTGACGGTGCTCACAAAGGAAATCGCCGACACGTGAAGGAGCTGATAAGCCATCACAGCATTCTTATTCCAGCTGCCATCGGCCGAAGCCACCAGCGCATAGTCACCCACCGGCAGCGATGGAATCGCAACCTCGACGCTGTGCCTGCGATAATCCCCCGTGACCGGCATCGCCCGGTCGAACTGACGATACGCTGGCAGGGACAATAAATTATCGATCGCTTGCTCGTACATATAAGTAAAGCTGATCTCCCATTCTGCACTCTTATCTATCCTGACCACCTTGAAGTATACCCGGTCGAAATTGCTCCAGCCCACTAGCCCCCGTATCGGAGCGCCCGGCAAATTCACCGTCTCCGTCTTTACGGAAAGCCATTTCTCCTGTAGCTGCTGCAGCAGCGTCACACAGTGATTCCTTCCCTCGCTGGGTTCTTTCTGCGCCACCACGCGATCACAGATCGCCTTTGCCTTCCGGTTATCATATCGCGTGCTGTCATCGCTCGTTTCATACCGGGGATACGCCAGCCGATAAGCCTGCAGATACCAGGCCTGCGCCGCTATCGGATTATCCCCATAACGGTCCGTAATCCGCGCCAGCGCTTTTACATACAGCTCGCCTTTATTATCCATCACGCCGCTGCTATACATAAACTCCACCCGTTCGATATCCACGTCGATCAACGCATCCGGCCTTTCATCGGCAAGGTGCCGGCCGATCAGCCGCTGATATAGCGTTAACGCTTTATAGTGAAGCGAACCCGTATCCGAGACTTTAAAAGAATGCTGCGCAAACTCCCGCGCATCTCCCAGCGCCACCGGGTCGTCGATTTCGAATACGTCCGTGGGCCTGTCTACGTTGCGATCCGTTCTTTTAAAATATAGCAACGCCTCGTGCGCCAGCAGATCGAAAAGGGTAGGGCGCAGGTAACGTACATTCCCCTTTTGCAATATCGCCTCATACTCATCCAGCTTTGTATCCCACAACAGTTTCTCATCCTTCAAAGAAGCCAGGTACAAAGAGCTGATCTTTTCCTGGAAATCATCGGCCCCCCAGGTAGCGACGTCCTGCTTGACAAACCCCGTCGTCTTTGTCCGCCCTCGAATCTGCCACTGATAGCTATTATAATATTGGAGATAAGTCCCAGCCTCCAGACTCTGTAGAATTGACTTAGCCGGCTGCTTTGCCGTCGCAATAGCCGAATCCAACCCCTTGATGGTCGCCGTATCCCATCCTCCGACCTTATTCATGTTCAACGTATACCGGTACACCAACGCCTTTATCGCCTGCGGCTCAATATGCTCCCGCTGCGCTGCCGCATAAATCTTCTGCACTTCCACCAACGCGGACTCCGGCAGCCCTTTTATATTATATAGGGAATCTACCACCTTCCATCGAGCATCATAATTGAAAGAAACAGGCTGTCCCAAAACAACTGCCGGCAGACAAAACCCAAGTGCAAATAATAGATTCTTAAGGCGCATAGGAGAGAATTTGTTTTAAAGATAATTCTTATTCAAGATGCGGCAAATAAGGCAATTACATATACCAAAACCCTTTTAACATAGCTATAACTCCCCTCCTTTAAACAGCTCCCCCCCTTCGCCATCTTATATATGAACTTAAATTCTACTAACGAAAAAGCAACAGTTATGAAAACGAAATTGGTTATACTCCTCGCCGCCGGTCTTTTCGCCGGTATCGCTTCCCAGGCCCAGTCCGGCCGTTTCAACGACCGACGTGACGTCCGCCAGGACCGCGCTGAACTCCGCCACGACAACCGCGACATCCGTCATGACCGCCGCGAGCTCGACCGCGACAGAAGAAATGGTAATTTCTTCGCCTATGGTCATGACCGCCGCGAATTGAACCGCGATCGTTTCGATCGCCGCTTCGACCACCATGATCTCTACCGCGATCGTTTCGATCTCTACCGCGATCGTCGCTGCTACTAAAAAATCTCGCTACACATAAGGTCACATGTACAAAAAAAGGCCGGCCCCCGAGAGGGGACCGGCCTTACTATTAATAAGCTACAAAATTTATTTCTTCAACACCTTCGCCATCGTCGAACCGATCTCCGCAGGCGTCTGCACCACCGTAATCCCACACTCCGCCATGATCTTCATCTTTGCTGCAGCCGTGTCATCAGCGCCGCCGATGATCGCACCAGCATGACCCATCCGGCGTCCGGGAGGAGCCGTCTGACCTGCGATAAATCCAACCACGGGCTTCCGGTTGTTTTCCTTGATCCACTTGGCAGCTTCCGCTTCCATGCTACCGCCAATTTCTCCAATCATTACGATACCCTCCGTTTCCGGATCGTTCATCAACAGCTCGACCGCTTCCTTCGTCGGCGTACCGATGATCGGGTCACCGCCGATACCTACCGCGGTCGAAATACCCAGGCCAGCCTTCGCTACCTGATCGGCCGCTTCATACGTCAGCGTACCCGACTTGGAAACGATGCCAATCTTGCCCTTCTTGAAAACAAAACCCGGCATGATCCCAACCTTGCACTCCCCGGCAGTGATAACACCAGGACAGTTGGGGCCGATCAGCCTCGTACTACGACCCTGCAGATAATTCTTGGCCTTTACCATATCCTGAACCGGAATACCTTCCGTGATACAAATCACGAGCTCGATACCAGCTTCGGCCGCTTCCATGATCGCGTCGGCAGCAAATGCCGGCGGGACAAAGATAATCGACACATTCGCCTGCGTGGCCTTGACCGCATCAGCTACCGTATTGAAAACGGGACGATCCAGGTGCTTGGAGCCACCCTTTCCCGGGGTCACCCCACCCACTACCTGGGTGCCGTAATCGATCATTTGCGTAGCGTGGAAAGTTCCTTCTGTTCCAGTAAAGCCTTGTACGATGATTTTGGAGTTCTTGTTAACTAAGATTGCCATGGAGAATACTTTTGATTGGGCTATTCGGGGGACGAAGTTAGGGGAAAAACGCTTCCCCCGAACTCCATCCACCGATTTTTATTGATGCGCATACATCACAATCGACGCCTTCTCCAGCGTGTTATTGTTCAGGTAGAACCCCACCAGCGCAGCCCCCGCCGTCTTATCCAGTGGTATTTTGGATTTCAGCGCATACACCGTAATCAAATATTCATGAATCGGCCCCGGAGGAGGGCAAGGACCAATGTACCCCGGCTGACCACCGTCATGATTGACCTGTATCGCACCCGCCGGCATCAGCCCCTTGGCAATATCACCCGCATTGGTCTTCAATTCCGTCACATTGGCAGGGATATTAAACACAACCCAGTGCCAAAACCCGCTCCCAGTGGGCGCGTCCTTGTCATAGATCGTCACCCCGAAGGCCTGCGTCCCCGCCGGCGCATTCTCCCAGTG
>JAFDYG010000141.1 GCA_018267545.1 Bacteroidota bacterium
GACAACTCGGAAAGAAGCAAATACCAGCGCTATTTGAATACGCTGGCTGCCACCTATGGCACCGGTTCGGCCATTTATCAGCGTGCGCAGAACGACCCCTCGAGCGATAACTTTATCAATTATAGGGACGCCAGCTTCGACGCCGCTCAAACGGGTATCCTTGGCCGTTATAAAAACGTAAACAACCCCCAGGGTAACTCGCCGATCGCGTCGACGGGGTCGACGACTATCTCGGCTTATACCCTCTATCCCGACCAGGAAGACCTGAACAGGGATAATACGATGAATACGCTCGAAGAGTATTTCGAGTATAAGGTGGACCTGGTTCCCAATGGCTTTGGTTCCGGGTTTATCACCGACTCCATGACCTTTTCGCCGAGCGGCGGGGTGAAGCAGACCTGGTACCAGATGCGTATTCCTATTTCGGAGTACTATCAGAAGGTGGGTAATATCCCCGACTTCAAGTCGATCCAGTTTATCCGTATGTACCTGACAGGATTTACGGATTCGGTCGTGCTCCGATTTGCCAAACTGGAGCTGGTCCGGAACAACTGGAGAAATTTCAGCTACGTCATCGATACGACGGGAAACTATACCGTCCTGCCTCCCAACAATACGACTACGTTCAATGTGACGGCGGTCAATATCGAGCAGAACAGCTCCCGATCGCCGATTCCTTACGTGACTCCTCCCGGCGTCGTGCGTCAGCAGGAGCTTAGCAATAACAACGTCAACCTGCTTTTGAACGAGCAGGCGATGAGCCTTCAGATTTGTAACCTCGCGAACGGAGACGTACGGGGTGTATATAAGACGACGGCGCTCGACCTTCGCCGCTATGGAACGATGGATATGTTTGTCCACGCAGAAGCGACCGGTAACCAGGGCGGGCTCAACGATAACGATCTGTCTGCGATTATCCGGATGGGTAGCGACTTCGTCAGCAACTATTATGAAATTCGCATTCCGCTGAAGCGAACCATCTGGGGCGCGACTACCGCCGATGCCATCTGGCCTTCGGCCAATAACCTGAGCCTCGACCTGCAGCGGCTGATACAGCTGAAGGTAAACCGGAACAACAGGGGGACGAGCAATGCGTATTACAAGGAGACCGATCCGACCGGAAGGAGCTATGCCATCTTTGGTAATCCGAACCTCGGCGCCGTACAGGCCTTCTTCCTCGGTGTTCAAAACGTCCAGCAGCCGACCGTGTGCGCGGAGGTGTGGTTTAACGAATTACGCCTCACCGATATCAGCTCCAAGGGTGGATGGGCCGCGGTAGGAAAGGTGGATATCAAGATGGCTGACCTGGGTACCCTGTCGGTATCGGGTAGCAATCGAACGGCGGGCTTCGGAACCATCGATCAGAGTACGAACGAGCGTTCGCTGGATAATAATTCCCAGTTCGACGCCTCGACGAATCTGGAGCTGGGTAAGCTGTTGCCCAAGAAGGCAGCCATGTCGATTCCGGTATACGCGGGGATTTCCAAGACGACGAGCACGCCCCAGTACGACCCCTTCGACCTGGATATCAAGCTCAAGGATAAGATTAATGGCGCACCGGCCGCCCAGCGGGATTCGATCCGGGAGCAGGCCATCGACCAGACGACGATCCAGACCCTCAACTTTACCAACGTACACAAGAATAATACGACCAATAAGAAGCTAAAGCCCTGGAGCGTAGAAAATGTAAACGTGAGCTATTCCTATATGCGAAGCGAGCACCACAGCTCGCTGGCGGAAGAGGACGAGCTGATCGTGCACAAAGGCACGCTGGCGTATAATTATACCCGGGCGGCGAAGTTTATCGAGCCCTTCCGGAGAAAGATCAAGTCCAAGTCACCCTGGCTGGGTCTCATCCGGGATTTCAATTTCAATCCCGTGCCTACTACGATGGGCTTCCAGGCGAATGTGGTCCGGCAGTTCGGGGCATATCGTTCGAGGAATATCGGAGGGCCGAAGGGAATCCTGCCGGAGACGTACAATAAGTTTTTCACTTTTGACCGCCTGTATACCCTGAGATGGGATTTCACGCGATCGCTGGCGCTGGATTTCACGGCGACCAATCGTGCCTGGGTAGATGAAGACTCCGGACGGCTCAGCAAGGCCGGCCGCAGGAAGATGTGGGACCTCTTTTTTAGGGGCGGGCGTACGGTGCTGTATACACAGAACGCAAACGTGACGTATACGCTGCCGACGAGCAAGCTGCCGCTGCTCGATTGGACGACGGTTCGTTTGGGATACTCTTCATCCTATACCTGGACGGGCGCTTCGCAGCTCGCAGTTACGCTGGGTAATACCTTACAAAATACGCAACAGCGGACGGCGCAGGTCGACCTCGACTTCACCCGGCTTTACAGCAAGTGGGGTATCCTGCGACGGCTCGACCAAAGCGGCGGACAGCAGCGGCCTCCGCCAACACCCGGCAAGCCTGGCCAGGATACGGCCAAGGGCAAGCAGCCCAAAGCTCCGTTCGAATTGAAGGGCGTTGCAAAGGGGCTCGCGAAAATCTTAACCTCACTAAAGCACGTGACGCTCAATTACGCGGATAATTCTTCTTCTACGATCTTTGGTTACCTGGATAGCACGCGGGCGCTGGGAATGAATTTCAGAAGCATGCAGCCGGGATTTGGATATGTGTTCGGGCAGCGGGCCGATACTAACTTTATCAACAAGCTGGGCCGAAAGGGGCTGATCACGACGGATACGACGCTGAATAATCAGAACCTGATCAGCTATACGCAGAAGATCTCGGCGTCGGCGGTTTTAGAGCCGGTGAGGGATCTGCGGATTACGGTAAATTTCGACAAGACTTTCGGCCAAAATTACTCCGAACTCTACAAAGACACCATCGGCGGAAACGGATACGCCCGACTGAACCCGTATATGGCCGGTACGTTTAGCGTCAGCTTTATTTCCTACAACACGCTTTTCGAGTCCTATAAGCCGAACGAGATCTCCAAGACCTTTGCCAAGTTCGAAAATTATAGGAGCATCATCTCTTCCCGGTTGGGCTCCATCAATAAGTACACGGGCGGCCTCGTCGGAAGCGATGGGTATGCAGCGGGCTATGGCCGCTATGCGCAGGACGTGCTGATTCCCGCCTTTATCGCGGCGTATACGGGTAAGGACCCACATACGGTGGCCCTGCTCAATGAGAAGGGTGGGGACGTGACCTCCAATCCTTTCTCGGGCTATCTGCCCAAACCCAACTGGCATATCAGCTATTCGGGATTGAATCGTCTGCCCTGGTTCAACAAGGTCTTTACCAGCTTCAATATCACTAATGGCTATACGAGCACGCTGAGCATGAACAGCTTCAACTCACAGCTGCGGTACAGCGACCCGCTGGGATACGGCACACCCGGATTCGTCGATACGATCAGCGGGAACTTCGTCCCCTATTATGCGGTGCCCAATATTACGATCAACGAATCGTTCTCTCCGCTGCTGGATATAGATATGCAATTTGTAAACCAGGTGCAGGCGAAGGTGGGCTACAGCCGCAGCCGCCAGCTGAGCTTGAGCCTGATCGACTTCCAGCTGAGCGAAAGCCGGTCCACCGAAATCACGATCGGAGGCGGTTTCCGTAAGCGCGGGGTTGGGCTGCCCTTTGGCTGGAAGGTGGCGGGGAATGGCAAGACGCCGCCGAATGGACCGCCGGGCAGCATCAATTCACAAAAGGCACAAAACGATCTTACTTTCCGTCTCGATATCAGCATCCGCGATGATGCGACCTCCAGCAGCTACCTGGACCAGAATGCGTCGCTGCCTACGGGCGGACAAAGGGTAATCCGCATCGACCCTTCGATCGACTATGTGTTGAATAACCGGATTAACCTGAAGCTGTATTTCGACCAGCAGCGAACGACTCCGAAGATTTCTACGACGCCGCCGATCGTGACGACCAAGGGAGGGATTCAGATAAGAATCTCTCTTGCCCCCTGATCACATCTTTCTATAGAAATGTGCTGCGCTGCCCTGCGCCGTGCAAGTCATGACCACCTCGTTTAGGCAAACGTGCGGGGGAAGTGTCGCGCAGTAGAAGATCGTGTCCGCTACGTCTTCCGCGTAGAGCGGGGTAAACCCATCGTATACTTTTTTCGCAGTAGTCGTGTCTCCTTTGAAGCGGACGTCGGAAAATTCCGTTTCCGCAGCGCCGGGGTGGATGGCGGTTACTTTGATGCTATGCCGGAGCAGGTCGATTCGCATGGATTTGGAGAGGGCGTCGACGGCAAATTTACTCGCGCAGTAGACGTTACCCCTTTCGTAGACCTCTTTGCCGGCAATGGAGCCGATATTGATGATTTGTCCCGAACCCTGGGGGATCATCAGCGGTAAAACAGCTTTGGACACATAAAGGAGCCCCTTGACGTTCGTGTCGATCATCGTTTCCCAGTCATCCATATTGGCTTCTTCGAAGTAGTCGCGGCCCAGGGCCAGGCCGGCGTTGTTGATAAGGAGGTCTATTTTCTTCCAGCTGTCAGGCAGGTTGTTTATGGC
>JAFDYG010000142.1 GCA_018267545.1 Bacteroidota bacterium
TGCAGATACAGGAAGAGGATTTGCAATTATTTTTGGAAAACGCGCAGGCGGAAAAAGAGCTAAAAGCCCTACAGGCAGAAACAAAGCCAGCCCGCAAGGGTCGGCCCGACACCTCCATCGATGGGGATGAAGAAAAGCTGGAAAAGCGGGAGATCACGCTGGACGAATTTGTAACCGCCGCCCAGATAGAAAGCGAGCTCAAGCGCTTCCACTCCATCGAATACGGTCCCTCCGCCGCCAGCTGGACCGCCGCGGAAACCATCGAATTCCATACAAAGCCCCAGCCGTCCTTCAACCGCCAGTTCGACCTGCTGATAAAAGACCTGAGGGCGTGGGAGGCGAAGAAGTTTACCCTTTATCTTTTTGCCGAAAACCCCCGGCAGCTGGAACGTCTGTATACGATCTTCGAAGATTTGAAAGCCGAGATTGCGTTTGAGCCGGTGGCGCTGAATATCCACGAAGGATTTATCGACGAAGACCTGAAGGTCGTCTGCTATACCGACCACCAGATCTTCCAGCGCTATCACAAGTACAAGGTCAAGCAGGCCTATAATAAGAACAAGGCCATTACCCTCCGCACCCTGCGCGAGCTGCAGCCCGGCGACTACGTGACGCATATCGACCACGGCGTCGGCGTCTACAGCGGACTGCAAAAGATCGAAGCCAATGGCCGCCTGCAGGAAGCGGTTCGTATTATCTATAAGGACAGCGACATCCTGTACGTCAACATCAATTCGCTTCACAAGATATCTAAATACACCGGCAAGGAAGGGACCGTACCCAAGGTGAACAAGCTGGGCAGCGACGCCTGGCAGAAGCTCAAAGAAAAGACAAAGACCAAGGTCAAGGAAATCGCCTTCGACCTCATCAAGCTATATGCGCAGCGCAAGGCCGAAAAAGGTTTTGCCCATACGCCCGACAACTACATGCAGACGGAGCTGGAAGCGTCGTTTATCTACGAAGATACGCCCGACCAGAGCAAGGCCACGGCCGACGTGAAGAAAGACATGGAAGCACCGTCCCCGATGGACCGCCTGGTTTGTGGAGACGTCGGCTTCGGTAAGACCGAAATCGCCATCCGTGCCGCCTTCAAGACCTGCTGCGACGGCAAGCAGGCCGCCATCCTGGTGCCGACCACGATCCTCGCGTTCCAGCACTATAAGACGTTTAGCGAACGGCTGAAAGATTTTCCCGTAAAAGTCGACTACGTCAACCGGTTTAAGTCGACCAAAGAGAAAAAGGAAACACTGAAGAAGCTCGAAGAAGGACAGGTCGATATAATCATCGGCACCCACGCGCTGCTCGGCAAGGAAGTAAAGTTCAAGAACCTGGGTCTGCTCGTGATCGATGAGGAACAGAAGTTCGGCGTTGCGCACAAGGAAAAGATCAAGACCCTGCGTACGCATGTAGACTGTCTCACCCTGACGGCTACTCCCATCCCCCGTACCCTTCAGTTCAGCCTGATGGGCGCAAGGGACCTCAGCATCATCAATACCCCGCCGCCGAACCGGCAGCCCATACAGACGGAGCTCCACGGTTACAATGAAGACTTTATCCGCGACGCGATCTATTATGAAACCGAACGCGGGGGGCAGGTCTTTTTCATTTATAACCGGGTTCAAGGACTGGCCGAGATGTCCGCGATCATCCAGGGACTCTGTCCCGACCTCAGCATCGGCTATGCGCACGGACAGATGGAAGGGAGCGACCTGGAGGACCGGATCCTCGACTTCATCGACAAGAAATATGACGTGCTCGTGTGTACGAATATCGTCGAAAGCGGCGTCGACATTCCCAACGTCAATACCATCATTGTCAATAACGCCCATCACTTTGGTCTTAGCGACCTTCACCAGCTGAGGGGAAGGGTAGGGCGCGGGAATAAGAAAGCCTTCTGCTATCTGTTGGCTCCTTCGTTAGCTACTTTGCCCACCGATTCGCGCAAGCGCCTCCAGACCCTGGAGCAGCACAGCGACCTGGGCAGCGGCTTCCAGATCGCCATGCGCGACCTCGATATCCGCGGAGCGGGGAACATGCTGGGTGGAGAGCAAAGCGGCTTTATGGTAGACATCGGTTTCGAGACGTATCAAAAAATCCTCGACGAAGCGATCAAGGAGCTGAAACGGACTGAATTCCGCGAGCTGTTCAAGGAAGAGATCTCCAAACAGGAAGACTATGTTCAGGACTGTACCATCGATACCGACCTGGAAATCCTCATCCCCGATAGCTACGTCGAAAGCATCACCGAAAGGCTGAGCCTGTACACCCGTCTGGACAACTGCGACAGCGAAGAAGAGCTCCAGCAGTTCCATACCGAGATGATCGACCGCTTCGGTCCCATGCCGGCGCAGGTGGAAGACCTTTTCGACACGGTCCGGATCCGCAAGCTGGCGGTGAGCCTGGGCTTCGAAAAGCTGATCTTAAAAGAGGAGACGGTGCGTGCCTATTTCATCAACCGCCCGGATTCTCCTTATTTCGAATCGGATACCTTCCGTTTGATTCTCGAATACCTGCAAAAGCATACCAACAAGGCCAAGCTGAAGCAGGCCGGTAAAAACTTCCTCCTCGTCCTCGACGACATCCGCTCGATGGCCGACCTGCTGGTCTTCCTAAAAAGAATGCACGGGTTCATTGAAAAATCGGTATATTCAACGACCTAAAACTTTACTGTATGGCGGAAGAATATCCTCTTACAACGCCCACCAGCGATGAACGCACCCTGGGCATCCTCTCGCACGTTCTTTCCATTGTCCCCGGCGTCGGCATCCTGGGGCCGCTGATCATCTTCCTGATCAAAAAAGACACCGCGTCCCAATTTGTCGGTGAGAATGCCAAGGAATCCCTCAACTTTCAGATAACGGTGTATCTGGCGGCGATTGCCTGCTGGATATTGGCCTTTATCCTGATCGGCTTTTTGCTGTTGGGCGTATTGGCCATTGCAAACTTTGTCCTGGTGATTATTGCGACGATCAAGGCGAGCGAGAATAAGATTTACCGCTATCCCTTTAATTTGAGATTGATTAAATAGGCGGGTGGCCTTCGGCTGATCATGCTCGGACGGTGGCGTCCGACAAATGCCCCTAGAGGGCTTTCTCCATAATATAATGTGGAATCGTGACCTCTTCGAATTCTTCGCCGGAGATGCCATACCCCAGCTTCTGATAGAAGCCGACGGCCGTTTTACGGGCATGCATACATAGTTTCTTGTAGCCCAGGTCGCGGGCGATATTCTCGGCGAAGATCATGAGCGCGCGGCCCACACCTTTCCCCTGCATGCTATTGGGAACGGCCATCTGGCGCAGGCGGACCGTAGCGTCGTCCATACGTGTCAGCAAGCAGCAGCCCAGGAGCCGGTCGTCTTCGAAGGCGCCCATGAGGATGTCGTCCTTCTCCTTGTCCAGCTCTTCTTTGTCAAAGGAAAGCCCCAGTGGCTTGCGCAAGATATCCAGGCGCAGATTCACCATCTGTTGGTATTCCTTTGTTCCGTGGTCTATCATCCTAAGCGCCATGCGGTTACTGTGTTTCTGGTTTATCCCTGGCCGGGAGGCCGAAGTTATTTAAATTTACCAATTATGGGCAGTAAAAAATGCAGTAAATGGGGAAAAATGCTCCA
>JAFDYG010000143.1 GCA_018267545.1 Bacteroidota bacterium
CGGTGTGATCGTATCTGTCGAAGATGATCAGAACGGATTCGCGGTGGTTGTCGGCGCTGATGTTGGTGAACTGGAAGCGGACGGCTCCAACTTTGGCATTGGCTACCTTCACAGCTGCCGCATTATTGCTGGCAACAGGCAGCGGACCCGGCTCAGCCTTCGCCGCTCCGATCAGGAGCAGACTAAAAAGGTAAAGGGTAAACTGTTTCATGGGGTAACTATTTGACATATATAAATCAACCCCAATGCCAATAAGTAGTTGGCTGATAATCAGATCATTGTTGTGCGGCCTTCCCTGGCCGCTTTCCCTAAATGGGAACCCTTATTCCCCGTCCTATCGGAGTATGGATTCGATCGTCTGCAGCTCTTCCGGCGAGAACCAGGTGTTCCGGAAGCACTGCAAGGAATCGGTCACCTGTTCGGGCTTGCTGACTCCGATCAGGACCGAGGTGATCCGGCGGTCTTTCAATATCCAGGCCAGGGCCATCTGGGCGAGGGTCTGCTCGCGTTGGATAGCGATCTCGTTGAGACTGCGGATCTTACCGATTTTCTCTTCGGTAACAGCCGATTCCTGCAGGAACCCGGTTGGCTTAGCGGCCCTGGAATCGGCGGGGATTCCTTTTAGATATTTATCGGTCAGCAGACCCTGTGCGAGCGGTGAGAAGGGAATACATCCCACTCCTTCCTGGTCGAGGAGATCCAGTAATCCGTCTTCCACCCAGCGCTCGAACATCGAATACTTGGGCTGATGAATCAGGCAGGGCGTGCCGAGCTTTTTCAGGATTTGTATCGCCCTGGCGGCTTCTTCGGCTTTATGATTGGAAAGGCCTACGTATAGAGCTTTTCCCTGGCGGACTATCAAATCCAGGGCTGTCATCGTTTCTTCCAATGGCGTATTCGGGTCGGGCCGGTGGTGATAGAAGATATCCACGTAGTCCAATCCCATCCGCTTCAGACTTTGGTCCAGGCTGGAGACCAGGTATTTCTTAGAGCCCCATTCTCCATATGGCCCGGGCCACATATAGTAACCGGCCTTGGTGGAAATGACCAGCTGGTCGCGATAGCCATGAAAATCTTCCTTTAGGATCCTACCGAAATTTTCTTCGGCCGAGCCGGGAGGCGGACCATAATTGTTCGCCAGGTCGAAGTGTGTGATGCCGGAATCGAAGGCCAGCTGTAAGATCTTGCGGCAGTTCTCCAGCGTGTCTACCCCGCCGAAGTTATGCCAGAGTCCCAGGGATACTGCCGGTAAAAGAAGTCCGCTGCGGCCGCAGCGCCGGTACTCCATTGCATCATAACGGGCGGAATTGGGCTTGTAGCTCATAAAGGAAGAATTATGCCCTAAATTTAGGCAACTTTATCATTCGAGAAGAGATATGGACTTATACCAACTACTAAAGGATGAACATTCCAAAAAGCAAACCGACCGCATCGTGCGCTATGTGTGAGAAGACAAGGTCCGATTCGCGGTGCTGATCCGGCTCTTTTTCGAGGGCGAGTATCGCATCACCCAGCGGGCGGCCTGGCCCTTGAGCTATTGTGTACGGAATCATCCCGGGCTGATAGGTCCTTATTTCAAACGGCTGCTGGATAATCTGCAGCGGAAGGACATACACGTAGCCGTTATCCGGAATACCGTACGGCTGCTGCAGGATGTCGCGATTCCAAAGAAACACCAGGGCCGCGTGATGAGCATCTGCTTCGACTTTATACAATCACCGGAGACGCCGATTGCGGTAAAAGCATTTTCGCTGACTATCCTGTCGAATCTTTCGGTGGATTATCCTGAAATCAAGACCGAGCTGCGGCTGATCATCGAAGATCAGTATGAGCATTCGACCGCGGCATTTCGCAGCCGGGCCAAAAAGGTTTTAAAAGCAATGGGCTAAATTTCCTTTTTACCGTATACTTCGATCGGCGAGCCTTCCGCGAGGAAATGTGACCCGCTGTCTGCAACTACACTCAATTCATTCCATCGACCTTTGTATTTCCATCGATAGGCGGCGTTCAAAGAGGCGCCGTCCTGACTTTCTTCATACCGCATCGGCAGGCTGATGTATCGTTCGCGAAAAAGGGTATTGGCGACCCAGCTGACTGCGGGCAGCGGAACGATCTCCCGGATAAAGACCACTCCTCTTTTCCAGTCGTTGCCTTCTTTGTACCGGATATAAAACCGGAGATTGACTTCGGGAAAATTGGTATGAAAGGGAATTCGGAGCCCCCTGACTCTGACTTCGCGAAACTGAAAGCCCACCAGGCTGACATAGACCTCCCCTGCCCAGGTGTCGAGCTCGGTTCGATGCGGCAAAAGGGGGCGCAAGGCTGACGGGTCAACCGGGTAGTTAGCCATGGCTAATTTTCTCCACTCTGCTGTTAAGAAAATGGCCGCCATGACGTTTGAAATTTAATACAGTAACCGGGTTTTGATCGTCTGCTTTACTTCCTTCAACAGCTGCAGGGCTTGATTGGAAAGCCGCTTGTCGATATCCAATACCACATAGCCGATCTCGTCGTTGGTCTTGAGATACTGACCGAGGATATTGATATTGTGTTTGGATAGTGTGCTGTTGATCTCGGAAAGGACGCCCGGAACGTTTTTATGGACGTGCAGGATCCGGTGTGTGCCTTCCTGGTGTGGGAGGCTCAGCGATGGGATCGTGTGGCTTCCGATGGTCATACCCGTCTCGAGATACTGGAACAGCTTGTTGCTGACGTCTTCCCCGATATTCTCCTGTGCTTCTTCGGTGGAACCGCCGATATGCGGGGTGAGGATAACGTTGGGGAGGCCTTGTAAGGGGGTGGTAAAGCGGTCGCCGTTCTTTTCGGGTTCCCAGGGATATACGTCGATAGCGGCGCCGGAAAGCAGACCTTCCTGTAGGGATTTGGCCAGGCATTCCAGGTCGACGACCTCGCCCCGGGCGTAGTTGAGCAGGATCGCTCCTTTCTTGAACTGTTTGAAGACTGTTTTATTGATCAGGTTCTTTGTCTGGGCGGTCTCGGGAACGTGCAGGGTCACGATATCGGCCTGGCTGACGACTTCCTTGAGGGTCTTCTTAGCCTCGGCGTTACCCAGGGGCAGTTTGGTTACTGTGTCGTAGAAAATGACCTTCATCCCCAGGGCCTCGGCCAGGATGCTGACCTGGGTGCCGATGCTGCCATATCCAATGATTCCCAATGTTTTACCTCTTAATTCATAGCTTCCTTTGGCTTCTTTTAGCCAGACGCCTTCGTGCGCGGCCTTGCTTTTGTCCGGAATCCGGCGGATCAGCATGATGGCCAGGCCGATTACCAGCTCGGCGACCGAACGGGTGTTCGAATATGGGGCGTTGAAGACGACGACGCCGTGATTGGTGGCGGATTTTAGATCTACCTGGTTGACTCCTATGCAGAAACAGCCGATTGCCTGTAGTTTTTTTGCGGCATCGAGCACCTTGGGAGTAATCTGCGTCTTGGAACGAATACCCAGCAGATGAACGTCCTTTATTTCGTTGATGAGCTGCTCTTCCGACAGCGCTCCACCGAGCTTCCGAACGGAGGCATAACCCGAGTCCTTGAAATGTTTGACCGCTGCGTCGCTGATATTCTCTAAGAAAAGTATGTTAATCTTTTCTTTAGGGTAACTAGTAGTTTTCTTTTCCGCCATAATTTTGCCCTGCTTTTTGCGTTACTTTCCAAATTGGAAGTGCAAAGTAACGCCGGATTATTTTATTTTTGCCGTTTTCTAACCCAAAAAATTAAGACATTACTATACTGATGAAAGGGATTGGCTTTTTAGTGTTGTCCGTAACCTTAATGGTCGTATCGTGTGGTCAGGCTCAACCTTCTAAAACTGTTCAGCTGGATACAGTGACGACCGCTGCCCCGGCGCCGGCGCTCACGGGGCCCGAATTGGAGCATTATACCTCGCTCACCAGCCATTTCTTCGACCCTATACTGGGCGGGCGTTTCAATGGAAGCGTCCTGGTCGCCAAGAATGGCGTGATTATCTATGAGCACTATAAAGGTTTCCGCAATCCCACGAGGAAAAAAGACTCTCTCACCGATCATACGGCCTTCCATCTGGCCTCTATCTCCAAGACTTTTACCGCCATGGGCACGCTGAAGCTCTGGCAGGATGGCAAATTAGATATCCACGACTCGGTTGGCAAGTATTTACAGGGCTTTCCTTTTCCCACTGTGACGATCCAAAGCCTGCTCAATCACCGGAGCGGACTGCACAACTATGTTCATTTTATGGACAAACCGGGGGTGAACAAGCACGTCCTGCTCAGCAACGCCGACGTTCTCCAATATATCATCAACCACGCCCGTGAAAGGGAAGTATTTAGCGGCTATGCCAACCGGCATTTCGAGTATTCCAATACCAACTATGCCCTGCTAGCCCTGATCATCGAAAAGGTTTCGGGTCTCCCCTACCCCGATTTTATGGCCAGGACCTTCTTCCAGCCCTTGCAGATGCAGGACACCTATGTCTATACCGCGACGGATTCGGGCAGGTCTATGGATTCCTATTATCAGAATGGCCGCCAATTCCGGATGGAGTTCCTGGATCAGGTCTATGGCGACAAAAATATCTACTCTACTGTCCGCGATATGTACAAATGGGACCAGGCCCTGCGTAACGGTCAGCTCTTTACCAAGGGTGTCCTGGACAGCGCCTATGCCGGATACAGCTTTGAAAAGCCCGGACAACGTAATTATGGTCTCGGCTGGCGGATGCTTTTTATTCCCAATGGGAAAAAGCTCATTTATCACAATGGCTGGTGGCATGGCAACCGTACCGTCTTTGTCCGTATGCTGGACGAGAATGCTACGATCATCGCCCTCAGCAATAACGATTATAAGAACGTCTATTCGGCCAAACGCCTCGCGGACCTTTTTGGTGACTACCGCCAGGGTAATGAGAGCTTCGACGATGAAGGCGGCGAGCCTACCGCGGGTGCTTCCGGAAGTCCTGGCTCTGTTGCCGGCACAAGTCCGGATTCAGGTACGGCTGGAGAGCCTCCCGCTCCCAAGCCCGTTGCAAAAAAAGTGGCTCATACCCGTACTGCGGGACATGTTCGTCACGTAGTAAAGAAAGCGCCGGCGCGTACATCCCACCCCGTTGCCGTGCATACGGCCAAGAAGAAAGTAGTTCAAAAGAAAAAAGTCAGTTAACGCGGATTTGATTAAATTTCCGCATGGAAATCTTTTCAGCCGAGCAGATCAGGGCTTGGGATGCCTATACGATCTCGCACGAACCGATTGCTTCCATCGACCTGATGGAGCGGGCGGCCGCCAGCTGTCTCCGCTGGCTGGAATCCAACGGCTATCTGGGCCGGTCTTTTTCGATCTATTGCGGTAAAGGGAATAATGGAGGCGACGGCTTGGCGCTAGCCAGGATGCTGTCGGAGCTGGATTGTCCCGTCTCTGTATCGATCCTCGAATTTGGCCATATCGGAACCGAAGATTTTCAGGTCAATCTGGAGCGCCTGCACGCAACATCGGTCGAGGTGAGATTTGTCCAGGGGGTTGACCATTTTCACCCCATCGTTCCCGGGGAAATCCTCGTCGATGCGCTGCTTGGCTCCGGACTCAACCGCAAGCTGGATGGCGTCACCGAGCAGCTGGTCCAGCACATCAACGCTTCAGGCAACGAAATTATCGCGATCGATATTCCCAGCGGTTTATTTGTCAATCATTCATCCCGCGGCAATACGGCTGTTCGGGCTACCCATACGCTCAGCTTTCAGTGCTACAAGCTGGCTTTCCTTCTTCCAGAAAACGAGCCGGTTGTCGGAGACGTCCATATCCTCGATATCGGTCTCCATCCGGACTATCTGCAGCAGGCTTCAGGCGAAGCAGAGCTACTAGACCCCGCTCTTATCCGGGCGATCTTTCGTCCCCGCTCGGCCTATGCGCACAAGGGGAATTTTGGACATGCTTTGCTGGTGGCTGGCAGCTATGGGAAGATGGGGGCTGCGGTCCTGGCGGCCCGGGCTTGTCTGCGGGCAGGTGCGGGGCTGCTTACCTGCCATGTGCCTCGTTGCGGCTATGCGATTCTCCAGATGGGGCTGCCCGAGGCGATGGTGATGACGGATAAGGACGAAGAGGTTCACACGGGTTTCGAGGGAGAAACGGACCGTTATTCGGTGATAGGTGTTGGTCCGGGACTGGGGACGGATGACCGGACGGCCAGGTTTGTCGGTGAGCTGTTGCAGCGCTACCGGAAGCCGATGGTTATAGATGCCGATGCCCTTAATATCATGGCTTCCCGGCCGGAGTTGTTGTCCTTGCTCCCCCCCTA
>JAFDYG010000144.1 GCA_018267545.1 Bacteroidota bacterium
GTTAATAAAGAGGCGGAAACAGAAGTCAAAAATATTCGTTATTATTGTATAAAGCTCAATAACTTAAAAATGGATAATAATTTTTCAGCCCAGGTAAAGGAGATTATATCGTTCAGCAGGGAGGAAGCTTTGCGACTGGGGAACGATTTTATCGGTACGGAGCACTTATTGCTGGGTTTGATCCGGGAAGGTGATAATACGGCTGTCCGCATTTTAAAGTCTTTCAATGTGGACCTGTATGAATTACGGAAGGAAGTGGAAATGGCAGTAAAGGATAAGACCGGTAAAAACATAGCTAATATCAATAGTCTTCCCCTGACCAAACAGGCGGAGAAGGTGATACGAGTGACCGTTCTGGAAGCAAAAGCCCTGAAAAGCCCTACGGTAGAAACAGAACATCTGATGCTCTCCATCCTAAAGAACAAAGAAAACATCGCTACTCAAATCTTAAATCAATTTGACGTGGATTACGACTTATTTAGAAACGAATTAGGCGTTGTAAAAAGCAATGACGTTCGCAGTGAGTATGCAGAGGAAAATGACGACGACTTTGATGAGGAAAAGAAATACTCGCAACAGAAAGCGCGTTCTGCCGGGAATGCGAAAAGCAAAACTCCGGTGTTAGATAATTTTGGCCGTGACATCACCCGTTTGGCAGAGATGGGAGCTCTTGACCCCATTGTGGGCCGTGAGGAAGAGATCGAGCGTGTTTCGCAGATCCTTTCCCGCCGTAAGAAGAACAACCCTATCCTGATCGGTGAGCCTGGCGTAGGTAAGACGGCGATCGTCGAAGGTCTGGCGCTGCGGATCGTTCAGCGGAAGGTGTCTCGCGTATTGTTCGACAAGCGCGTTATCTCCCTGGATTTGGCGGCCCTGGTTGCGGGCACCAAGTACCGTGGCCAGTTCGAAGAAAGAATGAAGGCGATCATGAATGAGCTCGAGAAGAACAGAGATGTCATCCTGTTCATCGACGAAATCCATACGATTGTCGGTGCGGGCGGTGCGAGCGGTTCGCTCGATGCCTCCAACATATTCAAACCGGCCCTGGCCCGCGGCGAGCTCCAATGCATCGGCGCCTCTACGCTGGATGAATACCGCATGTATATCGAGAAGGACGGCGCTCTTGACCGCCGGTTCCAGAAGGTGATGGTCGATCCCCCCAGCGTGGATGAAACCATCCAGATCCTCAACAATATCAAATCCAAATACGAGGACTACCACAACGTCACTTACTCTGACGACGCGATCGACGCCTGCGTTAAGCTGAGCGACCGTTATATGACGGACCGGCTGTTACCGGACAAGGCTATCGACGTGCTCGATGAGGTTGGCGCGAGGGTACACTTGAAGAATATCAATGTTCCCCAGAATATCGTCGAGCTGGAGAAGAAGATCGAGGACGTGAAGAATGAGAAGAACAAGGTGGTGAAGAGCCAGAAGTTCGAAGAAGCGGCTTCGCTCCGGGATACGGAAAAGCGTTTGCAGGAAGAGCTGGAAAAGGCAAAGGCCGAGTGGGAAGAAGAAAGCAAGCACAAGCGTTATCCCATCGATGAGGAGAACATTGCCGAAGTAGTGAGCATGATGACCGGCATTCCCGTCAAGCGCATGGTTCAGGCCGAGACGGAGAAGCTCAGGAATATGTCCATCGACATGCGCGGCATGGTCGTTGGTCAGGACGATGCGATTACGAAGGTGGTCAAGGCCATCCAGCGTAACAGGGTAGGTCTGAAAGACCCGAAGAAGCCGATCGGCACCTTTATCTTCCTTGGACCCACGGGGGTAGGTAAGACCGAGCTGGCCCGCGCGCTGGCCCGCTATATGTTCGATTCTGAGGATTCCCTTATCCGGATAGACATGAGCGAATACATGGAGAAATTCACGGTGAGCCGTTTGATCGGCGCGCCTCCCGGATATGTGGGCTATGAAGAAGGTGGTCAGCTGACGGAACGAGTCCGCCGCAAACCCTACTCCGTAATTCTGCTGGACGAAATCGAAAAGGCGCACCCGGATATCTACAATATCCTGCTGCAGGTGCTGGACGATGGACAGCTGACGGATGGCCTGGGTCGTAAGGTAGATTTCAAGAATACGCTGATCATCATGACCTCCAACATTGGGGTACGTCAGCTGAAGGATTTCGGTGACGGGGTTGGTTTCGCCACCGCCGCCCGGACCCAGAATGCCGACGAGAACAACAAGGCGGTCATCGAAAAGGCGTTGAAGAGGACTTTCAGTCCCGAATTCCTGAATAGAATCGACGACGTCGTTATCTTCAATTCGTTGAATAAGGAGCATATCTTCCAGATCATCGACATCCTGATGAAGGGCGTGTTGAAACGTCTCAACAACCTGGGATTCACCCTCGAGCTGACCGACGAAGCGAAGAATTTCATCGCCGATAAGGGATACGATCAGCAGTTTGGCGCTCGTCCGTTGCACAGGGCGATCCAGAAATACCTGGAAGATCCCCTGGCGGAAGAGATCCTGAACATGAATATCAAGAATGGGGACGTGCTGATTGCCGATTTGGATAAGGAGAATTCCAAGATCAAGTTTTCTCTGAAGGAAAGGACCAAAGAGAAATCTGAAGCGTAAGAGAGTACATCTGTTCATTATACAAAAAAGAAAAAAAGCCATCCGCACGGATGGCTTTTTTTCTGCAAATTTGTGAACGAATGGAAAAGATCATCATCACCATCGACGGCTGGTCCTCTTGCGGGAAGAGCACGCTGGCCAAGCAGCTGGCCAGGGAGCTACATTATGTCTATATTGACAGCGGAGCCATGTACCGCGCTATTACCTTGTATTTTCTGCGCAATCACATCGACTGGACCAATGAAGAGGCGGTGGCGCATGCGCTTGAGGCGATCAAGCTGGTATTTATGACTAACCATAAGAATGGACAGACGGAGATGTACCTGAATGGCGAGAATGTGGAGTATGTGATCCGTGACCTGGTCATTGCTGAAAAGGTGAGTGAGGTCGCCGCTATCAAGGCTGTGCGGGCGTTTGCGGTGGCCAGGCAGCAGGAGATGGGCAGCAGGAAGGGCATTGTAATGGATGGCCGGGATATCGGGACGACGGTTTTCCCTAGTGCGGAGCTGAAGATCTTTATGACGGCGGATGAAGATGTGCGGGTAAAACGGCGGTTTAGGGAGCTGTACGAGAAGAATCCGAATATCACTCTGGAAGAGGTGAAGCATAACCTGTCGATGAGGGACTATATCGATTCGCACCGGGAGATAAGCCCGCTGCGAAAGGCGGACGATGCGATCGTGCTGGATAATTCGCATCTGACGATGCCGCAGCAATTGGACATTGCTAAGAAATGGGTAAGCGAGAGAATGAAATAAACGAAATAAAAAACCCGCCATTCGGCGGGTTTTTTTATGCTTAGCGCAAGAACAGTAATTCGCGGTATTTGGAGAGAACCCATTCCTTGTCGTCGACAAGAAGCTCGAGCTTATCCACGTGGTAGCGGATTTGATCGAAGAAAGGCTCCTTTACCTGGCTGTTGTAAGCGATAGCCTTGGTGCGGGTATCGGTGATGGCGTTGGCGATTTTACGCGCTTCGATCATCTTGCCGACGAGCTCGCTGACCTTGGCGATGTGCTCGGAGATCTTTTCGAGGATCTGCTGCTGGTTGGAATAAGCGGCGCCGTTGAGGCCGATTTCCTTCATGCCCTTTATGTTCTGGAGCAGGATATTCTGGTACTTGATCGCCGGGGGCAGGACATGGCTGGTAGCCAGCTCACCCATGATGCGGGCTTCGATCTGTACGCGCTTGATGTATTTTTCCAGCTCGATCTCGTGACGGGCTTCCAGCTCGATGTGCGTGTAAACGCCGTTGACTTCGTAGAGGTGCTTGGCCTTATCGGTAACCATGGCGTCGAGAGCCAGCGGGGTCGTACGTACGTTGGGCAGACCGCGTCTTTCGGCTTCGTGGTGCCATTCGTCGCTATAGCCGTCGCCTTCGAACAGAACTTTTTCGCTGTTGACGACGTACTCGCGGATGACGTGCATGATCGCGATTTCCTTCTTGTCGCCTTTCTCGATGAGGGCGTCTACGTCCTTCTTGAACTTCTTCAGGGTTTCGGCCATGATCGTATTGACGGCGATCATCGCGTTGGCGCAGTTTGCGCTGGAACCCACGGCGCGGAACTCGAACTTGTTGCCGGTGAAGGCGAAGGGAGAAGTACGGTTACGGTCGGTATTGTCGAGCAGCAGCTCGGGGATGCTTCTGTGCAGGTCGAGCTTCAGGATAGCTTCGTCTTGCTCGTCGAACTTATCACCTACTCTTTCCTTTACGTCAGCCAGCACCTTGCTCAGGTATTCGCCGATGAAGACAGAGATAATGGCGGGAGGAGCTTCGTTTGCGCCGAGGCGGAAATCGTTGCCTGCGGAAGCGATAGATGCGCGCAGGATGTCGGAATAGTCATGAACGGCCTTGATGGTGTTGACGAAGAACGTCAGGAACATCAGGTTCGTCTTGGGAGTCTTGCCGGGAGCAAGCAGGTTGACACCGGTGTCGGTAGCCATGCTCCAGTTGTTGTGCTTACCGCTACCGTTGATGCCGGCGAAGGGTTTCTCGTGGATGAGCACACGCAGTTTGTGACGGCGGGCGACGCGGTCCATGATGTCCATCAGCAGGATGTTGTGGTCGACGGCAACGCTGACTTCTTCGAAGATGGGAGCGCACTCGAACTGTGCGGGAGCCACTTCGTTGTGACGCGTGCGCAGGGGAATACCCAGCTTGTAAGATTCGTTTTCGTAGTCGCGCATAAAGGCGTAAACTCTTTCGGGAATGCTGCCGAAGTAGTGGTCTTCGAGCTGCTGGCCTTTGGCGGGGGCGTGTCCGAATACGGTACGGCCGCTCATAACCAGGTCAGGGCGGGCGTTGAACAGACCTTCGTCGACTACGAAGTACTCCTGTTCCCAGCCGAGGGTTGCGGTAACCTTGCCTACATTCTTATCGAAATAGTGGCAAACTTCGACAGCAGCCTTGTCGAGGGCAGCCAGGGCCTTCAGCAGGGGTGCTTTGTAGTCGAGGGATTCACCGGTATAAGAAACGAAAATGGTCGGGATGCAAAGGGTTCTTCCGGCTCCGATCTCCATGATAAAGGCGGGAGAGGAGGGGTCCCATGCGGTGTAGCCACGGGCTTCGAAAGTCGCGCGCAAACCGCCGCTGGGGAAAGAAGAGGCGTCAGGCTCCTGTTGGATGAGGGCAGCGCCGTCAAATTCTTCGATGGGGGTACCATCACCTTTTATCGTAAAGAAGGAATCGTGCTTTTCAGCCGTTGTTCCTGTCAGGGGTTGGAACCAGTGTGTGAAGTGGGTTACACCCTTTGCCTCAGCCCATTGGCGCAGGCCGGAACCAATTTGGTTGGCAACGGCACGATCAATTTTCTTACCGCCCTTGATAGAGGCTACTAAGCTTTTATACGCTTCGTCGCTTAAAAATTCACGCGCAGTTTTCAGAGTGAAAACGTTCTCGCCGAAGATGGCGGTTATCTTAGCTACACCAGGCACCTGCTCGCTGGTAGCGGTAGTCAAGTTGTCAATGGCTTTAAATCTTAATGAGGACATGCTTCAAAAATTTTAGCGAAACTAAATGATTGTAGGGATATAAAATAAATTTTTGGTCTTGGATGTGTAAAAATGAAAAATTCACAATAAAAAAACTAAAAATTACCACATTTTAGCGGTTTTTACCCTGATTTTAATCAGGTTTTTGATTATGCTAAATATTTTTAATCTATGCCTCCCTATGATATGGATAGAATTCTAATATGAGAAGGGAGTATCACCTGATTTGGGGAGAATGCAACGGGATAGCAGGGTATTTATGGGGCGGAAAATGCGGGTGGAATGGAGAGCATAGAGGGGGGGCGCCAGGAGGAAGGGGAGAAAGATGCTGCGGTAGCGGACGATGGCGCCGGCGAAGGGGACCATTGCTCCTATTATAATCATGCCCGACAGGGCAAAGATCAGGCAGAAGAGGGTGAAGGGGTTTGTCTTGAGTCGGGTCAGGGCGACGAAGAAAAGGATCCAGATGCCCATCAGCTCGAGCGCAAAGGCCCAATAAAGCGTTTTACCGCCGGTTCCGGGAAGGGGCTGAAAGAGACCGTTGACGCAGGCGGCTGGGAGGACCCTGAATATGCTGCCCCAGGTGCCGTCCATCAGGGGGAGGGACAGTCGGGAGTTGCCTTCCAGCTGGGCAAAATCGAGCTGGTGGGCGGTGATAGCGAGGGCGATTCTGCTGGTGAGTGCGGGGAAGATGAAGGGGGTGAGCGCCAGCGCGAGCAGCGCTATTCCGGCAAAGGGGAGAATACGCTGGATTGGAATACGTTTCTTTGCCACGGTCCAGATAAATAATGCCGGTAGAAGAGACAGGACGACGTAGAACCTGAAATAGGTGATCAGCAGTATATAAAAGATGGAAAGATACAATGGCTTGCGGTGTCCGGAAGTCAGCCATCGATCGAAAGCCAGCAGGAGGAAACCGAGCAGCATATAGAGCATTCCTTCCCTGTGTATACAGGAGGTCCAGAAGAGGGTGGAGGGCAGCAGGAAGACGATAAAGGCCACGAGGGGGGCGGTGGGGAATCTTCTGCGCAGGAATTTGAACAGGGCTATGTTGCCGAGGAAGACGAAGAAGGAGAACAGTAGGGTATTGATGTTCAGGTTGTCGAAGGAGAAAATATTCAGGATCATATTTATTCCGATGATCCCATTGTGGGTAATATAACCCAGTGTAGAGTTGTCGCTCAGGAAGAGGGAGAATTGGGAGGTTAGCCGGGTGCGAAACAGAAAGCTCAGGCGATAGAACTCCCAGATGTCGCCGTGTTCGGGGTAGAAGCGCCAGGCTATCCAATTATGTGCAATACCTGTTGCAACGTGCAGTGTGAATAGAAATATAAGGACGGCTGGTTTGATGCCGCTTTTTCGAATAAAAGGCATCTTCAATATTCCATATATGCATAAAAGGCCATAGCCGACGAACAACAGAATATGCATTATTTCAGGATGGAGTTGATCTTTTTTAGATAAATATCGACAATTATGTCATTTGCAAAGGAGTCCAACACTCTTTTTCTTCCTTCCAGGCCCATGCGTCTTTTTTCCGCGGCGGGCAGGTGATAGTAAGCCGTCATCTTTTCGGTGAGGCTGTCCACGTCCTTTTCCTTACATAAATAGCCGTTTAGGCCTTCGTGGATCAGGGTCCGGCAGCCGGAGGTATCGGCCGCGATCAGCGCTTTGCACATGCTTGCTCCTTCCAGGAGGCTGAGGGGGATGCCTTCGCGGTAGTAGGAGGGCAGGACGATGCAATCCGCCTGTTCGATAAAGCCGGGGACGGCGTCCGTATGGCCGAGATAGGTGATGACCTGCTGATTGTGCCACTCTTCCACCTGGCTTTGCGGGATGGCGGCCGGATTATCGTCGAAGAAACCGAGCAGCTGACATTTTATGGATAGTCCTTTCTGTTTTAGGGTTCTTGCCGCTTCGACCAAC
>JAFDYG010000145.1 GCA_018267545.1 Bacteroidota bacterium
AATTTACCCTCACCTGGTTCCCGGAGCTAAAAGGACAAATTCTCTCCGGCTTCGAAAACGTCTACCCCTACAACGCCGAGAATATTTTTATCGCCAGCGAAAAGGGCATTATCCTGCTGAACTACAAGAAATACATCAGCACCCAGCGAACCCTCTCCGTCCGGATCGGCAACGTCAAGCTCAACTCGGATAGCACCATTTTCGGGGGCTACGCCGCCAGCACAGCAACACAAGCCTTCCCCAACAGCAGCAATTCCTTCCACTTCGAATTCAGCAGCCCCGCCTATAGCCAGCAACCTAACATCGAATACAGCTACAAGCTCGAAGGCTACGACAAAAACTGGAGCACCTGGTCCACAAAAACGGAAAAAGATTATACGAACCTCCCCGAAGGCAAATACAGCTTCCTCGTAAAGGTCCACGACAACCTCTCGACCGAATCCGCACCGGCAGCCTACACATTTACCATCGCCCCACCCTTTTACAAAACCATCTGGGCCTATCTCATTTATGCCCTGCTCTTCCTCCTCTTGCTATACGCTATCAACCAATGGCAGCAGCGAAGCCTCAACCTCCAGCGAATCAAATACGAGGAGAAGCAACAACAAATCATCGCCCTCCACAACCTGGAGATCGAAAAAAGCGAAAAGGAAATCATCAAGCTCCAAAACGAAAAGCTGGCCCAGGAAGTCCTGCTGAAGAAACAAGAGCTGGCCAACGCCAGCATGCACCTGGTCGAAAGAGAAGACGCCCTATCAAGGGTAAAGGAAGAGCTGCAATCTCTGTATAAAAAAACGGGCAATAATCACGACGTAAAAAGCGCCCTCCAGCTGGTCAGCGAAGTCGAGAAAAGCAAATCCAACTGGGATCAGTTCGCCTCCCATTTCAACGAGATCAATAACGATTTTCTGAAGAAATTAAAGACCAAATTCCCCAGCCTCACCAGCTCGGACCTAAAAGTCTGTGCGTACCTTCAGCTGAACCTTTCTACAAAAGAAATCGCCCAGCTGATGAATATCTCCGTCCGGGGCGTCGACATCAGCCGCTACCGGCTGAGAAAGAAGTTCCAGCTGGACCGCAAGCAAACCCTAAACGATTTTCTGAACACGATCATATGACACGCTTATCCTTTATCATCATATGTCTCATCGCCCTGCTCGGGTTAGCCTTTCTTGCTTTCAAAGGCTGCTCAGGCCTTGT
Organism: Bacteroidota bacterium; assembly: GCA_018267545.1. Lineage (GTDB taxonomy): Bacteria > Bacteroidota > Bacteroidia > Chitinophagales > Chitinophagaceae > Puia. The sequence continues at coordinate 1,201 of JAFDYG010000145.1, forward strand.
CTCCTCCATCGACGGAGACAAGCATTCCAAAATGCAGCACCTCACCGGCAATTACTATTATAGCCAGATCGACGGAAGAATCTGGCTAAGAGACACGGCAATCGACGCCACTACCTACCGCGCCATCACCAATAACAGGGTCGACAGCCTGTCCTGGAACGACACGAGCATTACCTACTACAGTAAAAATAAATATGAGCTTATTAAAATTGCCTCCGGTCATTAATTATTCCGTTCTCAAACTTTTAACCGGATTCATCAGCGCCGCCCGTATCGCCAGAAAGCTGATCGTCGCCAGCGCAATAAACAACGCCATCAGCCCCGCACCGATAAAAATCAAAGGACTCAACGAAATCCTATACGCAAAGTCCTGCAGCCACTGATGCATGATCCACCACGCAACCGGAGCCGCCAGCAAAAATGAAATCAAAATCAACACCACAAACTCCTTCGAAAGCAACAGCACGATATTCCCCACCGAAGCGCCCAGCACCTTCCGAACCCCGATCTCTTTGATCCGCTGCGTCGTACCAAACAACGACAACCCCAGCAACCCCAGGCAGGCTATAAAAATCGCAAAACCGGCAAACAAGGCAAAGGCCTTTCCAAACAGCTGGTCATTCTTATACTGCTCGTTGAACTTATCGTCGAGGAAGATATAGTCGAACAGATTCCCCGGGAAGAAGGCTTCATATTGTGCCTTGACCGCAGCCATGGTTGCGGAAATATTGGCCGTATTCACCTTGATCGAAATACTGTTATTCGTCCCATAAATAGGCAATAATGCCGTCGGCTCCACCGCATATCGCAGCGACTTCTGATGAAAATCCTTCACTACGCCGACGACCTCCCAGGTCTTTCGAAAGAATATAATCCGCCCCCCGATAGCTTTCTCATCCGAGGCAAAGCCCAGCAGCTTAACCGCGCTGCTGCTGATAATAATATTGTGCAGCTTATTCCAATCGGGGTTATAATCTGTCGATTCGAATTTCCGTCCCGCAGCCAGCTTCATCCCATAGAGCCCGATATAATCCGGGTCGACGCCCATATTCCTGAGCGTATAGTTGGCGCCGCTATTGTCCTCCAGACGGCGGACCTTGAACGCACGCCCCATCTCGTCACCCGCCAAACGATTGGCTGTTGCAACGCCGGCTACCCCCGGTATTTGCCGTAACGAATTCTTGAACGTATTCTCTCTTGCGATAAAGGTCGAGTCCCAGCTGCTCAAAAACGGCGGCTTGACAACCAGCATGTGGTCGATATTCATCCCCAGCTCCTGGTTGCTCATATATCGTATCTGCCGATATACGACCACCGACCCGATGATCAGCAGGATAGTAATAGCGAACTGCCCGATGACCAACCCCTTCCGCAAAACCACCCCTTTCTTCGAAGCCTTGAATTTCCCTTTCAGCACAGCGATCGGCCGGAAAGCAGACAGAACGAACGCCGGGTAAAAGGCCGATACGAAAACGCCCGCCCCAATCAGGGCAGCCAGACCGATCGGAAGCGCATAACCATTGAAACCTTTTTGGAAGAGGTTATTAAACGACAGGTGCGAGTGGATCAGCTCATTAAAAGCGGACTGCGTCAGCAATACCAGCCCCGCGGCCAGTGCAAAAGCCAGGACATTTACAATCAACGATTCTACCAGGAACTGACGAATCAGCTCCATCCGCGTAGCGCCCGTCACCTTCCTTACGCCCACTTCCTTGGCACGCTCGACCGAACGCGCCGTAGACAGATTGATATAGTTGACCCAGGCGATGCCGATGATAAAGATCGCGATGATAAATAGTCCCCATACAACCGTAGCACTTCCCGTCTTGCCTATTTCATATTCATAGTCGGAGTAAAGATGCGCCTTTGCCAGCGGCTGCAGATGGAACTTTTCTACGGAGCCAGAAACCTTACTCCCCTGAAAGTGCCGGTCGCTAAACGCCGCGAACTTTGCCTGAAAGGCCTTATAGTCTGTCCCTTTCTTCAACTGGATATAATGCCAGAAATCGGAATCGGTAAAATCATAGTCGGATTCTTTCCAGGGATTCTTCCCCGCCATCATCGAAACATAAGAAGTCAGCATCTCGAACTCGAGGTGTGAATTCTCCGGCACGTTGGCCATGATCCCGGTTACCTTGTAGGTGAAACTATCTTTGTTGATTACGATCTGTTTCCCGACCAGGCTGGAATAGTCCTGCTGCGGTCCAAAAATCCTATCCGCTGCTTTTACAGTCAGCACCACAGTAAACGGTTCCTTCAACGCCGTTCGGATATCGCCCGAAATAAAAGGATAGGAAAACATCGTCAGAAAACTATTGTCTACCGCCAAGGCCTGCACTTCCGAGAGCTTCTTGTCCTGGTAAGAAACGATCTCCTTTCCCCAGGGCTCGACCCTTGCATGATTGATCACCTCCGGATAATCGTCCTGCATCGCCTTGCCGATCGCCGAGTACGTAATCGTGCCATGCTGGATCAGCTTACCGTTCTGATAACGATCATTCCCCACCCGGTAAATATCCGCCATATTCGCATTGAACTGGTCATAGCTCAGCTCGAAGTTGACGTATTGTAAAATCAACAGACAAACGGCCATGCCGATGGCCAGACCGGTAATATTGATAAAAGAAAAGACTTTGTTTTTCTTCAGGTTACGCCAGGCGGTGAGCAGATAGTTTCTAAACATGAAGGCATTATTTGAGAATATAGCTCCAATGAACATGCCATTACACAAAATATTACAATCCAACCAATTACAAACCAATAATCTACGAAACTGTCCGTATTCGGACAGCCGTTGACCGCTTATAAATCACAAACCCCGCTTTCAATACGCTGATAAAAATAGCCTTCCCGTTCCTCTCCTCGACAGCCGTCTCAGGCAACAAAGGAACGACCGGATAGATACAGGTGAAAACATCCCCCGCCTTATGAAGTTCATTGTCGATTGTTACCCAAACAGAAAGACTATTGACCGTATCCGTATTCATCGCCACGATGATCTCCTCATCATCCAGCACCCTCGACCAGGCAATGACCGAACTGATTCGCGAAGCGCCCTGCACGAAATCAGGCAGACCAAACCCATGACCGTCCCCCGAGATCGGCCGCAAATACTGTCTGCCGCGTCTCAGCGTAATATGACTCCGCCGGATAGCCGTAAGCCTGCCCACCTCCTCATAGACCGGCGCGCTTACGTCGAAGAAATGCAGGCC